>JAFUVZ010000050.1 GCA_017471185.1 Bacteroidaceae bacterium
ATTATTTAAAATGAATTACATCAGAGACAGACCAGCAACAGACAGGTTGCTGCTGAAAGGTTTAGGTTTACTATCATATCATTGAAATGACTTCGTCGAGAAACGGGGTCATTTCTTTATTATGTAAGTTTCGCAAGCTAATATTGACGGCCTGAAAGGCCAGTAAGCTATTCAATAGTATATTCATTCACTTGCGAAACTTTAGTTTATTATATAACCAGTAACTCAGTAACCACCATCGGCTTCGTTTTCAAAAGCATCGTTCCCCAACTCAAACCCAAGCCAAAGGATGAGCATAGTAAAGTTGTTTCTTCTGTTCTCAACCTATCAGCTATCCTGGTTACCATCAAGGAAGGAATGCTTGCACCACCTAAGTTGCCAAACTCCTCCAAGTTATAAGGAACCTTTCCCAACGGCAGCTTCAGTTTCTTCACTACCCTGTCAACTATCATCTTGTTGGCCTGATGAATCAGGAAATAGTCTATGTCTGTATTCCTATCAATGTTATAGTCTGCCATGAACTTCTCCACAGACTTTGGTGGTCTTGATATGGCGAATGAGAACACGTTCATGCCATTGATCATCGTATGATAAGGAGCTCTTACGATACCATTGCCAAAGTCTTCATAGATGAAAGACTCAGGTGTTGCAGGATGACGGAAACCTCCGTGAGGAGTCATCAGTGCCTCGTAGCCACTGCCCAAGGTATGGAAGTCTATCACGATGTCATGAGCTGTCTCATCATACTCCAATGCCAAAGCCGTACCGCCGTCACCGAACAGAGGCACACGGCTCTTGTCCCTCATGGAACCCATACGCAAGGCTGTATCACCCACCAGTACCAACGCGCGTTTCACCTGACCGCTACTAAGCATATTGCCAGCCACATTGATGGCATACATACATCCGCAGCAGCCCATCGGTATATCCATGCAGAAGCAGTCCTCGCTCAAGCCCATCCTGTACTGCAACAGACAGGAAGTTGGCGGTGTACGGTAATCGCCTGTCACCGACTCAAACACCAGCATGCCTATGCTCTCCTTCTCCCAGCCAAGTTCTGCAAGCAGCTTCTCGCCTGCAGCCTGGCACATGTCGGAGGCACACATGGTATCCGGAGCGACGTGTCTGGACTTGATGCCTACCGTGTTGTCAAACACCTCGGCTTCCTCCTTGTTGAACAGGTCTATCTCAGCAGTCTTGACCGTATGCTCTGGCACGGCCATCGACACACCGGCGATGCTCACATTTTTAATTTTCCAACGAGCCATTTTTTACATTGAACATTGAAGATTGAACATTGAACATTAAAGATTGAACATTGAACATTGAACATTAAAGGGCGACATCGTATTTGGCGAGGAGTTCCTTGCCTTTGGCGTAGGATGTCAGCTCCATGATGTCTTCGGGATCAAACATAATGTCAAAGGCATCCTCCAGGTTGGAAATCACGTTCAACTGGTGAACGCTGTCCCACTCTTCTACCGTTTCCTTTGAAAAGCTGTCATTCAATGCATCGGCACTTACTCCGAAGACCTCTGTAAATGCCTCGTTGTATTTTTCTAAATTTTCCATTTCATTTTTTATTGAACATTGAAGATTGAACATTGAACATTATCCATGCGGACAATGCCAATCATCAACCTCAACACTTGGTTAATACTATATTTATACTATTGATTATTCAGTTTTGCATAGAGGATCTTGCCTGCCTCGTTCTTGGGGATTTCATCGATGATCCTGACCTCGAAGGAGGAGGCGACTAATTTCAATCTCGCCACAAGCTCATCCTTGACCTGAGCCTTGTAGCTTTCGTCCGTGAGATAGACGAGCATCTTTTCATCCGTTCCCGTGCAGGCACACTCTAAGTTAGGGAACTTCCCTTTCACGATACGCTCACATTCGTCAAGCCCTACCCTCATGCCGAACAGCTTCAGGAACCTGCCCATACGACCGACGATATAGTAACATCCGTCTTCGTCAAAGTATGCTAAGTCACCTGTGCGGATAAAGCCCTGACGCTCGTCACCTTTCAACAGGTCTTCACGCTTATAGGCATAGCCCATCGTCACGTTCCTGCCCCTGTAGCACATCTCTCCCTCTGTATGAGGAGTAGTTATAGGATTACCATCACCATCTATCAGGGACAGCTCTCCGTTAGGAACGGCTATACCGATACTGCCAACCTTCTCTATCGCCCACTTGGCAGGAAGCCATGCCATACGTGCCGTGCATTCGCTCTGGCCGTAAGTGGCTATCCAGCGTTTGCCGTGGTCACGGCAATACTCGGCGAACTTCAGGTTCAGTTCCTTCGGCATCCTCCCACCGCCCTGCGTCAGCAGTTCCAAATCTGGCAGGTCCATGCGGAAGAAACGCATCAGGTTCAGGATCTCGAAGCTGTAAGGAACACCTGTGAAACTCGTGGCACGTTCTTCCTTGATGAACTTCCAGAAGTTCCTGTCAGTCATGTTCAAGTTCGTGACCAGCACCGTAGCACCCACATAGAAATGGCTGAACACCATAGACAGGCCCATTGTGTAGTACAAAGGCAGCACCATCAAAGGACGGTCCTTGTCAGTCAGTCCGAAGAAAGTGGAGATGTTCAGGCCTGCTGCTTCGATATTGCTGTATCTATGACGCACCAGTTTGGGACTGCCTGTAGAACCGGAAGTAGGAAGCAGGTGCGACAGCTCATCGTTCATCGGGCAGGCTTCATGACCTGTCTTCATCAGCGTGTAGCCGTAACGTGAACAGACTGTTTCGTATGGGAACCTTTCAGCCATGGCATCAGGCACACACACGAACGGAGGCTGGTAAAGTCCGTACAGGCTGTCATACAGTCCTTCATCCAGATGAGCGTTTAGTATCAGCGGTACGTTACCGGCACAGATGTTGCCTATGGTCCAGGCTATGCCACCCACGTTGTTCTCTACTAACAGGAAGAACAATGACCGTGACGGCATCAGGTTCACCGATTCCTTGGCAAAGTCACGCAGTACACCATAAGTCAGGCTGTTACCCTGAGAGTCAATAGCAGCGACCGAATTATCCAGCCACTTTTCTAAGTTTAGCATCATCGTATTATTCAGCGATAGAGATTATTCATTATTCTCCATTCATTCTTCATTCAGATAGAAGCGCAGCCGTCAACGCCTAAGATCTGGCCGGAGATATATGAAGCCCTGTCAGAAGCGAGAAATGAGCAAGCGTTGGCAATATCCTCTGGAGCACCCAAACGGCCTAAGGCAATCCTACCGATACGCTGGTCAATCTTAGCCCCGTCGCTCTCATACAATTCCGTAAAGCGTTCCGTCTTCACGATACCGGGAGCCACCGCATTCACTCTGATGCCCATCGGGGCAAGCTCCTTGGCAGCTGACTTGGTGAAGGAGATGATGGCGCCCTTGGTCGCGGAATAGGCGCACTGGCCAGGAGATCCTAAAACAGCCGTTACAGATGCGATGTTCACAACAGAGCCACCTCCGCAACGCTGCATCAGCCTTGCCACCAGCTGTACCATCTCAATCACGGCTATCACGTTCACACGGAACATCAGTTCCGTCTCGTTACGCTGCACCATGCCTAACTTGCGGTTGAACACGATGCCGGCATTATTGACCAGTGTATCAATACGCTTCTCTTCCTTGAACACGCCCATGAAGGCGTTCTTCACGGCTGCCGCATCTGTCACATCAAAGTACAGCGGATGAACCCGGGTGGAGTTCTTTTCAGAACAATCCCTCGCCCACTCGTCCATCACACCCTCTTTCATGTCACAGGCATAGACAATGGCACCGTCAGCAGCGAAACGCTCCGCTATCGCCTTGCCAATGCCCTGGGCTGCACCCGTGATGATGCAGACTTTATTATCTAATAGCCTATTCATAATCTTCAATACAAAGTCTTACCACCGTCGATAATCAGCGAATGTCCTGTTACGAACGAAGAAGCGTCTGACAACAGATAGACGATACCCAACGCCACCTCACGAGGCTCGCCATAACGTTTCATCGGATAAGTCTGCATGTCCTTCTTCCGGTCTTCTTCCGAATAAGTGCCAGGCTTCAACAGACCAGTGTTAATCATACCGGGATTTACGCTATTACACCGAATGCCATTGTAAGCAGACTCCAATGCCACATTCTTCATGAACACCTGTAAAGCACCTTTCGAAGAACCATACATCGCATTGCCGAACGCAGTGGTGAATACGCCACCTATAGAGACAGTAAATACGATGGAAGAGTTCTTGGAGAACTTCTTCTTACGAAGCAGGCGCTGTGTCAGATACATCGGAGCCATGGCATTGATAGACATGATGCGTTCCAAATCAGCCTTGTTGATGAACTTCACAGGCAAAGGCTTGGTCACACCAGCATTGCTCACAAAACCGTCAAGCGTTCCGATTTCACTTACGAGTCTGTCAATCTCTTCATCAACAGTCAGATTAGCCAACACATAGCGATGTGCATCAGGACGATCAAGCTGCTCCAATGTAGCCTTCAGTCCATCCTCATTGATGTCTGTAAGAATCAAGTCAGCTCCTAATTTGGCACACTCAATCGCCGTAGCCCTTCCGATGCCCCCAGCTGCACCCGTAATCAGAATGGTCTTGCCATCCAGTGAAAAAGGATTATACCCTTCCATTATGCCCTGGCTTTAACCGTGTTAAACAGATCATCGATAGTCACTGCCGATGACATATCGTTGGCATTCAAGGTTACACCATACTCCTCATCCACCATGGCAATGATTGACAAAGCGATGAGAGACGTGTATTCATCCAGTTCATGAAAGGCAGTTTGAGGAGTGAACTCACTCAGTTCCATATCGTCAAATAGTTCTGCAAAACGCTCGATAAACTCTTTATATCCATAATATTCTTCCTTATATAGTTATTTACATTATTTTCTTTGCCGGGTTCCCCATAACTGTTGTACCCGCTTTTACTGTCCTGAACACAAAACTACAGGCACCTACATGAGCACCACTTTCCACACGCACATTGTGACTGATAACAGCTCCCGTATGGATATTGATATCATCCTCTATTACGATGCCACCTACTAAGGTAACATGTGTATCTATACGGTTCCAGTTACCAATCTTGACATCATGACCGATAACCGTATATGACTGGATCATATTGTAGTCACCTATCTCCGCATCATTACCAATGACAGAGAATGCCCCGATAAAGTTTCCTTTCCCTAATTTAGCATTTGTATAGATACGTGCAGTTTTATGGATCAAATCTATAAATTCACCATCCCTACGGATAATCTTTTCCATACAACGACGACGCGAAGCCCCTCCAATAGATGACACAAACACATCATCTTTCTGCGGCACATAGTCCTTGATAGTGTCAATAACAGGAGGGTAATTAGGATAGTCTTTCAATGCCTCCAGATTGTCGTCGATAAATCCTTTGACCACAAAATCCTCACCAAAACCGACACTCTCAAGCGCATTGCTATATACCGTACGGCCCATGCCGCCGGCACCTATGATAATCAAGTTTTTCATAAACACAACAAATTATAAGCACATTATTCTAAACGACTGGCAAGAACTTTATCAAAGACATCAGTCAACTGAGAAGCTATTGCATGAGGAGAGAACCGGCTCTTACAATCCTCTGCTATTAACTCCCTATTGTATGACGAATAATTCTCAATCATACGTTTTAAAGCAGCTGCAATCGCTTTAATATCATCAACGGCTACTATTATACCATTATTTTCATTTACACACTCTCTAATGCCCCCACATGCTGTAGCTACCACAGGAAGACCTGTAGCTAATGCTTCTAACACTGCAACAGAAAAGTTCTCATTTCTGGATGTAAGAACAAAAGCATCACTTTTTCTTAAGTGGCTGACAATTTCAATTTTGCTCATCCTACCTAATAAGAATACATTATTCTGCAAATCAAATTTCCTTATCAGATATTCCAAATTAGCTTTTTCTTCACCTTCACCTATTATATTCATTATCCATTGCTTTTTATCTAAGTTTGCCAAAGCAAAGGCATTAATCAATGCATCAAAACCTTTTCTTTTGATAAGACTTGCTGTAGAGACAAAAACAAAGGGTTTCACAAAATCATCGCTAAAGCTTTTAATATCTTGTTCTAGAGATTCAAATTCAGCCCCATACATATTATATATTACAGTTGAATCAACCCCATATAACTGTTTTAGACGTAAAGACAATGTTTTTGAAACACAAATTAAAGAATCCACATTCCCATAAGCGAATCTTGCCTCTTTATCAAGACTTGAAGGAATGACAGTCTCATTGAACTTAGATAAATGCTCAATCCCTACCAATGGCACATTATATCTCTTTTTCAGCAAAGCCCCTATAAACGTTTTATGTATATAATGAGAATACAGCAGGTCAGGTTTCCCTATTTCTTTACAGACTCTTTCATAGATCAACCTATGACAATGCAGACTAATAAACCTCCGATAATTATAACTACCCATCCACTTATAGAAAAACACACCTGGAACAGCTACATAATTATAATATACAACACCATTATTCTCAAACCGATGAAGGCCCGGCTTTCCCCGGTTATCAGCAAACCGGGCATCAACGGATATAACAACCACTTTATGCCCATATTCTGCCAGAGCCTCGGCCTGGTCTTTTTCAAAACACCCCCACTGAGGATATTCTTTGGAGGGATATCCCCGTGATATAACTAAAATGTACATAACTATTTTATAGCTTCTTTTATAACATTTAAAAAACCTTTCCCATATTTTAAGTCAGGTTCTATATAGTTACCTTCCGCCCATTCATTCCACGACATCAGGAATGTTATTTTATGTTCATCATCTTTATCTTTCAGCAAATCAAGAACTGTTCTTAACTGGTCTCTGAATACCTCCGGTGTGCTGTTTGTATATATCCTTGCTTTTCTGCCACTCCTGGCGCTCCTGTCCCAATTCGGCATAAGCGTAGGGAAGACATTATTCCATTTATCTTCTTTCACATAAAGATATTTATTTATAACCTTTTGGTCACATTTTGAAATCGGCGTGTAATTTAAAGCACGCATGGCGAAGCCACGCCAGAGCGTGTCAACAATGGATCTTGAGTAATAGTCAGCCCTGTTATAGCCTCTGGAATTAACCGCATCATAACCAGCTTCTATTACCTTTTTATACAATTCAGCAGCATTATCAGGAGCATTCTTTAAGACTACATTTCTTAAAGTCTGTTCTGAAGGAAGCATATTATATTGGATTCCGACAAAATAGACTCCCGGAAGACCATTACTCATTGCAAGATTATTCCACAAATCAATAAATTCATGCGGATTAGGTATTTCAAGAGGCCTAAAGACTAAAAACAAAGGCCTTCCATCCACGGTTATATAACGATTGTCTTGGAAAGCAGGCAGAACATCATAGAAGTGTTTGATATATTCATCATTATTATATACCATTTCCATTAATGTCTGCTCTTTAACTTTCTTCGTACCGACTTCCCATGATTTATTAGTCCAACTATGATTAGCCCACCCTAAACAAAAGGGATAGTCTGGCTTTCCTGTAGTAAGAACTTCGTTAAAAGGCCGTTCTAATAATTGTTTCTTACTACTAAACCAATAATGCCAATAGCAGAATCCTTCTATACCTGCTTCACGAGCCATTTCTGCTTGCGCTTCACGAACCTCTGGCATCCGCAAGTCGTAATACCCTAAGTCTGCAGGAACCCTTGGCTGATAATGACCTTTAAACAATGGTTTAGCCTTTCCTACATTTGTCCATTCAGTAAAACCTTTTCCCCACCATTTGTCATTTTCAGGAATGGGATGGAATTGGGGTAAATAAAATGCTATGACACGTGCTTTTTTTTTCATTATTTATGCTTTATAGTGATTGGCCATGCATTGCCGATAAAAAACATCGGTTTCAGCCGCACTCTTTTCTAATGTGTATTTACTAACCACGACTTCTCTGGCGAATTGAAGCATAAGTGACGTGTCGGTTTCGACTGCTGTGAATAACCCCTGAAGAAGTTCCTTCTCATCATTAAAACGTATGCCGATTTCCTGCCCCGTCATCCTCAGTCCAATATCAAACTGTTCTTTCGTGCCAGCGGTATCTCTACCTATTACCAGGCAGTTGTTCATCATTGCTTCAGCCGTGATAAAGCCAAAACCTTCAAATCTGCTAGGAACGATAAGGGCTTTTGCTTTTTGCATCAATTCATATACATCATTTCGGTTACCCAAAAAAACGACGGACTTTTCAATATGAGATGCTGTTATAGTTTTTTTGAGAGCCCGATAATATTTATCTGTAGCCAAATAAGGACCTGCAATTATCAGACGATAGGTAGGATACTTTTTCAAGAACTCAGCAAAAGGTTTGAGCATGAAATGAGGACATTTGGCTTCCTGCACTCGACCTACGAACAAAAAATAGTCTTCCTTCTCTTGAACATAGGATTCTTTTGTCTTGGCTTCTGAGAACACACCATCATAAATAACCTTATCAACATCCGGGCGCAATGAGAAATGATTGAAAACGCCCTCTGTAATTGCAATGTTGTAATTTCCTTGCTGATGAATCAGCTTACGGAACTTACCCTTATAGGGAAAAAAGACTATCCCGATATCGAGATCCTGATATTCACGTAAGTGCCACACATGAGGGATTCCACGTTTCTGACATTCACTCAGGGCAAGATTCATTGGTCCCACGTTTGAGTGAACCAAATCAATGTGATACTGGTCAATAATCCTACCGACAAGACGTTTTGCCTTCCTCCACCTACATAAGTTCCTAAACAACCTCATTATCTTTCCAAGGAAACGTCCCGTCCTTGGGAAAACAGTCAAAGATACCGGACCATAAAACATAGACCCACCGGCAGATTCTACCATACCGGACAATGGTCCCTTGTCATTATTTGTAATCACATATACTTGATGCCCCAGAGCAGTAAGTCCTTTTACAAGGTTAGCCAAGGCTATTGACGACCCTTCACGTAGACTCGTATGAGCCAAGAACAAAATATTCATTTCTTTCCTAACGTTTCATTAAGGATATATTTAGACTGGACAACTCCCCCGATATAGACCAATATAAATCCAAGCCAGAACATGCTTCCATCTCCACGTATAAACATCAGGACATAGAGAACAAACAGCATTAAGGCACGGTAATTCCAGCCTATCCTCGCCATCATCAGCATAAATGTCAACCACATAGTCAATCCAAATATACCGTATTTCATCAAATACTTCTTATAGCCAACTCCAAATTCCAGCTCTGTTTTTCGTCCCAAGCCAAACCAGATGTCCTTAGTTTTTACAAATTTGTCAAAGTGGTCATCCAATAAAACAGATGTACGATTGTTGCCTGCTATGGTTCCCGTCGTGTCGTCGTATTCCAGTCGGTTAATAATTCCCTGGTTTATGAAATTATCGCCATGATTATATTCCTTAAAAAAATCGAGGCTGAAAAATAACAGTATTCCAACAAACGCTAAACCATAGATACCTTGTCTGGAATGCTGGACACTATGAGCAATATAAGCAAAAACACTCATCAGGAAACCGGCAAGAGAAACTGTGGATACAATTACAATGATGTACAGAATATTCCTTCTGTCTTTAAAGTCAAATCTATTTACGAAAAGTAAAAACACCATCAGAATGGCAAGGTAGCCTGGTTCAAGAAAGACGGAACAGAATCGCATGAACTCCGGAACCAAGCCTGTGGTAAACATCCACGACTGATTCACAAGATAAAAAATATGGTTACTGAAATAATACTGGGTCTCTAAGCCCATGCCCCGGTCAATCTGGCCGTATGTGATACTAAAAGACGGTAAGTCATAACCGACAAGATGCCCTATCCAGAACAACAAAGAAACAGCTAATATGGCGGTAATGACAATCTGAAACCTCTCCAGCAGGTCAATCAGGTATCTCAACTTTAAGAACACCAATGGCAATAATGAAATGGCAGAGAACAAACTATAAATATAAGCATTGATATTACCTTCGGCACTGTAAAGGAAAAGCAAGAGGAGGATTATGGCTATCCTTTTCCGACGGATATCCTTGAAATTCCAGAACTGGTGGACTTGAAGGTATAAGATACTAATAACAGCAAAAAGGACAGAAGCCGCAGTATCAGGCAACCACCAGAAGAACCACACTTTTAAGCTGTGAAATGCCTGTATAAGAAGAATCGTGCTATACACGTTCCATTTTCTATCCTTACAAATCATCATTTAAAACGATTGTTTTAAAAATGACTCTGAATATAGTACGGACTCGTTTAGTTTTCCTTTAACATTTTCAAAATGCCAGGCCACATCCTGAGAGCTTTCATTAACATAACAAGATTCAAGGCCCAACAGGCTGAGCAACGAGCATACTCTATTAGCACGGTTTCTCATTCCCACTGCGAAAAACCGTTTTTCAAAAATAATGGAAAATGCAACACCGTGAAACGAATTGCTCACTACATACTCTGCACCATCAATCAAACCTAAGAATTCAGGAACAGAGGCGGTGCTGACATATCTTTTTCCCAACCGTCTTATTGATTGCTTTATGTTTATCTCGACAATCGGAAGATTTGTCTCACTACTCAGTTTTTCCGCAAAATGGACGCTTTCACCGGTATTAATCAGATTATAGAACAGGATATACTTGCCTTTTTTATCAGGCTTGACAGCCAGTCTTCTCCATTGGCCAGAGGAAAGCAAAAAGACAGGATCTATCACCACTGAACTTGAAACGCCAAGACCGTCTAAATAAAGATGCAAATCCTGCTCACGGACAGAGATGGCATCAAAGTTCGACATCATTTTCTTAATGAACAAGTCATCCTCAGTATCAGTTTTAACCTCCCCCATACTTCCGGCATAAACAATCTTCTTGTCTGCCACAACGTTATCTGACCCAAAATACCAAGAATCAAAGCTGACTCCGCCTAAATTCTGTTTTCGCCAGATCTGGTCACTTCCATAGACCACCACATCATACTTCTCTGTCTTAACTGTACTTTCAGTATAAAGAGGCTTATTCTGCAAGCCAAGACTATTATGCATAAAACGCCGAAGCCTTATCTTTCGGACAGTTTTTGGCAAAAGCCAAAGCACGGAATAAAGAAGCATAACAGCCTTTCCTTTGAAAGACTTCCGCACAAACTGTCTCCATGAGAAAAGACTGTAATAATCAGCATGGGCATGGTAACTGGGCCAATAATCAACAAAAGACACTTCAAGCCCCAAACTTTGCAGATAAGTTTTCAAAGCATAAGCCTGAAGCAAAGCACCATAATTCTCAGCGCGATGATATGTGAGGATTCCTATCTTCATGACGACTAAATCTTTTCTTCAATTTCAATCACAAGATTTGTATAAACCTTGCCCATAAACTCTTTATATCTTATGAACTGACTTTCCGCATGCTCATCCTTCCATACAAAAGTCTTGATGTCCTTGTCAGAAATGTATCTGTCCAAATCATTATATCCGTATATTGACAAAAGAAGTTTTTTCCGAAACAGGCGCAAGTTTTTTCTTATCCTCATTGCAGAAACAATACGGGTTACAGCCATGACGATTTTATTACGGATATTTCTTCTCATGGTCATCTCACAGAATACAGAACCTAAGTTTTTATATGGACCCTCCTGCTTTGTCTTCCTGTAATTAACAGTCTCTTCAGACTTCATTTTCTCATTCTCAATATCAGCCGCTTTATTTACTTTCAGCCTAACAGACAGCAGAACCCCTTCCATCTCTTTCCGCTTGAAAGCTGACGAACGGCTGCTTAAACCCAAAGGTCCTGGTTGCAACCATTGAACGGTCCCTTTTGGCGAAAGCCATTCTACGCTCTCTACCATAGAGGATATAGAGCAGTTAAAGCATCCTGCATTATTGTAAACGGATGACGCTACAGTACCTGGGAGTCCTACAAGACCATAAAAGCCAGCATAACCTCTTTCCAGGCAATCCTTCGCCAACTTGATTACACTGACTCCACAATCGCAATCAATGAATCCGTCGCCAATCACATAGTTGTTTACTTTTACCGTGGAGACAACCACATCCGGGCAATATGTAGAATGAAAGAATATGTTTGAGGTTTGACCTACGATATCAAACTTTATCTTGTTTGAATAAAGGTATCTGCACAATTCTGTCAACTGTGCCTTTGTTTGGGGAACAATCCAATATGAACACATACCACCAGTCTTTATCCAAGTCTTCTTGGACAAAGAGATGTTGTGCTCAAAATTAAGATTGTGTTGAGAAAGATATTGTAGTAGTAACTGGTTAATCATTTAATGGTTCCTTTTGAATAGTCTGTAATCTGGTCATGGTCATAATCACGCATTACGTTTCGAGCCAAAACTCTCAAAGGATTTCCGCCATGCACGCAATAAGATTCAAATTCAGTGCCTCTCGTAATTATTGATCTTGCACCGAAAACACATCTTTCCGGAGTGTTTACACCATGCATAATAAAACATTGCAATCCGAACCAATTATAATCTCCTATAATAATAGGACTATATGCCTTTTTAAACTTCCGCCTTTCAATATCATAAAGAGGATGGAAATTAGTATCCATCATTATACTGCCCCAGCCTAAGCGCATATGATTTCCCAATACAATATTGTATTCAGAAACAATTTTAATGCCGGCAGTAGCTAAAAAATCATCACCGAAAACAAGAGTACCATGTTTACCTACTATTATAAAAGAGTCATTCCCAATACTACAACTCCCACTAAAAATAATCTTTCCTTTATTTCTCCAAGTTATACCTGTATTTGGATATGTAGCTGCCAGTGGAAATCCCAAGCGTATCATTCCTCTCCGAATATTATCCGAATCAATCTGTACACTTCCTTTTAATGCTAAAAAACGGGCTTTATAAACTAAAACTGGAAATTTAACAGCCTGTTTGAATGGCAAGTATTTAAAATTGAAAATCAGTGACGGTATTATAGCCCTTAACAATCGTAATTTTGAAATCATTATTTTAAGAGTTTATTCTTTATAAAGCTAATCATATATAATCTATCACTCTTTTCTAACACAAAAGAATATAGAAGTATTAGCATGACTGCAATTACCAGAAAATGTATGGAAAAAATTAAGATAGAGCAATCATTGTTATATATAGAAAACCTGATGCCAATATAGAGAAACACAGAAACAATAAGAATCTTTAGTATTAATAACACATACCTCTTTACAGGGAATCCAATCATTGATTGTAACAAATAAGCTCTAACTAAAAGACAGATAAAAGAAATAATAATCGAAATAACCATCGTTGCAGTCGGAGCCGCACCCAGTTTTAAAGCAACGTATGATATGGGAACTATCGCCAATATCACACACGAAACAATCGTCATATACTTACGGATCTTACCTGTGGCAAGTGCTGCCGCTATGGTAGGACCATTCATGGAATCTACCAAGCCGTTTATCATGGCTAATTGAGTAAACACGACTGCATATTCAGGTACCTGCTTAAGCCATAGACCGAGAATAAAAGGCGTGTTAGATAAGAAAGGGAAAACAACTAATGAAACCAAGAAGGCACAAATGACCGAGCTCCTGATGATAAGCCTGTAAAGCTCATCCATTTCACTTTGAGCATAACTCTTATATATCTGAGGCTTGACAGCAGTGAAAAAATTAGATGACAACTGCAAGATATGAGTGTTAACCTGTAAAGCTATAGCCCTTGCAGCATTGACGGCAGGATCAAAAAATACGTTTAACAGTATATTTATACCCTGACTTCTGCATGTAGTAGAAAAAGCCCCCATAAAGTGCCATCCGGAAAAGCCCAATAATTCCTTGATTTCAGATGTGTTCCAGTACCATCTGTACTTGCTCTCTGGAAAATGAGACTTACAATAAACGATATAAGATAAAGATACAGAAATATATAGAAGAAGCATTAAAATACCATAAACTATCAATTTATCATAAGTCATCTGCACCAAGATAAAAACAATCAGCAGTTTTCCCAAGGCTTCGAAGACACCGATGTAAGCAAAAACCTTCATCTTCTCATGCGCTATCACCAAAGCCATATAAGGAACAACTATAATGTGAAACAAGAATGAGATAACAGATAGATGATAAACGACATTCGCAGCGAACAAACGTTCTGAGGGGATGGTCATCTGTGTGTTTACGAACCACAAGCCTACAGTCTCAAGAAAAAAGGCTACGGCCAAACCTATTACGAGGAAAGCATTGGTATTCAGGCAAAATAGCTGATTCAAACGTTCCTTATTATCATGAGCAAGTTCTATAGAGAAGTAACGCTGGGATGAAGTTGATAGCGTCCCTTTCATAAAAGAGAACAATGTTACTACTCCGCCTACTACATTATATATGCCATAGTCAACCACACCCAATATATCTAACACAGCACGGACAGTGTAAAGTCCGATGGCCATTACGAACAGCATTCTCAAATATAGGTAGAATGTGTTCTTAGCTATACGTTTGTTGTCAACTTTTGACATAATGGATTATTCTATTTTCTCTATGAAGGCTGTAGGAATATAGGCAGTGGCAATAAGGGCTACCCCATCCAAATTGATGATAACGCGCTGCTGACCGGCAGCACGGGCTACGCGGCCTTTTACTCCGGCGAACTTGCCATCGATTACCTTAACCTGATCTCCACTCTCATATTTGACATATTTCTCATCAACCAACAGGATATGGTCATCATCAACGCTGGTGGCCTTGATGAAGTTCATCATCTGCGAATAGGAAATCTCTAAAGGAGGATTAGTTCCGTCAGGATAGGTAATGAGATGGTTATAATAATAGCGGATGAAACAAAGCGCAGGCGTTTTTTTGACATAGGTTTCAATCTCTTCTTTCGTGCAATAGACAAAGATGATACCAGGGATTAGGGGAACCTGAATGCGCTTACTCTTGCCGTTTTTAGCTTTCCTGACATAGTGCATCGCCAGATAGGCATCGGTCGGCAAACCGTCGTTGACGATATAGTCATATACCTGTTGAGCACGGCCGTATGTGGCTCGCAACACATACCATTTCTTCATTGGGTCTGGGGCATACCTTACGGACACTCCTGTTTCAGACATTCCTGTCCAGGAGGTACTGGGGGGGTAAATCCACCACTCGGAGATATTGCCCCCTCTCCAAGGGTATCGGCACTAGACAATGCACTCATATCGGACCTTATCCAAACTCACCGGAGGTTCGATGCTGGACAAAAAAAACGTGGATTCGTGTCTTTTGCCCGGCGTAGTTTCATGGTGCCAATCCCAGAAGCCCTAAAGGTTTCAAAAAAAAGCACCACTACGAATAATTTAACTGCAAAAGTAAGCAGAATAAATGAATTACCCAATTGTTTTTGCATAATTAAAATTCAAAGATTGTTTAGCTGACAAAAGAACAACGCTAACAGAAAACGGCCAACGATAGCCTTAGACACATTGATGATATCGAAAGGATACTTTACAACTTTATCACCCAGTCTTCGACGGTCATTGTCTCTGGCGAGAACTTAATGCCGACCTTCACGATCTTGCGCCCGTCAGTGGCGAAAGGCTTGGCGTAGCCCTTCTCGTCAATCTGACGGAGGGCGGACTCAGCGGTATCATTGACCTTCAGCTCCATCACGTAGATGGCATTGGGCATCCACACAACGATGTCGGCGCGTCCCTTGGCACACTTCACCTGAGTCCTGGCATAGACGTTCAGCATCGAGAAGATAAGATAGAAGGTATATTCATAGAAACCCTCGGCCCTCGCAGGATCCTCCAGTTTCTTCTTAAAGCCCTCAACGTATGGAATACCGGCCAGATAGGCTTTCATCTCCTCAAGAGCCTGACGGATGTCGTCCTTCTTCAAGGCTCGCCAGAACTTCAAGGCAAAGCCTGTCTGGACATTGCCATTTTCCAATCCCGTGTATGTTGGCAGTAAGCCTTTGGTATAGCCAATACGCACTTCTTGATTCGGTATGGAAAGCATATAAGTCTCAGCTTCATTATCATAGCCTTTGATGGTAAGATAGCCACTCTGATAAAGTAAAGGCAGAGCAGTAGTCATTGCCTCTGTCGGTACATCAAATGAATCTGCAGGCTCTTCCAGATAGTCCAACGAAGTGATGTCGGTATGGAAATGCTGCATCTGACGGATGAGAAAAGTTGGAGTACCACTTTCAAACCAGTAGTTGGACACCTTTCGCTGTTGGAAAGCTTTCAACAAGCTGAAAGGGTTGTATATCTCCTCAGAATCTTCTACGAAGCGATAACCGTCATACTGTAGTTTCAACTTCTGATGCATCTCGTCATACGACATCTTGTTCAGACTTGCTAAACGTTCAACGTCAGGTTTCAGTGTCGTTGTCAGTTCGTTCTCGGTAATGCCGCAGATGGATGCAAACATTGAGTCCATCGTTACGTTTGTGAGATTGTTGATGGTCGAGAAAATGCTTAGCTGTGAGAACTTCGTGATGCCCGTGATGAAGCAGAACTTGATCTTCGGCTCCAGCATCTTCAGCCGCTGGTAGAACTCCTGCATCACCTCCCGCATGTCCTTCAGGGACTCATCCTCATGGAGCACATCCAGCAGCGGAGCGTCATATTCGTCAATGATGACCGCCACCTGCCTGCCCGTCTGTTCAAAGGCTCTGTTCACCAGCCCGGCGAAACGCATACCAGGGGTGGTCTCCCGCGGATTGGTTCCCCAAATGCTCTCAATATCGTCCAGCAAACGGCTCAGTTCTTCCCTTACACCTTTTACAGGCATGTGCTTGGCACCGCTCAGGTCAAAGTGCAGAACGGGATAGCATTCCCATTCCTGCTCCAGCTCCATGATCTTCAGCCCCTCGAACAGTTCCTTCTGGCCTGCGAAATAGCTGTGCAGCGTTGATGACAGCAGCGACTTGCCAAACCTGCGCGGACGACTCAGGAAGATATACTTCGCATAGTGAGCCAGCTGCCACACCAGGTCGGTTTTGTCAACATATAAGTAACCTCCCCGGATAATCTCCGAGAATGTCTGAATGCCTATGGGATATTTACGCTCTGCCATAACGATGCCTATTTTAGGGCAAAGAAACGAAAAAAGTATGTATCAAGCAAATTTTTACATAATAATCTATCCGCTCTCGACACTTATATTCGAAAAGCCAAGGACACCAGTCTGACAACACTGACAACAAAACCCTGTATTTTTAACTTTATATAAAACACGTTTTTTTAATTTTCTGCTTAACATCATGCTAAGCAGAAAATTTTATTTCGTAATTTCCTATATATTGTAAATAACGCGTTTTTATTGTCAGTGTTGTCAGTATTGGGTATATAAACCTATTAGGTAATAAGCCATGCCACCTATTATATAATAGCTACCATGACTTATTACCTAATAGCCTACCCCACTTATTAGCTACGGGTTATGTCTCATGGTGCCAATCCCAGTAGCCCTAAAGGTTTCAATTGAAGAAACGAATCTTCACGGATTATTCAGCTGCAATATTAGGAAGAAAAGATAAATTTTAAGAGACAGAAGCAGCAAGCCTGGGGGGATAATAACAAGAGACCTGCCTCGAAGGGCAGGTCTCTAAATCTGCGGTGCGTACGAGACTCGAACTCGTGACCTCCTGCGTGACAGGCAGGCATTCTAACCAACTGAACTAACGCACCAGTCTTAATTGCGGATGCAAAGGTAGCACATTATTTTGAATCCGCAATAAAAAAGCGGCATTTTTTTCACCATTTATGCGTTAAAGTTTGGTAAGCTTCTTCAACTGCTCCCTACCCTTATCTATTAACTCGCTGTTTCGCTGGCGGATACCTTCAAAAACATGATCGTTTATCTGACGCAGGCCATTGATGACTTCTTGTGCGCGGTCAAAGACATTCATCTCTTTCAGATCTTCTGACGGCACGATTACGTTCAGTCCCTGATGTACGATTCTCACCTCCAGGTCCTCTCCCATTTCTACAGGATCACCATCATAATGCACCACACCTGGCTGTTCACGGTGGATATGGATAGAACGGCAGCGGAACGTGTTGATGTGACTGTTCTGGTCAATAGTCTTGGTAAACAGCTGTAAAGCCAACGAAGGCACATCCAATGGAGTAAAAGGATTAAGCACCGTGACGTCTAAATAACCATCGGTGAGGGTTGCTTTAGGAGCGATATAGGCATTGTTGCCATACTGAGCCGCATTGCCACACGCTATCAGGAACGCCTTGTAATGTTCAGTCTCATTTCCGTCTATCGTTACCTCATAAGTCTCTGGCTTATAGTTCAAGCTGGCGTTGAGCGACTGCTCTATATAGGTGTTCAGTCCCCGTTTGCCTGCCTCGGCGAATTTAAGGCTTACGAAAGCGTCAAAGCCTACGCCACAGGTACAAAAGAACTTGCGGTCATTAATCAGTCCATAGTCGATAAGTTCCGTCATCCCTTCATTAATGACGTCGATCGCTTTCTTAGCCGACATGCCTATCTGTAAGTGACGGGCCAGTCCGTTGCCTGATCCACATGGGATAATTCCCAACGCAGTATCAGTATGCACAATTGAACGTGCCGTTTCATTCACTGTACCATCCCCACCGACGGCTATGACAGCGAAATGTCCTTCTTCCGCACACCGGGCAGCAATTTGTTCAGCATGCCCAGCATATTGGGTATATTCAACTTGGAAAGTATATTTGTCAATGTCAATTCTTTCATCAATTAAGTGTACAATCTGTTCTTTTTCCTGTGTGCCAGATATTGGGTTCACAATAAACGTTATGTGTTTTCTTTCTTTTTCCATAGTTATCATCAAACGCGCTCAGAATTTAACGGCTACATCAGCTATTATCCATCTGCCTTTCTGTGGAATCAAGCCCGTACTTAAGCCTCCCTGCCGATATTGCTTGTTAAACAGATTATGAACGTTAACACCAAATTCTACGGGTCCAATCCGATACTCTCCGCCTATATCCACCAGAATCCTGCCTTCAAGATCTTCTTCAGATAATTGCTGAGTCATCAAATCTACCTTATAAGAGGTCTGATTGCCGCTCGCTCCAATGTGGGTATGCAGGTTGAGAGCTTTCGTAGCTTGCCAGGTCAGCACCAGGCTTGCCGAAATATCAGGCACATTGTACATTCTCTTCACCTCTCTTCCGAAATATTCAGCGTCAAGGATTTTCAGAGCCTCGAACGCCAGGTTCGCCCTGAAGCGACTGGTCTTATATTCACCCATCAGTTCCAAACCAATGCTTTTGCCTGTACCAGCGTTGGTATGTATAAAGCCTCTCGGATAAATGAGATTGTCGGCGCGGTTATAGAAACCGTTCAGTTCCAGCATCAGTCCGGCAGCTGGCGTAGTCTGGAAAGTAAACTGGAGCGAGTTCATTGTTTCAGACTTCAAGTTGTCTCCCGTCTGAGAGATTACTATATTCGTCTTGCGATAGAAATAAGGAGCGTCCACGAACGAACGTGAGTAACTCAGTTTTATATTCCATTTGGGCTGAATGAATATAAGCGCCAAACGAGGTGAGAATTCATGTATCTTATCATCATTATACTTCTTCTTATAATCATAGCGCAATCCCGCATTAAAAATCAAGTTCTTCCAGGTATGCTTAAGCTGTACATACGCATCGAAACTCTGTTCTTTTCCTTTGGCAATGACCGGCACATCTTCTGAGTCAATCAAAGGAACCTTGTACTCCACACCCAGCAGATAACGTGAGTCACGCAGATCGAAGAGGTTGAAATGTCCTCCGAAACTCACCAGCCCATGATGGTTCTTTGACAAAGAATAAGAATAATCTCCGTTTACCTGGATGCCGTAGTTCTTTTCCTGACCATCATGATATCTGTAAACGCCACCGCTATTGCTTAACAATGAATCCAGTGTTTGGGGTGTTCCTAAAATCTTACTCAGATAACCGATAGGCTTTTCCGTCACCACATTGTAATGAACCATACTGTTGTCATCATAAGTGGCTGTGGCATTCAGGAACAGATTGCCGAATTTCCTGCCATAGCTCAGATTGACATGATGTGATCTTGTAGCCGTGCCCGGGTGCAATCCTTGATAGGTAGCATAGTTGTCGTAGGTATAAGGTGAAAAAGTGTAACTGATGGAATACGGAGAAATGACTTGTGAAAAGTGGCTGTCATACATGAATGAGAAACCGTTCCATCCCAATTTCACACCAAAGTCAAACGACGGAGACTTGCCTATACCACCGATGATGATGTCACCGTCAGTTAATCCGGTGCCCGTTTCAGATGCCGGCACATATTTTTTCTCACCCCTGGACTTATAATAACTGCCCCATACCAATACATCAAGGTCAAAGTATCGTTTACCAAAGACTATGTCACCTCTTAACTGACCGTAACTACCGATTCCAGCCTTTACCTTGAGACCATCCTGGTCGGCACCTTGTTTTGTGATAATGTTTACCACAGCTGTCAGCGCCACGCCACCATATAGTGAAGAAGCAGGACCGCGCAGCACCTCAATCTGCTTGATTTTCTCCATACTAAGGCTGAAATCAGGACTGGAGATGTTAGTACTATAGCTGTTTAGCCGATGCCCGTTAAGCATGAAAAGCATCTTCTCCTGTCCTGAGCTATATATGCTGCGCATAGCAATGTTGATATCATCGTTGTTATCTATTCCAAACATACCAGGCACATAAGCGACCAAGACTTCCTGCAGGTTTCTTGCCCCGCTGTTTCGAATCATTTCTTCTGTTATCAGAGTTACCGGCACTGGAGATTCATTAAGATTTTCCGCTTGACTGGACGCTGTGGTAATGGTAGCTCCCATACCCGACTTAATGCGTTCCACCATATCAATAAAACGCTGCGGGTCATCAGAAGTAGTACTGTAATAAGGGTTCTCTCTCAACAATTGAGACACAAAAAGTTCTGCTTCTTCATCGTCATCCATGCCAAGGTTTGATAGGGCAAGTAACCTGTAAGCGCCTTGTTTCATGGTTCCTCTGAATATGTTGATGTTACTATTGAGCAACTCTTCGGCATACTCCAGCCGTCCTAAATTATAAGCATTTTCCGCCTCATTGTAAATGTTACGTTGTTCATCACTGTTTTGAGCTTGCACTACAGATGACAAACCGACACATAGCAATATGTATATAAGTAGTCTTTTCATTTCTTTACAGGTATGGTAAATGTGAATGAAGCATATTCTCCTTCCACTGAGTCTATGTCAATACGACCATGATGGCGGTTCACAATGATGTCGTGAGTGATAGACATACCCAAACCAGTGCCTTGTCCGGCAGGCTTAGTCGTATAGAAGTTCTCATAGATATGTTGTTTTACCTCATCACTCATGCCTAATCCATTGTCTTTCATGACAACCTTCAGTTCCTGCCCGTCACTTTTCACGCTCACCTCAATAGCCGGCAAATAATCAGCTCCTGCATCTTGTGACTTCTTCCAGACAGAGTAGCAGGCATTGTTCATTACATTCAGAACGGCACGGCTGAAATCCTGGGGTATCACCATTATCATCGGAATCCCTTCCTGATAATCCTCATGAATGCTGATGTTGAAATTCTTATAGTTAGCACGCATAGCATGATAAGAAAGCCATACATACTCCTTTACGATACGGCAGATGTCAGAAGGGATGAACTCTCCTTCTTTTCCCCTTGAAACAAGAAGAATGCCACGGATGATGCTGATAGCCCTCTCTCCATGTTCCACTATCTTATTCATGTTCTCTTTAAGGTCAGACACGATATCATCCAGATCTTCACGGTCACCCTCGTCTATCTTATCCTCATAGTCGCCTATAATCTCGGTCAGATCCTTCAACAGCTTGTCTGACATCTTACTAAAATTGATGACGAAATTCAGGGGATTCTGTATCTCATGCGCAATACCCGCACTCAGCATCCCCAATGAAGCCAGTTTTTCCTGTTCCTTCAACTGTTGCTTCAGCGTTTCCAATTCTTGATTCTGTGTTTCCATATCGTCATTGTTTGATTAGTAATGGTAATTCTATCTTAAATTCAGCAAATTCGTCTTTGACAGATTCAACCCGGATGCTTCCACCATGATTCTGCACAATCTCATTGCTTAGGTACAGGCCTACTCCAGCCGCCTCTCCTGTGGTCTTGGTCGTAAAGAATGGGTCGAAAATCTTGTCTAAAATCGTACTTTCTATACCCACGCCATTATCATAGACAGTGATAATCACCTTATCATTACCACTACGGACCATGGAAAAAAGCAATTCCGGAGTGAAATGTTGCTCTCGCTGAGATTTTTTGGCTAACGAATAAACGCTGTTGCCCAAGAAACTCATGAACGTCTTACTCAGTTGCTCCCCGTTTCCATTTATCAAAAGTATCTCATCAGGAGATTCAAGCTTTGTCTGAATATGACATTGTCCGATTTCCTTTTCATAGAATTTATTCAACATCTCGAAATTCTGTTTCACAAGCTCTGTCAAATTCATCTCCTTCATGCCACCGGAGCGGTCTTTTAGAATCTCCTCCATAGCCTTCAAGGTACGGGTAGTATTCAGTCCGTGCTGCTCAACTTTCTCTAAATTCTGCGAGAGCATGTCAAGTACATCCATTGTATCCTCGAAGTTCTCCTTATCCATATTATCCTCCTCGTCTTCAATATTCGCTTTCAGGTCTTTTATCAAGCCTCCGGAGAGCTTGGAGAAGTTATTGATATAGTTCATCGGATTCAAGATACGGTCAATGAGACCTTGAGTCAATTTACCTGCCGTAGCCATCTTTTCCTGGCGAATAAGTTGCTTTTGCGCTGTTTCCAGTTCTCCAAGCGCTTTCTCCAGACTGGCAGATTTTTCCTCAATCTCATCTTTCTGCTTTACGATTTCATCCTTCTGTTTTACAACTTCCGCTGTACGTTCCTGCACGATACCCTCCAGCCTGATTTTCTCTTTTTCAAGTCTATAGGTGCGCCAACGGGATATAGCCGTCATTATTATACCCAAAGCCATGATATAGAGCACTATCATATACCAAGACAAATAGAATGGATATTTGATGCTGAAGTGCAGGGGTTCCCCCTCCCAAAGTTGCCCCTTGGCATCCATGGCCTGCACCTCAAAAGTATAGCTGCCGTATGACAAGTTAGCAAATTCGGTGAGATGGCTTCCTGACCAATTGTTCCAGTTATTGTTGTTAAGTCTGTATCTGTAAAGCGTTTCTCCTACAAGAGATTCATGGTTGAGGGCATAATAAATTCTAAGTTGGTTCTGGTCTGTAGGCAGATTGTCGATGATTTCAGGAGTATCACTGAATCCAGCCCAAAGAATGCTGTCATTACCCAGCGTAACCATGCAGATGTCCAGGTCGTTATCCGATGATAACAAGGGATCTGGCTTATTAATATCCAAAGCTATCAATCCAAAAGAACCGCCTATCCATATAATACCATCACGCAGAATCATGGCACGAACAGCATAGTCTCTTAGCGGATAGAGCTTTTCCTTATATTCTTCAACCCGTTTTCCGTCCTTGAAGCCATACAGATTCTTCCCTTCGTTATCAGTAAGCCACAACATGCCATCGTCATCGGCATAAGAGAATGAAGGATATGGAAAAGGTTCCACATCGTCCGCATCGACAACAGTCACGTTTCCTTGGTTATAAACAATGGTAGAGATATCTTCACTTCTGATAAACTCCCCTTCAGTTCCTTTAGTACTGAACGACTCTATTCTTCCCACCTGACCATAGAGGTTGCGTAGCCAAAGCGTACCTTCCTGATCCACCGCCATGGCAGTAACGTTCTCCAGTTCAACAACTTTTTCACGCCTTCCTGAAGCTGTATTGAAATATACACCGTCTATTTCTCCCGAATAAAAGCCATCTGGAGCCAAATAGACAGATGTGGCACTGGCTGTGGTGAGCTGATCTACCCGGTCGTCTCTGATACGGAAAACGCCTGATGACGTCGCTGCAAGCAATGCATCATCCCGCATTCCAAACGACCAACAGGCATGATCAATTCCTTTTATCTGTTCAAAATGAGACCCTACTTGCCTGAAAAGCCCCGACATAGTGCCTACATAAAAACGGTTGTAAAACATCTGCATGGAAAGCACCTCACCTCTCAAGCCTTCAGATGCCGTATATCTGCTATAAGCCGATGGTACCATCAAGGAAAATATGCCATTATCGGTAGCCCCCCACAAGATGCCATGACCATCATAGGTCATGCGGTTCACGTTGTTATTCGCAAGCCCGTTTTCCTCAGTCACCTTGAAAAGCTCATTTCCTTCACGGTCAGTAAAGGCTATCCCCTGCCCCTCTTGGGCAAGGGCGAAAAGATTATCCTCCAGCTGTATATATTGGGCATTTTCTTTTGTATATGACTGATTGCCTACCTGACGGGTTGGTTCATAGCTCTTGCCCTCTGGCAATTTCTCCCATCCCTCATCTTCTGTAATGCGAAAAACAGTCCCATCAACCGTTGAAAACATCATTATCCCTTGATTCTCCCATATCTGGTTCACCTCTCCTCTGAAATCTCCTATTCCTTTCAAGGGTTGCAATTCCATATCATCTACCTCATTAAGCCTAAGATAGCCTATGTAGTTATAGCCACCTGTCCATATCTTACCATGACTGTCTGAATAAAGTCTGGTGACACGGGTAATACCCGGCGTGTGCTTGATTTCCCATTGGGCATTGTCAAACATAAGTAACCCTTCGAAATTGGCCACATAAACCACACCTTCTGTCGGTTCTATCAGAATGTCGAAGTTTCTGTTATGCGCTCCATAATCTCCAGAATAATAGTTTCTCACAA
This sequence comes from Bacteroidaceae bacterium, assembly GCA_017471185.1. GTDB lineage: Bacteria > Bacteroidota > Bacteroidia > Bacteroidales > Bacteroidaceae > Bacteroides. The sequence goes on from JAFUVZ010000050.1 coordinate 24,851, forward strand.
AAGGCAGACCTTGAGCCCATACCTGCTGCACAGCGAGCAGGAACAGCACTGCAAACAATGATATGTATCTGGATATTTTCATAATTACTTGCCTAAAAATGATTCAAAAGGAATGCTGTTCCCAATATAATAGGCCCATTCTTCAGGTGTGAAGTCGCGCGTTAACGAACTCTTGATACGCTTTGCCATTTCAGTGACATCAATGAGGGTGCGTATGAGATTGCCATTATGGTCGCCAGTCCAAAGATAAATATTCGACCGGTCTGCAGCCGAACTGATGAGCCAACTGTTGGTAGTCAGCACATTAACCGGTTCAATCTTCTCGTTGTTCACATCCCACACTTTCACAGTTCCGTCATAACTGGTTGAGAAGAAAGCATTACTGTTCAGATTACCTCCTATCTGAATAGGAAATCTTGATACACGCGAAACCCTTGAGCGATGACCCACCAAGCGTGTTATTTTTCCGTTCTCATCCACCAGCAGAATCACACCGTCGGTGGTTCCATAGATATCATAACCTCCTAAACGATTATAAGAGAACACGATTTCAGAGAATGGCAGTTTTTCAGTGTACAGCTCAAAAGAAGAGCCCTTCATCACAGTGACCGTATTTGATTTATCAAACAACAATAACTCACCGGTATCTCTGGAACCAACTATACTCACAGGTCTTTCCAGAATAACCGACTTGGCAATTTCCAGATTACCCAATGTGACGGCATAGATAGCATTCTCAGCCACCACAGCCAGATGTAAATTATCTAACTTAAATATGCGGAATGGATGAACGGCTCCCGGTATAGGCTGCACATAAGATTCTCCATTAGGCCGTATCATGATGATGTGACCTGTCCGACTAACGGCATATATGACGCCATTGGGATAATACAGAACATCGCGAATATCATATACGCTATTGCTGAACAGTGTTTTAGAGGAAAGTCTGCCGTTAACAAACTCATGCTGTAACAATTCCCCGTATGTACTTATTGTTAAAAACCTTGAGCCATCATCATCAATCCATGTCTGTTTCATGACAGAACCACTATGGACCTTCCAAGTCTGGTTGTTACTGCTAATTAATGACAAAGCCTCAAAGATGGCTGGCTGATACAAATCGCCTCCATACCTGTTGGTAAAAAGATATGATGTATAAGCAAGCAATCCTGCCAGTTCGTGGTTTCCTGTGTTCTCTTGCGTCACAGCAACAGAACCCAAAGAACGAGCCAAGGCCAAATAACTGAGTGTGTCTGCCACACTTCGCGCAAAAACTGCTTCTTCGCGTTGTTTTTCCGCTATTTCCCGCTGGTTTTCTGCCAAAAATGAAGCCTCAAGTGCCTTTTGCTCAGAAGCCAAAGCATTTTTCTCTGCTTCTTGGGCATTACGCCGCTCCACCTCAGCACGCTGCCTCATGTCATTAGCGATGCGGGTCTGCTGCACAGCCTCCTCGCGCTGTTTGTCAGAAACTTCCTTCTGCTGATAGGCTATCTCCTCCATCTGCGTACTGATGCTGCGCACGATGGCACTGCGTTTCTCCCTTTCAGTCAAATCTTTAAGCTGTACTTCCAACTCTTGGTTACGAAGCGATTCCTGATGACTTTGATAGAGCAGATACACACTTAGGATACCCAAGACAACAAGTCCTACCAACAAGAAAACATGAGTTTTGGGATTTGCGTTCATCTTTCAAACCGTTTTAGCTAAGTCGCTTGAGAGCCAACATCGTGATATCGTCACTCTGCGCCGCGTCACCCACAAATTCTTTCACTTTACCCAGCACTGTGTCAATGGCTTCCTGACACGTAGCACCCTTACATTCAGCCAATGCTGCTTCCAGCCTTTCATCAGTGAACTCCTCATCCTGCCTGTTGCAAGCCTCGTCCACTCCATCAGTGTACATGACAAGCATATCGCCTTCATCCAGTTTAAAGTAATTGTCCTCAAAACCCATAAAGTCGAATACCCCCATCATGGTGCTCGTACTGTTTGGCAGTCTTTCCAAGTGTCCGTCCTTTCTCAAAACATAAGGAGGATTATGGCCAGCGTTACAATAGTTAACTTCACCGGTCTTAGTGTTATAGATGGCATAGAATACTGTAACGAACATATTGTCAACAGATTCCTTGCAAAGCATCTTGTTGCTTGCAGATATACATTCAGAAGCTGTAAGCAGCCTTTGGAACCCGCTGATGTGAATCATGGTCCTGCTCACTGCCATAAAGATGGCCGCTGGAATGCCTTTGCCACTCACATCGGCTATCACTACCCCCATACGGTCATCGTCTATCTTGAAGAAATCATAGAAGTCTCCACCGATATCTTTAGCAGGATGCATCATCTGAGCCAAGTCAAACGCCACCTCATTATCAAACTGCGGCATGCTCTTCGGCAAAATAGCCTGCTGTATCTCTGCCGCCACAGCCAAGTCTGTCTTAATCATTTCCAGTTGCGAGTGTTCCTGTTGTGACTTCTTAACGAAACTGATTTGCTCTATGGCTTTCTCAATGGTTACACTGAGGTCATCCAGGTCAATGGGTTTAGTGGCAAAATCGAACGCGCCATTGTTCATTGCGGTACGAATGTTACCCATATCGCCATAAGCTGATACCATGATGCACTTCAAGGCAGGATTCCTCAACTCATTAACCTTAGTGAGAAGAGTCAGTCCGTCCATTTCAGGCATATTGATGTCACTCAATATGATATCGATATCAGGTTGCTCCAGCAATAGTTTGAGAGCTTCAATGCCATTGTGGGCGAAAAAGAACTCATACTCTCCTTTCCTTATTTTTCTTCTGAAATACTGCGTCAACAACAACTCGAGATCCATTTCGTCATCAACGCTCAAAATCTTAACTGCCATATATAATTAAATGTATTTTAATTTTTTGCAAAGATACGCATAATCGCTAAAAAAAACAAATTTTTTAATCAAGTATTGGTTTTTATTTATACCTTTGTCCTACATATTCAAAATACGTAGAAATGATTACAGATTTTAAGACAATCTTCGAAAGCCGTTACACTTGGATAGAAGGTTTCATGCGTAACGTGAGGCGGTATGGCAATAAGCCCGCTATGTTTAATCCAGAAAACAGTCAGTTCTGGACATACACCGAATTAAATAAGGAAGTGAACCGTTTGAGCAATGCCTTGATGGCTGACGGACTGAAGAAAGGCGATGTTGTCATGCTTCAGCTGCCTAATTGCCCGGAATTTGCATTCGCTTATGTGACTGCTCACAAGACTCATTCCATTTGCTGTCCCGTGAATTTCCGTCTTAAGCCCGGAGAACTGGCATACAACATTGATGATTCCAAACCAATGGCTATAATCTATAACGCTGCCAATGAGACTGATGTGTTAGAAGCTTTGGCTATGACCAGTCACAAGCCTAAGAAACTGATTATTGTGGGTGGATATACACACGGAGAATCCGTAGCGTATAAAGATTATGTAAGCCACTGTTCTGATAAAGAGCCTGCTTTCACATGTGATTACAACATATATGACGAGACCACTCGTCTATATACATCGGGCACGACCGGACGTCCAAAAGCCGTTCCATTGACCAGCATCAACGAGGTGCTTTCTGCTCATGACGTAATGATTCATTTCCCCATGAGTTACAAGGATGTTACAATGAACACCACTCCGTGGTTCCACCGGGGAGGATTGCATTGTGCCGGACCGGGTCCAGCTTTCTACGCAGGTGCCACCATTATCGTGATGGGCAAGTTTGACGCTGAGCTTACATTGAAGTATGTTGCGAAGTATAAGATTTCTTTCGTCATCGGTGTACCTACAGTTCTTGAAGAACTGGCAGACAAGCAGGAACGTAAAGGATATGATATCAGCACTTTGCGGGGTATAGTAACGATGGGAAGCCCATTGGAACGATCTGCCTGCATCCGATACCAGAAAGTGCTTACACCTAATATTTACAATGGTTATGGCACCACAGAGACATTCTGGAATACTTTCCTCCGTCCGTTTGATTTGCCAGAGTATGCCGGAACAGCCGGTGCGTCTTGCATTGATGACGATGTACGAGTCGTGAAGATTTATGATGACCGACGTGCAGAGCCTGACGATTTGGCTGCCTTGGATAATAATGAAGTAGGTGAAGTGATTATCAGCTCTCCAGCTAAGTCACCATACTCTTATGTTAATAATCCGGCTGAGACAGAAAACAAGTACTACAAAGGTTTCATTTATACTCACGACCTCGCCACTTGGGATGGGCATCAGTTTATCACCATCGTGGGCAGGAAGGACGACATGATTATATCTTCCGGCGAGAACATCTATCCAACAGAGGTTGAAGCTGTGTTGAATCTTCACCCTAAAGTGAAAGACTGCATCGTGACTTCAGTGCCAGATAAGGTTCGCGGACAGATTGTGACGGCCTATGTCGTACGTGATGACGAAAGCCTCACTCCGGAGGAACTTGATGCGTTTTGCAAGGAGAGTCCAAGCATCGCTAACTTCAAGCGTCCTCGTTTTTATCGTTTCGTGGCACAGATACCTTTTAATGCCACTGGAAAGAAACTGCATGTGCGCATCAAGGAAACTGCCCTTGAAGACTTGAAGAACGGCTTGTTATACAGAGTCTAAAAAGCCTATTTATACAATCAATTAAAAAGAAAAGGACTATGAAGAAAGAAAACAGAATTATTGAAGCCGCAATTATTGCATTAGGCCTCGTGGCATTAGGTTACTGTCTGAAGGCCGGGATTGATAATTTCGTGAACAAAGACAGGCAGGTAACCGTAAAAGGTCTGTCTGAAAATGAAGTTCCCGCCAATGTAGTGACATGGCCTTTGAGCTTCTCTCAACTTGGCAACGACCTGCCGTTGCTTTACCAAAGCGTGAACAGAACCAGAGATGTCATTCTGAATTTTATCAAGCAAAACGGAATCAGTGAGGATGAGATTACTGTAAACTCCCCTACTGTTTATGACCGTAACAGCAATATGTGGAACGAGAACAAGTCACCTTATCGTTATCAGATGACCTCAAGCATCACCATCAAGAGTAAGAAGGTGGATGATGTGCGTAAGGCATCAGGCAAGATTGGCGAACTGCTTAACCAAGGCATCGCTATCGACGAGGGGTACATCAATTATGATTTCACTGATTTCCAAGAGATGAAGTTAAAGATGATGCAAGAGGCTATCAAGAATGCAGAACAGGCAGCGTTACAGTTTGCAGAAAACAGTAACAGCCGTTTGGGTGGCATTATGCAGGCCACACAGGGCACCTTCTCTATCGACGACCGCGACGAGACTACACCTTATATTAAGAAGCTGCGTGTGGTGACTACAGTTACTTACTCTCTGAAAGACTGATTCGGTCAATACATTATAAACGAAAATAAGCTGACTTCACAGCCTGCTTATTCCCGTAGGGACGATCGGGCTCGAACCGATGACCTTTGCAATGTGACTGCAACGCTCTAAACCATCTGAGCTACGCCCCTATCATTCACTATTTAAATATACCTAAATGATGTGCAAATTTACTACATTTTATTATCTTGCCAAAACATTTCGAGATTTTTTTTGCAATAATCTCAAATGTCGCTTTTGACAGTCCTGCCAAAAGGAGTCAGGGCAATTCCTGCAAATTTAAAATGTTGCACTCCGAAAGGGATACCGATGATAGTGACGCACAGGATAGCTCCAAATAAGAGATGAACAAGACAGATGGGAATGCTGACCACTAACCAAAGTATATTCATAATGGTACTCAGGCATCCCGGTTGTCCAGGCAACAACTCCACCTTACTGCCAAAAGGCCATAACATAAATTCCCCCAGTTTGATAGCTTGCAAGCCAAACGGGATGCCAATGATAGTAATGCACATAATTGTGCCTGCCATAAAATAGCCTAAAGCAGCCTCTAAACCACCGCATAAAAGCCAAATAATATTACCAATCAGTTTCATAATTTCTTATCATTATCAAGTTAAAAAAGCGGCAACCGTCTTCACAGACCGCTGCCGCTGTACATTTTCATGCTTTACTATGAATCAACTAAAAGTTAAATTAACCGCAACTAATTTAGTGGATATTCTTTAAACCACCAAATAAATCGGCAAATAATTTTATACTTTTTTGTTTTAGCATACTTTTACTAAAGCAGCGAGTCTCTTACACTTGTCACGAAGTTGATTAAGATCACTGCCTAATGGAGCGGAAGCCAGCATCACGCCCATTCTTCTGTGGAGCCTTGCCATCGGCTTACCGAATATCCTCAGGTCAGTGTCATCCTCTTTCAAAGCATCCTCCAGACCGGTGTATTCTGGCTGTGACTGTTTCACAATATCCGACAGAATGACGGCACTTGCACCACAGCGTAACTGCTTGATGGCAGGAATCGGCAGCCCCAATACGGCACGGGCATGAAGCTCGAACTCACTGAAGTTCTGGCAACCGCTCAAGGTAACCATACCTGTGTCATGAGGACGAGGTGAAAGCTCTGAGAAATAAACGCCCTCTTCATTACTGATAAAGAATTCCACTCCCCAGATGCCGGCTCCAGTCAATGCTTCCGTCACCTTAGCAGCCATTTCCTGAGCTGTTTTCAGATGTTCCGGTTTCATAGGCATTGGCTGGAAACTTTCACGATAGTCACCGCTTATCTGCACATGACCGATAGGAGCACAGAACAAAGTCGGTGCGTTCTTTTGAGTAACGGTGAGCAAAGTAATCTCATAGTCAAAATGGATGAACTGCTCTACAATCACTTCCTTGATGTCACCACGGGCTCCTTCGCTTGCCTCTTTCCACGCTTGCTCCAAGTCTTCTGCCTTCTTGACCACAGACTGACCATGACCGGAAGAAGACATCAAAGGCTTAATCACGCAAGGGAAACCGATAACAGCAGTAGCTTCTTTCAGTTCTTCCAGATTCTTGGCATATCGATAGTTTGCTGTCTTTACCCCCAGCTCCTTTGCCGCCAGGTCACGAATGGCCTTACGGTTCATTGTATAGTTGACAGCACGGGCACTTGGCACCACCTGTATGCCTTGCTTCTCAAAACCAAAGAGCCGTTCTGTGCGAATGGCCTCTATCTCAGGTACAATGATGTCTGGCTGATGTTTCTCTACCACCTTTTGCAAGGCATCTCCATCCAACATACTGAATACCTCGAACTCGTCGGCCACCTGCATGGCAGGAGCACCAGCGTATGCGTCACAAGCAATGACATGCTGTCCCAGACGCTGCATCGCGATGGTGAACTCCTTACCCAGTTCACCAGAACCTAATAACAATATCTTTTTCATTGATGAGCTTCTCTCAATAAATCATTAACTACTTTTACAGGGTTGAATGTGGAAACAGGAACCTCTACAAATATGGTGTTCCAGTCGCTCATTGCACCGTTCCACAGGCCAGGCAATTCAAGAGCTTTCAGCTCCCTGCCATCCTTAGACTTCTGTGAGATGAAGCCGGTTGCCTTGTCCACATACTTAGGCAGGTCGAACTTGTTGCCCTGGAAGTCCTTGATGGCACAAACCAGATCCACAGGATTGAAGTGAGTCCCTTTCTCAAACATAGCTTTCTTCTCTGGATCACTCATATCAATCTGAGAACTTTCAAGAATCTGCTCAGAGATGGTTCCGTCAGGATTGTATGCCAGGAACGGACCGCCACCAGGCTCGCCCAGGTTCTTCACCATACCGCAGACGCGCATCGGACGGTTCAGTTTCATCTTCAGGTAAACAGCGAGTTCCGAGTCTTCCAGATTCTTGACTTCCGGATTCTTGCAGAACAATTGCTTCTGAACGAACTGCAGGATAGCGAGTACCTGGTCATGAGAATATTTGCCACTCTCCAACAGCTGAAGATAGTTGAACGCCTGTTGCTGTAAGGTTACCAATACGCCAGCCAGTACCTTCTTATAAATAACGGTATCGCCACGCATCTTGTCACTTACCACATTATCAATATTCTTGATGAATACGATGTCCGCATCCAGATCGTTCAGATTCTCAATCAGAGCGCCGTGCCCACCCGGACGGAAAAGCAGCTTGCCATCATCCTCACGGAAAGGCTCGTTATTCATGTCAACGGCCACGGTGTCAGTGCTTGGCTTCTGTTCTGAGAATGAGATATCAAATTCAACGCCATACTTGTTGGCATAAACGCTGGCCTTTTCATTAGCCTTGGCTTCAAACAGCGCACGATGCTGTGGGGAAACGGTAAAATGAACGTTTACCTTGCCAGACTTGTTAGCTGCATAAAGTGCACCTTCCACCAAATGTTCCTCCAATGGAGTACGGTTTCCTTGCTCATAGCTGTGGAACTTCAGCAAGCCTTTGGGCAGATTTCCATAATTAAGGCCTTCTTCCTTCAGCAGAGCTGCCACCACTTTCTTATAGCAGCCCTCTGCCACCAGTGCATCAATGCCCTTATCATACAGCTTCTTGCAGGCTGCATCCAAGTCTTCAAAGAAAGCGAACTTGCGGATTTCCGCAAAGAAAGTCTGCTCGTATGGCTTTGTAGGCACGTCATAATCGGCATCCAAGAATGCGAACAGATCCTTGAACATACGGCTTGCGGCACCAGAAGCGGGCACAAATTTCACCACTCGCTTGTCACTCATAGAGGCAGTATAAGTGTCCCATGCCTTGAGGTACACATCCATATTGACGGGTGAAAGCTCCATAATGCCGTTTTCAACAGACGCAGCTGAATACAACTTCAGATATGGAAACCCATGCTCAAAACATGCCAGTTCTTCTGCCAGCTTTTCTTCGGAAATGCCCTTCTTGGCGAGCAATTCACGATCTTGTTGTGTTAACATCATATTGATTAGATTTATTGTTGTTTTTCATAAAAGCAAAAATAAGGATAATTCCGCATATATCATCCACACTTGGCAAAAAAATTCTTCTTAAAGCTGTTTTTTTTCGTCTTTAAGGCTCTGTCAGTTCTTTGCAATCGATTAAAAGTGTATCTTTGCACCATTATTTATATATTTACATAAACAATGAGACTGCAATTCCTGATTTTTCCTTTTATGATGCTGATAGCTGTCGTCTATATCTACTATCGCATCTGGCATATACTACCTTTCAGTTCACTGATCAAATGGTTGGTTACACTTGCTCTGCTGCTGCCTGTCGGTTTGTTCTTCGGCTATATGTCATCAAGAAGTGACAATGCCTCCCTGTGGGTCAATCAGTTGTTTTCCATCGTCAGTACGTCTTGGCTCATCATATTGCTTTATCTGCTGATGACATTCCTGATTACAGACATTGCCAGATTGTGTATTCCAGCCATCCGCCCATGGTTCACCAACAGCCTGTATGGCACCATCGGAATAGCCGCCTTTATCATTATTACCTTCGTTGGTGGAAACCTCTGGTATCACCATAAGGTCAGGGTACCTCTTGACATCAAGATAGATAAGCCTTTGAAGCCTATCAAGGTTGTTGGCATCAGCGACCTTCACCTGGGTTACACAATCGGCAAAAGCGAGGTAGGCAAATGGGTGGATATGATTAATGCGGAAAATCCTGATGTTGTGCTGATTGCAGGAGATATTGTAGATAGCAACATCGTGCCTGTCGAGCAGGAGAAGATGTATGAGGAACTGAGCCGGCTGAATGCCCGGTTTGGCGTTTACGCTTGCCTGGGCAATCATGACTATTTCGCTGATGCAGAGAAGAGCGAGTCCTTTATCCAGAAAGCCGGCATCCGTCTGCTCAAGGACGAAGCCTTATTGGTGAACGATGAGTTTTATATAGTGGGCCGTGATGACCGCAGCAACGATATCAACCGTAAGTCGGTGTCTGAGCTTGTGAAAGACCTTGATTCAAGCAAGCCTATCCTGCTGCTCGACCACCAGCCATACCATCTGGAACGTACGGAAGCAGCCGGCATAGATTTCCAGCTTTCTGGGCATACCCATCGCGGACAGGTGTTCCCTATCAGCTGGGTGACGGATGCAATATACGAAAAATCATGGGGATACTTGCAGAAAGGCAAGACTCATATCTATGTGAGTTCAGGCATCGGATTATGGGGAGGCAAGTTCCGCATCGGAACACAGAGCGAATACCTGGTAATGGAAATGGCTGGTCAATAAGACCAGCCATTCATTTTACTAATAAGCCGCGAAATACTGCTTGCCGTTTTCCTCTACCATTGAGATACGGTCTTCCCGCGCCAGCCATCCTATAGCATAAGCTAAGTCTGTGGCATGAAGCTGCGACTTCACAATCATGTCGATAAATGTCATGCGGCTCGCCGCACCTTTTAATATATTCCACACCAATCTGGCGTTCTTTGCAATCTTGTCTGCATTCATAATCAGTCTCCTTTCGTGTTAATTTAACATCGTGTTTCCTTTATTTTTCTCTAAAGATAATCCTTTTATTCATAACCACCAAATTATATTCCATAAAAAATGCATAAATTAAGTATTTTCGCTGCGTTTATGCATTTTTAAACACTTTCGTTGGGTAATTTAAACTCTTTTCATTATCTTGCAGTCAATTTTTAAAACCTGATTATTATGAAATATATAAATAAGGTGTCTTTCGCTGCATTCCTGATGGCAGGTGTCTTCGCTTTGAGTTCCTGCAGCCCGAAGACCATTCCCGTCAGACAACTGCGTAGCGTTGCTAACAAGATTGAGCGCAAGGGCGACCGCATGAGCCTGAACGACTGGCAAAAGGCTAAGGACAAGTGGCTGAACGCCAACAAGCGGATCATTGAGCTTAAAAGGGATTATTCAGTCAAGGAGTTTATTGAGATCGGCAAGCTCAACGCCAGGGCAGCCGCCGCTTTCGGAAAGAGTGTCGTGGGCAGCGGAGGTGAGATAGTGAAAGGCGTAGGCGACCTCTTCAATGGAACTGAGCTGAACGATCTGTTTGAGAATATTTTCGGTAACGGACAAGAAGATTGATTACATGGCTGAAAAAGATTTCTTTACGCCAGATGAGCGCAAGCTTTTCCTGGCGAACTATCATAAATTACTTCGGCTGACAGGTGATTCTTTCCTGCCAGCCGATACACGCAAGCTGAAGGAGCAACTAGTGAATTTCATCAAGTCGGACCAGTTGAAGCGTGATATTTTCGGACTCAATCCGCTGCTTAAGAGCCTGCAGACCGCTATCATCGTGGCCGATGAGATAGGCATGAAACGTGCCTCTATCATGGGTATTATGCTCCATGAGTCTGTGAGTTGCGGAGTCACTACACTTGACGAAGTGAACCGTATGTTCGGACCTGATGTGGCCGGCATCGTCAGAGGTCTGATCAGGGTACAGGAACTCTATGTGAAGAGTCCTTCCATCGAGTCGGAGAACTTCAGGAATCTTTTGCTGACCTTCGCTGAAGACATGCGTGTCATCCTGATTATCATAGCCGACCGTGTGAATATCATGCGGCAGATCCGTGATGCCGAGAACAATGAGGCCCGTCTGCAGGTTGCCAACGAAGCTGCATACTTATACGCTCCCCTCGCCCACAAGCTGGGACTCTACGCCTTGAAGTCTGAGTTGGAAGACCTGTCGTTGAAATATACCGAGCATGATATCTATTACCATATCAAGGACAAACTCAATGAGACCAAGAAAAGCCGTGACGCTTACATCGCCCGTTTCATCGAGCCGCTGAAGAAGAACCTGGAGGATGCCGGACTGAAATTCCATATCAAAGGGCGAACTAAGTCCATCCACTCCATCTATCAAAAGATGAAGAAACAGAAATGCCCGTTTGAAGGCGTTTACGACCTCTTTGCCATCCGAGTTATCCTGGATTCTCCTTTAGAGAAGGAAAAGATGCAGTGCTGGCAGGTGTATAGCATCGTAACTGATATGTATCAGCCTAATCCAAAGCGTTTGCGCGACTGGCTTTCAGTTCCCAAGAGCAATGGCTATGAGTCGTTGCATATCACGGTGATGGGACCTGAAGGCAAATGGGTGGAGGTTCAGATCCGTACGGAGCGCATGGATGAGATAGCTGAGAGAGGTCTGGCTGCCCACTGGAGATACAAGGGAATCAAGGGCGAGACCGGACTTGACGATTGGCTGGCTTCCGTCCGTGAAGCATTGGAGAGCTCTGAAGGCACTGGTTTAGAGGCCATGGATCAATTTAAGATGGATCTTTATGAGGATGAAGTATTTGTGTTCACTCCAAAGGGCGACCTGTATAAGTTGCCGAAGGGAGCCACTGTGCTCGACTTCGCTTTCATGATTCACACGAAACTGGGAAGTACCTGTACAGGTGGTAAGGTGAACGGCAAGAATGTGCCTATCCGTCAGGTTCTGAAGAGTGGTGACCAGGTAGAGATCATGACCTCTGCTTCGCAAACGCCCAAGCAGGGCTGGCTCAAGATTGTGGTAACCTCAAAGGCACGCACGAAGATCAAGCAGGCGTTGAAGGAGACCGAGGCCAAGCAGAGCGCTTTCGCCAAAGAAGAACTGGAACGCAAATTGAAGAATAGAAAGATTGAGTTTGATGAATCTGCCATGATGCGTGTCATTAAGCGAATGGGTTACAAGATTATCACAGACTTCTATCAGAACATTGCCAATGGAACCCTTGACATCAATGCCATCATCGAGGAGTATGAGGATCAACTGAAACGTGAGACAGAGACGGTTGAGACACAGACTCGTACGGCTGAAGGCTTCAGTCTCCAGAAGGCTATGGAAAGTGAGGATGACAACACCCGTGAGGATGTTTTGGTCATTGACCAGGATCTCAAGGGCATCCAGTATCAGCTGGCACAATGCTGCCACCCTATCTACGGTGATGACATCTTTGGATTCGTGAGCATCAAGCGTGGCATCATGATTCACCGCACCAGCTGTCCCAATGCCCATGATATGCGTGAACGGTATGGCTACCGCATCGTGAAGGCCCGTTGGGCTGGCAAGTCAGTTGGCTCACAATATCCTATATCATTGATGGTTGTGGGGCATGATGACATTGGTATCGTGACAAATATCACCTCCATTATCAATAAGGAGGATGGCATCAATCTGAGAAGTATAGGCATTGAAGCGAACGATGGCTTGTTCAGCGGTCAGCTCACGGTGATGGTAAGCGATACCTCTAAGCTCAATGCCCTGATTAAGAAACTCAAGACCGTGAAAGGTGTTAAGAATGTCAGCAGATTATGAGTTACGATTTTAAGAAACAAATGAAGAGCTTTACTTTCGCATGGAAAGGCATCATGACCTGCGCAGGTCATGAACAGAACATCACTTTCCACCTCATAGCTGCCATCTTGGTCGTGGCAGCCGGCTTCTTCCTCGACATCTCTCATACCGAATGGATGGTAGTGATAATCTGTGTCGGTATGGTGATTGCCGCCGAATTGTTTAATTCCGCCATTGAGAGACTGGTAGATCTGGTTTCTCCTGATTGGAATAAGATTGCCGGTGAGGTGAAAGACATCGCTGCTGGTGCCGTATTGGTTACCGCCATTGCGGCAGCCATAGTGGGTCTGATAGTCTTCGTGCCCTATTTATTTAGGTAATGAATAATTTCAATGCTCAATGTTCAATATTACACTCTCACTCTCTTACGTTTAAAGTAACCCCAGGTGACAGAGACGAACAGCAGCATTGATGCCAGGATGATGACTATTCCCCAGGGACCATTGTCTGGAATCCATTCACAACCAGCCAGGCCTGAGAGCAGTCCGCTCTGCATGGCGAGCTGCAGTGTAGTGTTCGCAGTGCCACGCTGACAATGGTGCGAGAGTTTCACAAACATCCTGGTCAACGGCACAGACAAGATGGTCAACATCACCATCGCTCCTATCCTTATATATAAATAAGGTGGAAGAACGCTCATCAGCAAGCCCGTGCCAAAAGCAAGCAACAGCACATTGACAGCCGGCATCCAGGCGCGAGGCAGAAAGAAACGGTCAATGTTGAAAATTCCCACCCCTACGGGTGCCCTGAACGCCACATATACGCCAGCATCAGCCAATAAGCTGACTGCCATCAAGATACAGGCAATCATCAGCAGATTGTCAAAACCCGTCACCAAATAGAGAGGCGACAAGACACAGATACCCGCAAGCATGCCCAATGCGCCTGAAAAGGCATACATCCTGTTGCCAGCACTCCTGCGTTGTGAAAGGGTGATGTCAATGGCAATGGTGATGCCTGCCGTGGTGGCTATTCCGAATGAGGCACCTGCCAGAGCCATCAGTGTCAGGATCTGCCAAGGAGCATTGGCGAAATATATTATGCCCATGCAGATGGCTGCCGTACAGGTAGATAGCATCAGCACAGACTTCCTTTTAAAGGTATCGCCCAGATAAGCGTGCAAGGGCCCCACCCCAATCATGGCAGTTGTGAATAACAGGAGTGAAGCCGTCACATCCTCGCGGCTCAATCCCATCAGATAGCTTTCAGCCGGTAATATGGGCAGCAATGTCCATACGACAGCATAGAGAGCAAAGTTTGAGATGCAGATGCGCCAGAAATCCAGCGTCATCAGCTTATGAGTGCTTTCTTTCATTCAGTCCAATCAGTTTGTCAAATGAGAAATCCAGATAGTCGTGCAGGATATAATGGCAATAGGGAGCGATGTCCTCCGCCTTGTTCGTGGTAGCCAGTCCCACCACCGTAGCTCCTGAAGCCAAGCCCGATTTCAGTCCGTTGAATGAATCCTCGAAGACGAAAGTGTGATGTGCATCCGTACCGAATATCTTCATACCCAGCAGATAGCAATCAGGATCAGGTTTCGACTTGCTGAACATCTCAGCGGTCAGGATTCGGTCAAACAGTTCGGGAATCTCAGGATGAGCAGCATAAACTGCCTTCATCTTCCCCTCGTCAGAGCTGGTCACCACAGCTGTTTTCACGCCATGCTCCCTCAGGTCTGCCATGAAATCCTCAAAGCCGTCTATGTACTCATACTTCATGTGCTGTTCAAAACACTTCAGCTTGCGGTCAATCTCCGCCTGTCTGTCCTCCAGATGCTTGAAGTAAATATCGAATATCGTGGTGAGCGTCTGCCCCTTAATGATTTGCTCCAGATTGTCATGATGCAGGTAGTCCATCCCGATCTGGTGCCAGAACACACTATATTGCGATTCCGTATCCATAACCACGCCGTCGAAGTCAAACAACACTGCAAATCTCTCATTTGAATCCATAAAACAATACCTATTGATAAATCGGGGGCAAAATTACAAATTATTTCATTATCTTTGCAACAAAAACATAAAAACCGTACAACATGGAAGAGAACATCATACAGGCCGTAGCCACCTTGAAGCGAAATTTCGCATACCTTTGGTTTGCCGCATTGCTCATCGTCATACTCGGAGAGACAGGAGGTTTCAATCTGACGGGAGCTTATGCCGACAATGTCCGTGCCGTTTATTTTACAGAAACCATCGTTATCCTCCTCACCGCCTGCTGTGTTCCTGCAGCCCTGAAGTTGTTCGCATGGGTAAAACGGAAAAAGATTGATGCTGATTCCAGTACGCAGAAGGCACTTGGGCAGTATGTCATGTGGAGCAGCGTCAGAATCCTGCTGCTGGCAGTTCCTGTACTGTGTGGCATCATCGGTTACTATCTGATGCAGAGCACATCCTGCATCCTCTGTACCTGCATCGCCCTCACCGCTTCCCTTTTCTGCATCCCTTCTGAGAAGCAGTTGAAGAAAGACATGATGATAGACTGACATTTCCCTTATGTCACTCGGTCATGTGGCTATACTGAAGAAACAGCTGATTATTTAATAACTTACAAATAAATAGAAAGATGAAAAAATTAATGAACTGGATGTTTGCCGCCTCTCTCTTCTGTAGCGCAATGGCGATCATGACTGCCTGCAAAGGGGCGAAGAACAATGATGCAATTACATCGGTGCAGTCAACCGAACTGATTCGTACCGATGAGAGTTGGGATGGTGTGGATTTGCCCGACTATTTAGAAGGTCGTCCCGAACTGGTGGCAGTGAAATATGTCTTCCCCGCAGGTCAGAAATTGGGCTGGCACCACCATCCCGTGATGAACTACGGTATTTTGGTGCAGGGCGAACTGACCATCATCGGACAAGACGGACAGGAAAAGGTGGTTCATGAAGGCGAGCCTGTAGTAGAGATGGTAAATACCATCCACCACGGAGAAAACCGAGGCTCTAAGCCCGTCATTCTCTATATGTTCTATCTATCGCAGGAAGGTCTGCCACTGGCTGTGCAGCACCCCGAAATCCCTTTAAACTAACCCCCATATGATTACAACTGGAAAATACAAGCATACTTACACATCAACGGCATCTGACATCACACCACTTTACAAGCTCATGCCCAATGCCCTCTTGATGTACTTTCAGGATTGTTTCGCCCGCCTGATGACAATTCACAATTTCGCTGCTTTCGACATTGTCAAACAGCATCGGATGTGGGTGATTACAGAGATTCAGATAGACATCCAGCCCACGGTAACCTTCTGGTCGGAGGAGTTCACCGTTGAGTTGTGGGTGAGCGAACTGACCTCACTTCGTATCTACTGTGACTTCCGCATCTTCCGAAAGGACAATGAGCAGCTGATTGCCTCAGGCAGCAGTCAGTGGAACATCCTCAACCTTGACACTAAGCGACTGGAGTCCACCGACTTTCTCGCCTCGGAACTGACTGTAGTGCCTGAACTGATGTCTGCCAGTCATAAAAAAGTTCGGTTCCCCAAACCGCAATCACCAGTCATGCAGTTAGAGCATCGTGCCACCCTCCTCGACCTCGATTTCAATTTCCATGTCAGCAACCGCAGCTATGTCAGCATTGCCCTGCTGACGATGCCTGATGAGATCCTGGCATCGCAGTCGTTGTCTTCGCTCACAGTCCACTGGCTGCATGAAACCTATCTTGACGACACCATCCTGTGCAGTATGTCTCGCACGGAAGACGGCAGCTACCTGCATATCCTGACCAATTCTGCTGGAGTCGTAGTGTGCGAACTGCTGAGCAAATGGCAGCCCCAGCCCGTCACGGCTGATGTCAGTGAAGTGTTGAACAGAGAATTGTAGAGACAAGGCACTAAAACCCCAACATTATCTAAATAAATTTGGTAATGTGTCAGAGATGATGTAATTTTGCAGCCGAATTAATCAATTAAGGTAAGATAATTTATGAAAGCATTTGTATTTCCGGGACAAGGTGCCCAGTGCGTAGGTATGGGTAAAGACCTCTATGAAAACAATCCGTTGGCAAAAGAACTGTTTGACAAAGCTAATGATATTCTGGGATACCGCATCACTGACATCATGTTTGAAGGTACCGACGAGGATTTGAAGCAGACGAAAGTGACTCAGCCTGCCGTGTTCCTCCACTCTGTGATATCTGCTCTCTGTATGGGTGACGATTTCAAACCAGAGATGACAGCCGGTCATTCATTAGGTGAGTTCTCTGCATTGGTGGCTGCCGGTGCGCTCAACTTTGAAGATGGCTTGAAGTTGGTGTATGCCCGTGCGATGGCTATGCAGAAAGCATGTGAAGCTCAGCCTTCCACGATGGCTGCTATCATCAACCTGCCAGATGAGAAGGTGGAGGAAATCTGCCAGCAGGTGACTGACGAAGGTGAAGTAGTCGTGGCAGCTAACTATAACTGTCCAGGTCAGGTTGTGATCTCCGGTTCTATCGAAGGTATCAACAAGGCTTGCGAACTGATGAAGGCTGCCGGTGCCAAGCGTGCTCTGCCACTGAAGGTGGGTGGTGCTTTCCACTCTCCGCTGATGCAGCCTGCCAAGGAGGAACTGGAAGCTGCTATCAACGCTACCGTGTTCAACACTCCTAAATGTCCTGTGTATCAGAATGTAGATGCTAAACCCCACACTGACCCAGAGGAGATTAAGGCTAATCTGGTGGCTCAGTTGACAGCTCCTGTACGCTGGACTCAGATTGTGGTGAATATGCTGGCTGACGGTGCTGACGACTTCACGGAGTGTGGCCCTGGATCAGTGCTGCAGGGCTTGATCCATCGAGTGAACAAGGATGTTTCCGCTCACGGAGTAGCTTAAAACAGCATCTGCTCTTCTTCAAGCTCACAGGGAGTGAATCCCATTTGCTCCGCTTTGTCTTGAGCAAAAGTGAAATAGGTGGCGTTTGCTTCAGTGCAGACCTCACCTTTTTCATTAAATATCTTCGCCTCGATATTCGCCAGGTTATGACGGTGCCAGACCAGATGGGCACGCAAGGTGATGGTTGACTCGGTGGTCATGATGGGCTTGTGGAATCTCACCTCTAATTTACTGGTTACACCACTAGTCTGTAGCTTGCGGAACACCACCCAACCGCAGATTTCATCAAGCAGGGTACTCTGTATTCCTCCGTGCAAGGTGTCAATCCAACCTTGATAATGAGCGGAAGGCTTCCAAAAGCTAACAATATCATCATCTTCTTCAAAGAAAATCATTTTCACTCCGATAGGATTATCGGGGCAACAGCCAAAACAATCATAGTGGTCTTTATTTACCCAAGGGTTCTTAATCTTACGCATAACGAGTCAATTTTATATAGTTTTAGCAAATATAATGATATTTATTCTTAACTTCGCAAAGTCAAACTAAAAAAATACAGCAAGATGGATAAAAAAATGAGTGGGCATGCCGCAGTGATACTGGCAAACGTGATTTTCGGACTGGGTGTTCCCGTTACCAAATACTTGCTTGAGGACTGGACTACCCCGATGGTGTATATGGCCTTGAGATGTATTGGAGCAGCCTTGATTTTCTGGCTGATAGCAGCTTTCCTTCCGAAGGAAAAGGTGGAACGGAAAGACCTGATAGTAATAATGCTGGGAGGTCTGACAGGATTCGTCATCTCGCAGACACTTACCGCCTGGGCACTCAACTATACCAGTCCGGTTTACTACTCCCTCATCGCTACCCTTACCCCTATCGGCACCCTGCTTTTGGCATCGGTATTCCTGAGCGAGAAGATTACCGGCATCAAGCTTTTCGGTGTCCTTTTAGGTATTGCCGGAGCCGTACTGATGGTGGTGGTGAAATGGCAGGCTGAAGCCGGAAGCAACGACCTGCTGGGTATCTCACTGGCACTATTGAGCTTGCTGACATGGGTTATCTATCTGATCATCACGAGTAAGGTGTCTGCCAAATACAGTGCTGTGACGCAGATGAAATGGACCTTCCTTGTTTCTACCATCGCTGTTCTGCCCTTTGCCTGGAATGAATTCGATCAGACGAAACTGTTCAGCGGAGGCTACGGATTCTCTGAAGGAATGATGGGAATCGGAGGCATGGCATTCATCGTGATTTTCGCCACCGTATTAGGGTATTTCATGATACCCTATGCCATGAAATACCTGAAGGCCACTACCGTGAGCGTCTATACCAACCTGCAACCCATTGTGGCTTCGTTCATTGCCATCATCATCGGACAGGATATTATGACTTGGGACAAGCCAGTGGCAGCTGCTTTAGTGCTGCTCAGTGCCTATATAGTAACTCAAAAGAATTGATTTTACATCTTTTAACAGATTATCGTGCAAGATTTCAGCTTTTCTCCGTTTAATAGGCAGAAAGAACTAAAAAAGTTTCGCAAGTAAATGAACACGCTATTGAATAGCGCCCCGAAGGGGCAGAATGCTAATAGCCCAGGGCATCGCCCTGGGCTGGTAGCTTACTGGCCTTTCAGGCCGTATAAACTAGTTTGCGAAACTTGAAAAACAAAGTGAATGAGCTATGAAGATTTTGAAGCGAAAAGTAATCAAGGGTACTAACTGGGCATTGGCAGGGCTGATGACCTTGTTGGGCTTTGGCTGTGATCCCGTTGATGACATCAGGGTGGAATATGGATCGCCCCATGCCGCGTATAAGCTGATGGGAATCGTCAGGGACGAACAGGGAAATGTGTTGAAAGGCATCCGTGTCATCGTGCCGGAACTCAACAACTGCACGAAAGTTTTCGACTACAACAAGGTGCGTATTGAGAGAAACGATACACTGCTGACTGATGACGAGGGTTCGTACAACTATCAGGTTAATTATTGGGAACCCAATGATTCCCTGCAGATTAAACTGAAAGTGGAAGACCCTGCCGGAAAGTATGAGACGCAGAATGACAGCGTGAAGTATTCTTTCTCAGAGTTAGAGGAAGGCACTGCTGACCGCTGGCTGCTGGGTGTGGCATCCAAGGAAAAGGATTTCGTGTTGAAGGAGAAGAGCGACCATGAGTAACGGAATTGGCTTTCGCAAAACGCTGGCGTTAGAGGCTTTCCGACAGATACGCAAGAGCCGGGTAGAGCTGCACGAACTGAAGCAGTTGTTCTGGGAGTGCACCCTGCGGTGTAATGCAGCCTGCCGCCATTGCGGAAGCGACTGCAAGGTGTCTGCCACTCAGCAGGATATGCCGCTGAAAGAATTCCTGAAGGTGGTTGACGAAATCCGTCCGCATGTGGATTACCATCATCTGCTGATTATCCTGACGGGCGGCGAGGCTTTGATGCGTAAGGACATCGAGCAATGTGGACTGGAGCTATACGACAGGGAGTTTCCTTGGGGAATGGTGACCAACGGCGTGATGCTGCCCCATCGGCTGGAAGGCTTGCTGAATGCCGGCATGAGGTCGTGTACCGTCAGTCTGGATGGCTTTGAGCCAGAGCATACCTGGATGCGGCAGATTCCCGAAGGTTTCATCCGTGCCGAACTGGCCATCAGGCTGTTGGCTCAGACGAGGAATGTGCACTGGGATGTGGTGACTTGCGCCAACCAGAAGAACTACAATTCCCTACCCCGTTTCAAGGACTATCTCTTAAGCATCGGTGTAAGAAGCTGGCGCATCTTCACCGTCTTTCCTGTGGGCAGAGCCGCTCAGGTGCCAGAGCTGCAACTGACTGACGAGCAGTTCCGTGGTCTGATGGATTTCATCGCCCAATGCCGGAAGGAAGGATTCCATGTAAACTATGGTTGTGAAGGATTCTTAGGCCGCTATGAAAGAGAGGTCAGAGACCAGTTCTATGAATGTCATGCCGGAGTGAATGTGGCTTCTGTGCTGGCAGACGGAAGCATCTCTGGTTGTCCGAGCATCCGTGCCAACTATTATCAGGGAAATATCTACAAAGACAGCTTCTGGGAGGTGTGGAACAACCGCTTCGAGGCTTACCGCCATCGCAAGTGGATGAAGCAAGACATTTGTGCCGATTGCAAGATGTACCGCTATTGCGAAGGAAACGGCATGCACCTGAGAGATGACCAAGGCAAACTCTTGGTCTGCCACTATAAGAGTTACAAGCTACGAGCTACGAGTGATAAGTGACCCGTAGCCCGTTGTAGTTCGTAACTATTGCATATCCCTTAGACAGACCTCGATACCAGAGAGGTCGGCTTCTAAACGCTGCTTGATAGGAGCCACGTCAGTCTTGCTGAAGTGATAAGGTATCAGCACCTTGGGCTGAACCATCCAGGCTGCACGGATTGCCTGGTCAACCGTCATGGTATAAGGCTGGTTCACTGGCAAGAAAGCCACATCGATATGTTCATCTTTCAGATTTGACATTTCAGGCACATCTTCTGTATCACCGGCAATGTAAATCTTCAATCCGTCAATATTCAGCACATAACCGTTGCCGATGCCTTTAGGATGGAACTGCAGGTGGTCAGGCGTTGTATTGTAAGCAGGGACAGCTTTCAGAGAAATGTCCTTGGTAATCTGGCGGAAGTCACCATTGCGCAAAACCATACCCTTGTTCATCTGGTCGAAGCAACGCTGGTTCATGAACAAAAGGGAATTAGGTTTCATCAACGACTCAATGGTCTCGATATTGAAATGATCACCATGCTCGTGAGTCACCAGAATCAAATCACCTTTCGGGAACTTTGAATAGTCGGTTGGCTGGGCCCCGTAGTTAGCCACAGCATCCACATGAATCTCGTAGCCTTGATACTCTATGGCCAGCGTGGCATGTTTGATGAGCGTGATGTTCACATCCTTCCCACTTGCCGTCTTAAAGGTCTCCACCTTGTAGTCTTGTGCCTGCATGACCGTAGCAGTTGCCAAAGCCAATGCCAAAGTAAAAAAAGTCTTCATCGTCAATAAATTATTTTAAGTAAACGGTTAATTACCTGTCAACAGTCAGTCTTCCGTATTCATCCTTCAGCTTACCTTCATCTAAGAGTAACTGGATGGCACGATCCGCAGCAGCATCCACATTAGCACCCTTCCTGCTGAATCCCAATAAGTTGGAAACCAACTTCTTCAAATCCTCACGAGGAATAGAAATCTGTTGTTCCACCGCATAAAGAGCCGCATTCATCAGTTCTATGACAGGCACATCAGCGATATCTCGTTTCGAGTCAATTCTATAGTATGTATAGCCGGTAGCCACCATCTTGTCTATCCAATATACCTTACTCTTGGCATCGCTTAACGGATCCAGATAGAATCCAGCCATTTGTGTATCTACCAATTGCTGCAGTCGTGGTGTGATTCTTGGCAAATTCCACAAAGTGGCTATGCGCTTGTACAGGTAATTGTTGGTAACAGGCTGTTCGATTGTGATGATCTGACGCAACTGCTCCCTCACTTTATTCTCATTCTTAATGACACGATCAATGTCGGGCTGAGCCGTAGAAGGTCTCAACGAAGCCGTCTTATACACCCTTTCGTGCTCATTCACAGCCATAGCCACAGGCTCATCAGCGATGCTAAACAACTTCAGCTGAGTAGCTTGTGGAGATTTGTTCTCGTCCTTCTTCGACTTCTTCTCAGGGTGCTGCGCCTCATAAAGTTTCTCCAGGATACGCTTCAAGACACCCTCCTTATTCTCAAACCAATCAACCGACCACACTCGCATGAAATTCCAGTTAAGCATACTCAGCACATTAGGCTGGCAAATCTCCCTGTCACGGGTAGTCTTGGTTTCGTAATAACTCTTGCCATCCGTCAGGATACCCATCAGGTATTTGTCAGGATCATGAGGGTCAATCACACCTAAATCAATACGGAAATTTGATTTACCAACCATCTTATCCGTCTGATAGCCATGCTTCTGCAATTCATCAGCCAAGTCATTGATCAGTTCGCTTGCCTGCAGTTTGCTGGCATTGGCGGTTGGCAAAGCCTGCATGCCTAAGGCGGCAAACTCCAGGAATTTTTTCAGGCCAACCACACCCTTGGCATTAGAACGGCGCAAGTCAATTTGTTCTGCCCGCAAAGTCGAGAACACAATCATCTCATACCGGGCACGTGAAACAGCCACATTCAAGCGTCGTTCACCACCGTCGTTGTTCAGCGGGCCGAAGTTCATTGACACATGGCCGTTCTTATCAGGACCATAGCCCACAGAGAACAGGATTACATCGCGCTCATCACCCTGTACATTCTCCAGATTCTTGATGAAGATAGGCTCCTCCGACTGGCTGGATTTCAGCTCCAGGTCGGGATGCTTGGCCATTTCCTCATCCAGGATGTCCTCAATGAGAGTTTGCTGCACCTTACTGAATGACACGATACCGATGCTTCGTTTGCTCAGTTCATCATCCGACAAACGCCTGATGACCTCAGCCACAATTGCCTTTGCTTCAGCAGGATTGCTACGGGTGCGCCCCTTGTCGTAAGTACCTTCAATCTGCACCAGTGACACTTTTGACACACGGTCGTCAACCGACGGGAAAGTATAGAGTTTGCCTTCATAATACTGAGAATTGCTGAAGGCAATCAGGCTCTCATGCTTGCTTCGGTAGTGCCAGGTAAGGTAGCGTGATGGGATAGAAAGCGTGATGCAGTCGTCAAGGATGCTGTCCATATCATCAATCTCAGCTTCTTCCTCATCCACCGTTGAGGTTGCGAAGAAACTGGTAGGCGGCATCTGCATCGGGTCGCCCACCACTACAAGGGCCTTGCCTCTGGCAATGGCACCTACAGCCTCGCTGGTAGGCATCTGTGAGGCTTCGTCAAAGACCACGATATCAAATTTATCCCTATCAAGGTCAATATATTGTGCCACGGAAATCGGACTCATCAGCATACACGGACACAACTTGGGCAACAAGGTTGGAATCTGGTCGATAATCTTGCGGATGGTAGTGCCACGGCCACCATTGGCAATGTTACGCTTCAGAATACCCATCTCTGAATTAGCGGCTGCTTCCATCGTCTGCGAAGGAACATTGGCAGCCAGACGGAAATACAGTTCCTTCTTTGTGAGTTCTTGGAAAGCAGCTGTCTCCTTGCGATATTTGTCAATCAGATCGGTGAATATCAAGCCATTGAACAGGCGCAACTGCTCGTCCTCATCCACCATCTTCATGATGAGCTGGTGATAGAGGCCTTTCAACAAAGCCTGTGCCGACTCCACCCCATCCTTATGGTCTTGTTCAATGTAGTCGCACACGCATTGCAGGTTCTCCTCCTGCAGTTCATGCTTGCGCATCACCCACTGGCACCAGTCCTTGATGTGACCGAAATTAAGCAGCCAACGCTCCAAAGTATCTGGTATAGAATGGGATATTTGTTCAGTTGGCAATGTCATACGGGCAAAGGTAGCCATCAGCGTCTTCTGCTGATTATGCAAGAGGTTGAGGTTCAGTAACTCCTTCATCTCTTCGCCATATTGTTGCTTGAACACAGGCAGGTCATCGCCAATCTTCTGCAGGAAGGTACCTCTGACGGTTGCATAGCTCATGTCATGACGGTTGGCGAAGCTGATGAGGAACTGTGATATCTGCGGAGCCGCATTAAACGACTGCTCCATCTTCGTCCAGTCCTGCTTGCTGTCTCCCACCAGGAAGCCGAACGACTGCTTGAGCAAATCTTTCTGCTCCTCCACTTTCTGGCGGTTTTCCTGATAAGATTGCACATTGTCCAGCAATTCCTCCACCTCTTCAGACTTGAGCGAAGCGTTATAGGTGTGCATCCGTTTCATAAAAGAACGTTTGGCAAAGAACTTAGGCAGGAACCATTTACGCTGTATTTCCTCCCATTCTTGCCGCAGATTGTTCACCTGAATACCGAGCACCTCATTGGCATTTTGTCTTAAGAGCTGATGTCTCAGCAAATCACGCTTCCTGCCCGCTGCCACCACATCGGCAAAATCCTTCTTGAAGTCTTGGTCAGCGGCCAGATCCATCAGGTTCGCATTGATAACGCTGGAATTCTGAAGGGCGTTAATAAGTTTAACTAAATCTTCAAGTTCAGATATGCTATCATCTGCAACTGAAGGCAATACCTTTGTTGAAATCCTTTCAGCAGCTTGCTTCAGTTCTGTAAAAATCTCACTGTATTTCTGTAAAACCTCTTTCACCTTACTGGTGGTTTCCAGACGGGCATCATAAGGCTCTAAACCCAGCAACGGACTGTCTGCAGGGTGACCTGAAATCTGGAAGACTGCGTTCAAGGAACTTATGTCTGCCTCCCATTTCTGCAAGGTCTCCACATTGACCATATCCAACGGAGGCAGATTCTCAAACAGTTCATCCTGCTTGATGGCGAGGAAACGAGAAATGCAGTCATAAAGAGACAGTCCGAAAGGCTGTTTCTTGTGAAGAGCCTCTATGTTGGCTATCATCTTCTGCCTGTGTTCATAAAGCTTTTCTGCAGTACTCTCAAAATCCTGCGGCTGTTTGATATGGGCAGCATCTAATGCCATCTGCATCTGCGAAAGGAAATGCTGTTTGGTCATCTTATTGGAGTGCATCTCTAAGCAGAAAGGCTCCAGACCAATCTTCTTCAATCGCTTCTGCACCACCTCCAAGGCAGCCATCTTCTCAGCCACGAAGAGCACCCGTTTGCCCTGGTAGAGGGCGTTGGCAATCATGTTGGTGATAGTCTGCGACTTACCGGTTCCCGGAGGTCCGTGAAGAATGAAGCTTTTGCCTTCGCCGGAATCCACCACGGCTTCCATCTGCGAAGAGTCCACATCCAAAGGTATGGCATATCGCTGGGGCTTGATGGTCTTGTCCATCTCCCTGGCATCAATCTCATCTGCATAGTCCTGCCACTTCAGCTTGTTCTCCATCAGTGTGGCAATCACGGGATTCTGCTTCAGTTTGGCGGCATTGGTATGTATATCGTTCCACATCACGAACTTACTGAAAGAGAAAAGTCCTAACATCGCCTCCTCCAGTAAGTTCCAACGCTTCATTCCACTCAGATACTGGCGTATGGCGGCAAACACTTGCTTCACATCTACACCATGCTCATCTTCAGGTAGCGGACTGAGTGCTTTAAGGTTGATGTTAAACTGCTGCTTCAGCAATTCTATCAATGTGATATTCAGAACCATATCTTCATCACGAGAGCGAATTACATAGCCGGTGTCCCCACCCTTTCTGATTATATCTACAGGTAAGAGCAGAATAGGAGCATATCGTGGCAGAACACTCTTCTCGCTCTCGTACCATTTCAAGATACCCAACGCCAGGAACAGAGAGTTGGCGCCATTTTCCTCCATCGCCGTGCGTGCCGTTCTGTAAACAAACTTCACCGCATTCTTGAGTTCCGTGTCACTCAGGTATGAAATGAGCCTCTTGTTTTTCATCTCGTCCCTCACCAAAGCCTCCATATCAGCAGCTTGCAGCGATGAGTCATACATGCTCCCGTCGGTTGGCTCTATCTGTGTCTGGGGGAATGGCTGGAGCGAGAAACTCTTGCCATCCTGCAGTTCGTCTTCAAGCTGGTCTAAGCCGAATGACACAAACGGTATGATCCGCTTACCGAGCTTGGTGTTTATCAGGTTGTTCCTCAAAGAGAAATCAAGCAACTTCCGTTCCCAGATCGTTTGCTTGGTCACCGTGCGTTTGTCTTCTTCAATCTTCAAGGCATAATGGTCGAGTTTCTCCACGTGAGTGGTAGCATTGTCATGTTTGATGCCGGTATTCTCCACAATCCACTGTCCGTTGTGCTCAATGCGCTGTGGCAAAGGACGTATGTTGCTCAAACGGCAACGATGGACATCAATGAACATCTGGAAATTATCTTCATTCTTCAAGGCATTGACCGCTATCCTGACCGCTTCATCGAAAGGCACTTGGTCTGATGATGTCAGTTTGGTTGTCTCCACCAGAACGATATCATTCACTCCGTCGGCACATTTCTTCAAGAGGAATGAAGCGTCATCGCCGATATTCTGAGCGTAAATGTTTTCCGTAAGCCAGGCACCAACGAAGATATGTCCTTTCAACAAAACCAATATCGGGAACAAGCCTACGCTTTCCAGACAGGAAGCATAAAGCAATGTGGAATCCAAGCAGGTGGCCAGCTTCTCCGTCAGTACGCGGTCAGCCAGTCGAACCCGCTGCCCCATAGGCTCAAAGGAAGCAGGTGAGGTGACATAAACCAATGATTCTTCACGCAAAGCCTCGTAGAGGGCGGCCACTTGCAGACGAGCCCTGTGACGGTCTTGTGTCTGGTATTCATCCATGGCAGATGAGCCTGTCCATTTCTCTAAGTATTTGGAAGCGTTCACGATTACCCTGGAGAGCAACGGATGGTTTGGTGTCACGAAAGAAGCCAGCAGTTCGGGGCGCACCGTACTGCCCGTCCACTGGTCGTATGCCATCAGACTGATGGGGAAATCATGCCGTAACAGTTCTTCTTCACCTGCTTTGACGGAAAGCGTGAAGACTGTCTGCACCATCTCCGTCATATTCAGCAACCGGTCGGGTATCGGTTCCAAAGTCAGCTTATCAGCCTGTACACGTTGGCGGGGCATCATCTTGTCGATATGCATCTCTGAAGGCTTAATAAATTCACCCTCAATCATTATCAAAACATCATTCCATTCTTCATGGCCTTGGTTCTCTATCTCACAAAGGTTACAGGTACTCACCCTGTTGAGTACCATTGAGTAGTTCACGCAAGGCAGGTAATCAATCCTCAAACTGCCTTGATGACCATTGTTGAAAGAGTCTATATTATCCATTTTAAGGTCACATTTTCATTAAAATGCTCAAATATAGAGATTATTTTGCTAAAATCAATGAAAAAAGATGTATATTTGGGCAATTTAACAAAATTAATTATGTAGGACTATGAAGAACAGATTGATTTCAACAGCGCTATTAGCCTTGGGCCTGGGATTTGCATCTGCCCAGCTGCCTTATCAGAACCCTTCGCTTTCTCCGGAAGAGCGTGCAGAGGATCTGCTTCTGCGCCTGAACCTGGAAGAGAAAGTGACACTGATGCAAAACACTTCAAAAGGTATTGACCGTTTGGGCATTAAGCCTTACGATTGGTGGAATGAAGCCCTGCATGGTGTTGGCAGAAACGGCTTGGCTACTGTATTTCCACAGACTATCGGAATGGCTGCATCTTGGAACAACGAGTTGCTCGAACAAGTCTTTACTGCAGTGAGTGATGAGATTCGTGTGAAACACCGGCTGGCTAAAGAGTCGGGCGACGTTAAGCGCTATCAGGGCCTTACCTTCTGGACACCTAACATCAATATCTTCCGCGATCCACGTTGGGGACGCGGTCAGGAAACCTACGGTGAAGACCCCTACCTCACCGGAACGATGGGTTTGGCGGTAGTTCGAGGTTTGCAAGGGCCCGCTGATTCTAAGTATGATAAAGCCCACGCTTGTGCCAAGCACTTTGCCGTACATTCAGGACCAGAATGGAACCGCCACGTTTATAACGCCGACCTCACTGATCCCCGCGATCTTTATGAAACCTACCTACCTGCATTTAAGGATTTGGTTACCAAGGGTAATGTGAAAGAAGTGATGTGCGCTTATAACCGCTATGAAGGTAATCCTTGCTGCGGTAGCAACCGCCTGCTGGTACAGATTCTGCGCAATGAATGGGACTATCAGGGTATTGTGGTGAGCGACTGCGGTGCTATCGATGATTTCTATCGTAAGGGTTACCATCAGACCGCTATGGATGCCGCTGAAGCATCTGCAACTGCGGTGCTTACCGGAACTGACCTCGAATGTGGTACTGCCTATCGCCAGCTTGTTCAGGCTGTTCAGCGTGGGGAAATCAAAGAGAGTGACATCGATGTGAGCGTGATGCGTCTGCTCAAAGCACGTTTCGAACTGGGTGAGATGGATGAGCATACTCCTTGGGACGACCTGCCCACCTCACTGCTTAACAGCAAGGAACACCAACAGCTCGCCCTGTCTATGGCTCGCCAGTCAATGGTTCTGTTGCAAAACAAAAACGACATCCTGCCACTGAAGAAGAATCTCACCGTAGCCGTGATTGGTGCCAACGCCAATGATTCAGTGATGCAGTGGGGTAATTACAACGGTACTCCTGCAGCAACTTCCACACTGCTCAAGGCGATGCAACAGCGTCTGCCAAAGTCGAAGCTGATTTATGTGCCGGCTTGCGACCTGACTTCTGACCGTGTATTCACCAGTCTCTTCAACCAGTGCTACAACGCATCTGGAAAGGGTTTCGAAGTTGAATACTGGGACAACAAGGAATTCAATGGCAACTCTATCGTAAAAGGCCGTGAAACCACTCCTTGGTCACGATATACCGAAGGCAATACCGCTTTTGCCGCAGGTGTTCCTCTCCATGATTTCTCATGCGTATATAAGAGTACCTTCCATGCTGTACAAACCGCTGATGTAGAGATCCGTATCGGTGCGCTGGGTGCGACCACCCTCCTCATCAATGGTAAAGAAGTAGAGAAGAAAACAGGCAACCTCAACGCTCTCACTCCATTCTATGTACTCAAGACCGAAGCCGGTAAGAACTATGACATAGAGGTGCGTTATCAGTATATCACCTATGCAGGCAAATTCAGCTTTGACATAGGTTTGAACGAGAAGTTTGATGTTCAGAAGGTAATCAATCAAGTGGCAAAGGCGGATGTAGTCATCTATGCAGGTGGTATTTCTCCACGCCTTGAAGGCGAGGAAATGCCTGTATCTATTGACGGATTCAAGGGCGGTGACCGTACAGATATCGAGTTGCCAGCCATCCAGCGTAACCTGCTTAAAGCTCTCAAGGCAGCAGGCAAAAAAGTGGTCTATGTCAACTTCTCTGGCTCTGCCATCGGAATGGTTCCGGAAACTGAATCTTGCGACGCCATCATCCAGGCTTGGTATCCAGGTCAGGCTGGAGGAACCGCTATTGCTGATGTCATCTATGGCGACTACAACCCTGCAGGACGCTTGCCTGTTACGTTCTACAAAAGCATCAGCCAGGTGCCAGATTTCGAGGACTACAGCATGAAGGGACGCACTTATCGCTATATGACGGAAGATCCTCTCTTCCAGTTCGGTTACGGATTGAGCTACACCACTTTCCGCTATGGCACTCCTCGCATAGAAGGTAAGAATGTGGTGGTAGCCGTTACCAATACGGGCAAGCGAGATGGAGATGAGGTTGTTCAGCTTTATGTAAAGAATAATGACGACAACAATGGCCCGCAGAAGACGCTCCGTGGCTTCAAGCGCGTCAGCATTCCTGCAGGTAAAACGGTCAATGTAACGATACCTCTCACGGATGAGACTTTCAACTGGTGGGACAAGAATATTCACACCGTTCATCCTTTGAACGGCAACTATACATTGCTCGTTGGCAACAGCTCAGCAGACAAGGATTTGCAGGCTCTCAGCTACACTTTTTAAAGATAATCGTTGAGCATGAAAAAGGCTGCAGGATAACTGCAGCCTTTTTTCATTATTACTGTTTATTCTTCTCTACTCACTTACTGATGACCAGCACAACGAAGGTGTAAGCGGGCAATGAGCCTTTAATGAAGTTTCCGTTTACAGGCAGAGAGATTTCAAACGGCTTGATAAGGTTCGGATTGGCGATGGTATTCTCTGCTTCCAGATTATTGCTCTGCAATACAATTGCCTTCGCGGATTTCAACGTTTCCCCTTTCTTCAAGCCTTCTACCTTCAGAGTCAGCTGTTGCGAATGGCCAGTGGTATTGGCCACCTTCACATAAATCTCTCCGGTAGGTGCATTCAATACGGAAGAAGCGAAAAGTCCGTCCTGACCCTCTGCACCCGTTACGGCCATTCCGTCCATCGTGAGGTTCAGCACGTTCGTCCCTTTGTAATGCCCGTAAAGCTGCTGGACATAATATGAAGCCGTGCGCACTGTGTTCAGGTTGTCAAACCAAATCAGGTCTGGTCTCCACTGCCATCCTTCCACATGAGCGAACAGTGGCGCGTAGGTAGCCATGTGAACGATGTCTGCATTGCGGTCCAAGCCCGTCATAAAGGCAGCTTCCAGCAATGCCGGATAGAAATGGTTGTACTTCTTTCCAGAAATATGGCAGGCATATTCGCCGGCAAACACCTTCGGTCCCTTGCGGTCATAGTTGTCGTAGCGGGCACCCTGACTGAGGAACCAGTTGGCCGGGCGATAGAAATGCTCATCCACCAGATCTGCACCCAGCCGTTTCATCTGAGGCCACAGATAATCAAACTGATCACCTTCAGAATTAGGTCCTGCGCTACCCACAATCTTGATGTTCGGATAGGCTTTGCGGATGGCTTTTACAAACGGCTCCAAGTGCTCTGGATAAATCTCGTCCCACTGCTCGTTGCCAATGGCAATAAACTTCAGGTTGAAAGGATCGGGATGGCCCATATCAGCACGGAGCTTGCCCCATTTGGAATCAGTGCTTCCGTTAGCGAACTCAATGAGATCAAGCGCATCCTGCACATAACCGTCGAGCAGCTCCACAGGCTGATGGGCGTTCATATCGTCATTCTGGAATTGGCAGGCAAGGCCGCAGCTCAATACGGGCAGAGCCTCTGCGCCAAAATCCTCGCAAAGTTGGAAGAATTCATAGAATCCAAGTCCATAACTCTGATAATAATCAGAAAGATAACGATAAGGGAACGTATATTGCCAACGGTTCTCATTCAGCGGACGGTTCTCAACCGGCCCTACCGTATTCTTCCAATTATAGCGAGTATCAAGGTCTGTTCCTTCAACGATACAACCGCCAGGGAATCGGAAAATGCCAGGTTTCAGGTCTGCCAATGCTTGTGCCAGATCCTTGCGCATACCATTCTCCCTACCCTTCCAAGTGTCTGTTGGGAAGAGTGAAATGTGTTCTAAATCAACAGCCTGTTTGCCTTCTAAGAAGATTCGCAATGAAGCCTTGGGGTTAGTGCGGGGCGACTTGATCACCACCTGGTATTTCTTCCATTCCTTAGAATCAATAGTTACCCGCTCCGTTGCGAAAGCCTGCCGTTCTTCATTCCCGTATGGGTCACAAAGCTCCACGCGTATCCTCACGGGATCATTTCCTTCAGCAATTCTCGCCCATACGGAAAAGCGGTAGGTTGCATCCTGTTTGACGCCAATACCGAAGATGCCACTGTTCTCGATGACGGTAAACTTATCCTTATGACCTGTATATCCCAGACGCACATAGTGAGGATTCTTATCGAACGGTCCGTCCTCACGAACCTGAACATTACCAACGGTCTTCCAGCCTTCCAACCGCTGAGGAAATTCAAAAGAACGGTTCTCCACCAGTTCGGCATAAAGTCCACCATCAGCTGCAAAATTGATATCTTCGAAAAAGATACCATACATTGTCGGTTGGATGGGTGCTCCTATCTTCTTGGTCTGCAACACCAGTTCGTGAGTCTGTGCCTGCAAGGCCATACAGCCCAGAAAGAGGGCTGAAGCAAATGCTGTTAGTTTTCTCATAATATAGTTTTTTAATATTTCAATGAACAAATGTAAGCATAAATAGCGAATTTTCATTATCTTCGCAGCAGAAATTGAAAATAATCTTATTAGCAATGAAGAAAACAAATCTATTGATTATGTCAGCAGCAATGACATTGGCTGCCTGTAACGGTGGCAATCAGCAGAATGGACAGACCAGTGAAGACCTCATCGGACGCACCACTGAGCTGAATATCGTGAACAAACGCATGACTCCCGAAGCCCTATGGGCGATGGGACGCATTGGCGGCATGACTGTGTCACAAGACGGATCTAAGGTAGCTTATACAGTAAGCTACTACAGTGTGCCTCAGAACAAAAGCAATACTGAGGTGTTCGTTATGAATCCTGACGGAAGCGGAAACCAACAGATTACCCACACTCCAAAGGGCGAGAGTAATCTGGTCTGGACCAAAGACGGAAAGCTTCGTTTCTTGAGCAGTGAGAGCGGCAGCAGTCAGATTTGGGAGATGAACGCAGATGGTACCGGACGCAAGCAGCTCACTGATTATGACGGAGATATTGAGGGATTCTCTCTTTCTCCAGATGAGACTAAGGTGCTGTTCGTAAGCCAGGTAAAGACGGTGGCAAGTACAGCCGACAAATACCCAGACCTGCCAAAAGCTTCCGGACGCATCATTACCGACCTGATGTACAAGCATTGGGATGAATGGGTGACAACAGCTCCCCATCCTTTTGTGGCTGATTTGAATGGCAACGGATTACAGAACATCACTGACCTGCTGGAAGGGGAGCCATACGAGAGCCCGATGAAGCCTTTCGGAGGCATGGAGCAGCTGGCTTGGAGCCCAGACGGCAAACAGATTGCTTACACTTGCCGCAAGAAGACCGGACTGGAATATGCTGTCTCTACCAATTCAGACATCTATATCTATGACCTGACAACCAAGCAGACTACCAATATCTGCCCTGAGATTATGGGATATGACACCAATCCTCAGTATTCACCTGACGGCAAGTACATCGCATGGCAGAGTATGGAGCATGATGGTTATGAGAGCGACCAGAACCGTCTGTTTATCATGAATCTGCAGACGGGCGAGAAACGTTTCGTCAGCAAGGCTTTCGAGAGCAACGTTGATGAGTTCATCTGGAATGACTCTTCTGACGGTTTCTATTTCACTGGCGTTTGGCACGGTCAGACACATATTTATAATATAGACCTCAAGAACAACGACCAGCTGACGAAACTTACCGAGGGTGACTACGATTACGGCACTCTGGCTTTATGTGGCGACAAGTTGCTCACCAAGCGTCACAGCATGATGATGGGCGATGAGATTTATCAGCTCGACAAGATGGCTGGCGCTGTAGTAAAACAGCTGACCTTCGAGAATAAGGCTATCTACGACCAGTTGGAGATGGGTAAGGTAGAAGGCCGTTGGGTGAAGACCACCGACAATAAGGATATGTTGGTATGGGTAATCTACCCACCTCAGTTTGATCCTAACAAGAAGTATCCTACTCTGCTCTTCTGCGAGGGCGGTCCTCAGAGCCCCGTAAGCCAGTTCTGGAGCTACCGATGGAATTTCCAGATGATGGCTGCCAACGATTACATCATCGTGGCTCCTAACCGTCGCGGTCTGCCTGGCTTCGGCAACGAATGGAACGAGGCTATCAGCGGCGACTATATGGGCCAGTGTATGAAAGATTACCTCACGGCAATCGACGAGATTGCTAAGGAGCCTTACGTGGAT
Organism: Bacteroidaceae bacterium; assembly: GCA_017471185.1. GTDB lineage: Bacteria > Bacteroidota > Bacteroidia > Bacteroidales > Bacteroidaceae > Bacteroides. The sequence goes on from JAFUVZ010000050.1 coordinate 59,179, forward strand.
GCAGACCGTCTGGGATGCGTAGGCGCTTCATTCGGCGGTTTCTCTGTTTATTGGCTGGCTGGTAACCACGATAAGCGTTTCAAGGCTTTCATCGCCCACGACGGTATCTTCAATATCGACATGCAGTATCTGGAGACAGAAGAGAAATGGTTTGTGAATTGGGATCTGGGTGGCCCGTATTGGGACAAGCAGAACAAGATTGCACAGAAGACCTATGCCGGTTCTCCTCACCTCTTCGTAGATAAATGGGATACCCCAATCCTCTGCATTCACGGAGAGCGTGACTACCGCATCACTGCCAATCAAGCTATGGCTGCCTTTGACGCTGCCATTATGCGTGGTGTGCCTGCCGAACTGCTGATTTATCCTGATGAGAACCACTGGGTATTGAAGCCTCAGAACGGTATCCTCTGGCAGCGCACGTTCTTTGAATGGCTCGATAAGTGGCTGAAATAAAGCATAGGGTGTAGGGAAACCTACACCCTACATCCATCCTTAAACAATAATCTAAACGCTGAATTATGGAACAGATAAATAGAATCAGAAAGATGGAACGCAAGCTGAATCTGGCACTGAAAGCTGTCAGAGGACTGGAAGTGGCGCTGAATCAGTTTGAGATGATGCAGAGCGACATCAATGAGCTGGACGAGTATTATGGCAGTGAGGAGTGGAAAGCCGACCGGGCAGCTGATGAAGCCGGGCAACTGCCCCCTGGACTGAAGCGTGGAGTTCTCTCAGAAGACGCCATCTGGAACTTGCTGGCAGACAACAAGGATTTGCTGCATCGACTTAATATTGACTTAAATAAAAACCTTTAAGAACGAAATGAAGATTCATGTATTGCACACAGGGGAAGTGTAAGGGCCGTTATGTCCTGCTTTTCTCTGATGGCGGCTATGCCACGAAATCATGGAAGGAAATGATCACCAGCGGCATCTCGCTCGATAAGGAGAAGCAGCGCCAGTCACTGCAATGGATCAGGGAGCAGAGCATGTCACCCGACTGCATTGAATCTCTCGCCACTCATGACACCGACATCAAGCCTCATGTGATTGAGTTGTGATTTGTTTTGTGTATATTTTGACGATTCTACCTACATAACTACACTAATCACTATAAATATTTGTATATTAATATTTTATACAAACAGCTACATACACTCAAACTACACTATAACTACACTCAAACTACACTTTACCTACACACTAACTACATGTAGGAAAGCACAAGCCTAAAGGCATCCAGTATTGATGCAGTATGTAAGCCGCTTTCATCACCAAGCAAAGCGATGCTTTCCAATATGTTACAGGCTTTGAAGCCATAAGTAAGCGGCTAAATTCTCGAGAGAATTTAGCCGCTTACTTGTAGCAAAAGACCTGCGATAACGTAGCTGATGACAAAATTCTCTCGAGAATTTTACTGCTTTCCATAAGTCGATGTACGGCTTGATATAAGCATAATACTCGTGAGACCGAAGCAAGAAACGTATGTAGTTACTATGTAGTTTTGTGTAGTTATAGTGTAGTTTACGTGTTTATAATAATCTCTATATTCTACTGAAAATATGATATTTATCGAAAATTAGTGTAGTTATGTAGGTAGTTTTGAAAAAAAATAAGTATTTTCATGTTTTGTAAGTTCTTTATCTTGCCATTTTCCATTACACGATAAATCATTCTCCAAGCATTTACCGCTTGGTTATGTATGAACAAGGTTTACTTCTCCTTGAGCATCTGTTGGCAATAAATCCCTCACGAGAAAAAAAATAATCCCTCACGAGGGACGGAAAAATTCCTCGTGAGGGATTAATGCAACAAAAAAATCATTATCTGACGTGCTTTCCGTTATATGATTTTAGGGGAGCATTAATGAAGGTTTGTCTTAAAGAAACCCTCAATCTTATCGTAAGGAATCACACCAGCCACATCATCATAGAGGTCAACATGAGAAGCGCCTGGGATAATCATGATTTCCTTATTTCCCACTGTCTTGTTCTCGTTCTCCACCTTTACGCCCGTCATCTTCTCAAAAGCGTACTCTGAGAAATAGCGGCTATGTGCCTTCTCACCGTGGATGAGCAGCACTGGGTTCTGAATCTCATGAGCCCACGCCAGCAGAGGCTGATTGAGGAACGACTGGGTACCGATTACATTCCATCCGTCAGTGCTGTTGCCACTGCGGGCATGATAGCCACGCGGGCACTTATAATATGCGTGATAGTCTTTTACAAACCAAGGTGCGTCTTCTGGCAGAGGATCAACCACACCTCCGGCACGCTGATAAGTGCCACTCTTGTAGTCGGCGGTACGCTGTGCGGCAATAGCCTTGCGATTCGCCATACGCTGCTCTGGAGTGTTTTCACTGCCAAAGTAGCCTTCTGCGCTAATCTTCGTCATATCATACATAGTCATCGCTACTGAAGCCTTGATGCGTGGATCGAGTGCAGCAGCATTGACAGCCATACCACCAAAACCGCAGATCCCGATTATACCGATTCGTTCTGGATCTACATTGTCTTGAACGGAGAGGAAATCAACGGCAGCGAGAAAATCTTCAGTATTGATGTCAGGAGATGCCATACGGCGAGGCTCACCTCCACTCTCTCCAGTAAACGAAGGATCGAAAGCGATGGCCAGGAATCCGCGTTCAGCCATATGCTGGGCATAGAGGCCGCTCGACTGCTCCTTAACAGCTCCGAACGGACCGCTCACTGCGATAGCCGCCAGTTTGCCGGTGACGTTCTTAGGGGTGTACATATCAGCGGCAAGAGTAATACCGTAACGGTTGTGGAAAGTCACCTTCCGATGATCCACTAAGTCGCTTTTAGCGAAAGTCTTGTCCCATTCTTGGGTAAGTTCTAACTGATTCATATTGTTTTCATTATTAGTTTTCGTTTCCATTGGCTGGCAAGCCGACAGCAGCATGGCTGCGAGCATTGCAGAGATTAGTGATGTCTTCATATCGCAAATATTAAAATTGATTATTCTCTTTCAACGAGAGTGTAACGTTCACGCTGCCCTCTCCTGCCTTCAAGAATGATTTCAACGATTCTACCGTCTGATTATCAATTCTTCCGATGCGGGTATAGCTCCATGAATTAGATCCATAGAAAATGACTATCTGATTGCCGTTATAGAGCATGATGTCACCGGGAACGGTAGTAATCTGCTGGTTGTCGGTTGAGAGGGAACGGCCTAAAGCTCCCACTTTTTCAAAGCCTCCGTAATCGTCAGCCTTATAAGTGATGTCACTCTGCTGCAAGGCAGCGATAAGGCCTTTAGTAGCTGCATTATCCACCAACGAGGCTTCACACTTCTTTCCGTCGATGGTGAGATTTAATTTCTGCTTCATAACTGTTTCGTCAGTTTGTTGGTTAATCGTTTCTTTTACGGGTGGTTCAGCCATCACACCTCCGCTATCTTTCGAGCAAGAGGTAAAGACCAACGCCATCATCAGGATTATAAAATGTTTCATTTTTCATTTTAGTTTTATTTCCGTTTGCAAAATTACAGAGTTTATTTGCAATAGATGATACAGATTTTAGCTAAGAATCTACCAATTTTGCAGAATAATGTTTAACTTTGCCTGCATGAAGAAGATTCTGAAAGTTGACAACCCGAATGTATATGCTGAGTTTGTGAATGCTCCAAAACTTCACCAGCTGGTCAGCATCATCCACTATGACGAGGTAGTTCCCTTCCGTCAGAGCCTGAACAATTATGGCGTATATGGGCTGTTCATCCAGAAAGAATTTCCCAAAATCCTATCTTACGGAACCAAGATTGTGCAGGCGAGCGACAGTTCTATCATCGCCGTAGCTCCTGGACAGATTGGCGGGATCGAAGACAACGGGCAACAGTTGTTTCTGAGCGGTTGGGTACTGCTCTGGTCGCCAGAACTGATTCACAATACCGACCTGGAGCAGAAGATCCATGAGTATGAGTTCTTCTCCTATTTCGCTACCGAATCGCTACGGATGGAACCCCAAGAATGGACATTTATCACCCACCTGCTGAGCCAGATGCGCGAAGAATTGAAAAGTCATGAGGATTCCCCAGTGTTGCAACGGGTACTGCTTGGCTACATCAGGCTCATCCTGGAGTATTGTAACCGGATCTACCTGCGCCAGCTTTCACAAGAAGAGCAAGCCACAACGGATATTCTGAAAAGGTTTCACGCCTTACTGGAGAAGTATTTCAGGGAAGAACGCCAGTTGGATAAAGGATTACCCAATGTGCAGTATTGTGCGTCAGAGCTCAATTATTCGTCTCATTACTTCGGGGACATGATCCGTAAGGCCACGGGCGGTACAGCCATCGGCTATATCCACAACTATGTGATAAATCAAGCGAAGAGTTTGCTGATGAAGAGCTACAACGTCAATGAGACTTCCCGTCTGTTAGGCTTTGAATATCCTCATCATTTCACCAGGCTCTTCAAAAAAATCACTGGAGTTACCCCCTCTCAGTTTGTAGAGAATAAATGAAAAGAAAAAGCTGCTCCCCTTATGAGGAACAGCTTTCTTTATTATTTCATTCAAACTTTAGTCAAATGGGATACAGCAGATTGACCACAATCAGATTGACTGCCAAGATGATGAGATTCATAAACAGACCAATCTTCATAAAGTCGGAGAAACGGTAACCTCCAGGACCGTAAACCAACATATGGGTAGGTGAGCCGATAGGTGTGGCGAAACTGCATGATACGGCAATCATCAGCGACACCAGGAACGGCATCGGATTGACACCCATAGAAACAGCGGCCTGATAGACTATAGGATAGAAGATGGCGGCAGCGGCAGTGTTGGAAATAAACTCTGTGAGGAAGGTACCGGCCAGACTCATGACGGCCATTACCAGCAGCGGACTGTCTTGTCCGCATAGGCTCATCAGGCCATTGGCAAACGCTTCTGCAACGCCTGTCTTCTGGATGGCTGTGCCAATCACTACACTACCCGCAAAAATCATCAGTATATTCCAGTTGACCGCTTTCATGGCCTGCTCAGGTGTGCAGCAATGGAACACCATCATAGCGAAGGCAGCCAGGATAGCACTTTGCAACAACGGCATAATCTCAAGACTCGACAGCACAATCATGCCAATCATTATCAAGGTAGATACGAGCGTCTTCATGCCGAACTCAGCCATCACATCAGGATTGTGGAAGAACTGCAGACCGCGAACCTTCGCCACATCCTTGGTGCGAGGCGCACACTCCAAAAGCAGAGAGTCGCCCATACGAATCTCAATGTCTCTGGGCGACTGAATGATACGCTCTCCGTGACGGCCTACTGCCACAAGCGAGAGCTGATGGTCATGTTCAATCGTAGTTTCCGACATACGCAGGCCGATAAGTTCGCAGTCGCGCATCACATAGGCCAGACGCAGCTTACGCTTCTTGTCCACTTCATTGATGCTGAAAACAGGATGGTCAGCATTCACCAGACCATGTGTCTTCTTCAGCTCCAGGATCTTATTCACCTGACCAGCAAAGACCAGTCGGTCGCCACCCATCAAATATTCATCACCAGGAACCGGAGAGATAATTTCACGGTCGAACCTGACAATCTCAATCAGACTGCCACCGTCAACATTCATAAGTCCAGCTTCCTCTACAGTCATGCCGATATGCTTGTAATCAGCCGGCACCAACAGTTCGGCGGTATATTCAGAGGTTTCCTTGAAAGAATCCTCAACGCTCTGACGCACTGGAAGCAGACGCTGGAAAGCCAGGACGGTAAGGATTCCCACCACCAGACAGGCAAGACCAGGAATGGTAGTAGCGAAGATATTCATCTGAATGCCTGTCTCGCTGGCATAAAGGCCAGAAATAATCAGGTTTGGAGGCGTACCGATCAAGGTACAGATACCACCCAGGCAAGAGGCATAACTCAATGGAATGAGCAGCTTCGAGGGAGCAATCTTCAGTTTCTTGCTCCATACCTTGACTATATTGACGAAAAGGGCTACCACAGTGGTATTGCTCAGTACGGAACTCAGCAAGGCTACGGGCGCCATCAAGCGTACTACCGCTGACGAATAGCCTTTTGGTGTGCCAAGCATATACCTGGAAATCCATTGCAACACACCCGTATTGGTCAGCCCGGCAAGAACAGCGAACAAAACGCCCACAACCACAACCGAGTTGGATGAAAAGCCACCCAACGCTTCCTCAGTATCCAGCACGCCCGAGATCAATAAGACAGCGATAACACCTAAAAACACCACATCCTCACGCAGTTTGGTGAAGATGAGCGTCAGAAACATACAAATCACAGCCACAATAGTAATCCAAGCGGCCAGATTTAACCCTAAGACAAATGTATCAAACATCATTTATTTGTTTATAAAATCTTTGATTGCTTGCAACTGGTTAATCGCCATCGCCCTACCCTCTTCATAGGTCTCTTTCATCGCCTTCGGATCATGACTGATGCGCCCAATCTTCAGGGGTTCTTTCGGACAGATGACATAAGTATCACCCTTAGCTTTCTCTGTTTCCAGGTAATGCAACTGCTCATTATACATAATGTGTCTGTCAGCCAAAGCATCAGCCAGTACAGGATACTTCCTCAGCATCAGTCTGAAAAGCCACATCATCTGCATGGGCTTCTTCTCAAACCCAGCTGGTTGTGTGAGAATCACCAGGTTACGCTGGTAGCCCTGCTCCTGGAAATATCTGAGGGGAATGGAATCGGATATGCCTCCGTCAAGCATTTTCAGTCCGTCAATCTCAACGACTTTCGACACAGCCGGCATCGCTGAGGAAGCGCGTATCCATTCATACAGATAGTCGCCCCCACAGTCAATCTTCTTATAAATGGCCTTGCCGGTAAATACATCGGTAGTGACCAGGTGATACTCCATTGGATTACTTTCAAATGTCTCGTTATCAAACAGGTCGAACTCCGAAGGCACTCTGTGGTAAGCGAACTCCGCATTGAACAGATTGCCCGTAGAAACCAATGACCGGACACTGCAGTAACGCCAGTCTTTGGCAAACGCCATATTATACCTCACGGCTCTGCCTATCTGTCGGCTCTTGATATTGCATCCGAAGCAGGCGCCGGCGGAAACGCCCACCAGTCCGTCGAAAGTGATGCCGTTTTCCATCAAGACGTCAAACACTCCGGCAGAGAACAATCCACGCATAGCTCCACCCTCTAAAACCAGTCCTGTCTTCATCTAAAATTATGTCTTTATCTGTAAAACTGCCTGCAAATATAATTGTTTTTCTCATACAAAACAATTAACTTTGCCGCATTAATTAATCTGTAGTTATCCGATTAAGATGAACATACAACTTGATGAACATGGAAAAGAACTGCTGTCGCAGTTTAAGAAAAAACGCCCGCTGTTGGTAAAATTGGAGAAAAAGGCGTATAAAATCATACAGGAGTTGCTGGATGAACAGGGCATTTATGTGACTGCCATAGAACACCGCACGAAACAAGAGAAATCTTTGGCAGGTAAACTGGAACTGAAAGGTGCCAAATATAAAAGCATTGAAAATATAACTGACCTGGTGGGACTGCGTATCATTACCTTCTACACCGACGACGTGGATAAGATTGCGGCCATCATCAACCATACTTTCATTATCGACTGGAGCAATTCGGTTGACAAGCGTAAGGCTCACCAGTTGAACAGTTTCGGCTATAACTCATTGCACTACATCTGCCGCCTGCCTAAGAAAATGGTGAAGGACGAGCCTGAATTGGGTGAGATTTGGTTTGAACTACAGATGCGTACAGCCTTGCAGCATGCGTGGTCAACTATCGAGCACGATACGGGGTACAAGAGTCTGGTTCAGATACCAAGCGAGTATAAACGTCAGTTTAGCCGTCTGGCTGGTATGCTGGAGCTCATTGACGATGAGTTCAGCCGGCTTCGCACCGATATCGCTGAATACAACCGCCAGGTGCAGTCACTCGTAAAGAGCGGTAAGCTCGATGAAGTGGTACTCTCGCAAGACAACTTCCGCAATTACCTGGACACGCATCCTTTCGAGAGGTTGAACCAGCGTATCGCCGCTGTCAATCAGGCGGAGATCATCCCGACCTCACTGATGCCGTATTTCCGTGTGTTCACTGCTTTCAATTTTGAGAACATAGGTGATATTGAGCGGTTTATCAAAGAGAATGAAGAAGACGCTTATCAGTTAGCTGTCTCGCAACTGGCACTGACCGATCTGGATATTATGGCAGAGAATGTAGGTGTGCAGAACTTGTGTCTGGTTCACGCCTTGAAGAATTTCGGACGCCCAGGTCTGCGACTGGTTTTCGATAAGATAAACGGCAAAGACGACAGCAATGAATTCTTGGTAGATATGATTATGGAGCAGGCTGAGAACCTGTCGTTTATGCATAAAAAACAATAAACAGTATGGCAAAAATTGATTCAAGTTTGCTCGACAGAGCTATTAAATTTGCTGTAGAAGCCCACGCAAATGTTGAAAGAAGAGGGAAAGGATTTCCTTATATCGTTCATCCGATGGAGGCAATGGTGATTGTATCCTCGATTACTCCTGACCAAGAGTTGTTGGCTGCCGCTGCCCTGCATGATACGGTAGAGGATACAGATACTACAGTGGAACAACTGAAGGAACTTTTTGGAGAGCGGGTTGCCAACCTTGTGGCTTGGGAGAGTGACGAAAAGCTGCCTGGCTCTGATTCAGAAACCTGGCACAAACGTAAGCAACTGGCTATCGACCATCTGGCTTCAGCTCCTTATGAAGCAAAGGTGGTGGCTATGGGCGACAAGCTTTCTAACATGAGGGCGATAGCTCACGACTATGCCGTACTTGGTGATGCTTTCTGGAACCGTTTCCACGTAACTGATCCCAAGGAGCATGCCTGGCATTATCGCGGTCTGATGAACTCTCTGTCTGAATTGGCTGGCACTCAGCCTTACGAGGAATTTAAATCATTAGTGATTCAGGTATTTGGCGAAGACTAAATCAGCCAGACGATAGCTACTGTAATCAATACCATTAGGATTTCAGCCTGGCGGTTAATCTTGATTGCCAGGCGCATATCTGCTGTGGTAAGTTCCCGGTCGTTGGTGCCGATATAGGGCTTGTCGAATAATTCTCCGAAATAGATGTGGGGACCACCAAACTGACAGTCGAGGATGCCCGCCAACGCTGATTCCGGATAGCCGGAATTAGGACTTGCATGACAACGCCCAAAGCGTTTTACGAAAGCCAGCAATCGGGGCTTGCCAGCCACCAGTACCATCAGCAAGGCCGTCAGACGGGCAGGAATATAATTGGCCACGTCATCGAGTCTGGCAGCAAAGCAGCCGAAATGCAGGTATCGTTCAGAATGGTAACCAATCATACTGTCGAGTGTATTTACCATCTTATAGGCCATCATACCAGGCACACCTAATACTATATACCAGAATAAAGGAGCTATCACTCCGTCGCTGAGGTTCTCTGCCAAGGTTTCCAAGGCAGCTTTCCTCACTTCCTGTGCGGAAAGCCGGGTAGTGTCTCGTCCTACGATTCGCGCCACTTGCTTTCTGCCTTCTTCCAGTGAACGGTCAAGCGCCAGAAATACGTCGCGTACTTCCTTAATCAGAGTGGTGCCAGCCAAACAGAAGAAAACCAGGATTATCTGAAGAACAACATTGAGCCAAGGAAATATTTCCCTGCAAAGCATGAGCAAGCCCCATGTGGCAGAGAATACAAGCAGCACCAAGCTGATAGCCAGCAAGGCACCTTTCAGCTTGCGATGCTCACCTTTATTCAACTTATGCTCTCCCTTCGATATCATCTTGCCGAATAAAACCACTGGGTGTGGCAGCCATGCCGGATCACCCAACAGACAATCCAGCAGGTAAGCGGCAATGACAATTGACAATGCTCCATTGTACACTATATCATTCTCCATTCTTCATTATTCATTATTCATTTTCCATTATTCATTTTCCATTCTCCATTATCCATTCTCCATTATTCATTATCCATTATTCAAGAATCCACTCCTTAATTTCCTCCACCAACTTATCATTTTCTTCAGGACGCTGGGCAGCAACTCTGAAGAAACGGTTATCGAGTCCCTTAAAATTAGAAGCGTCTCGAATGAGAATACCATGATTCTCAGCCAGCCAATCTTTTAAGGCAGAAGCTTTTCCGAAGCGTAATTGTACCAGCATGAAATTGGTACAAGTCTCCCAAACCACCAAAACACCTAAGGCATTGAGTTTATTTCTTAACCGCTGGGCTTCTTGCAGATAGGACTCAATCGGAGGCAACCCCTCGATATCGTGACTCAGTAGATAGAATCCCGCTTCGATCGCTAACGCATTGACCGACCAAGGCATCTTATGGGTACGCAACTGCTGCATCAGATACTCAGCTCCAGTCACGTAACCCAAACGCAATCCCGGCACGCAATATCGCTTCGTCAAACTATGTAACAGCAGTACATTGTCAAACTGCAAAGCATCTGCCGCAGAAAACAAAGGCTGCATCACGAAATGCTCATACGACTGGTCGATAACGAAGGTCACTTGAGGGTTGGCCGTTATCACCTGTTCCAACTGATGCTTCTCTATTACACTACCCGTTGGATTGTTGGGATTGCAGAGCCAGCACATCCTCACGTCTGATGGCAACAGAAAGCGTTCTCTTTCTCCCGGCATCTGAAAGATAGACGACACCCCACTTCGGTTCATCACGCAGGCATCGGCATACTCGCGGAAAGTGGGCTGCAGCACTACCGCCTTCAATCCGTTGAACGCATGGGCGATGAGGTAAATGGCCTCAGTTGCTCCGTTGGTAACCAACACCTCTTCTCGATTGATATGATGCCGTTCAGCCAACTGCTGTTCCAATGCGAAAGCCTCAGGCTCAGGATAACTGCTAATAACCCCCATCTTTTCACGCAAATAAGTCTGCAGTCCGCTCAAATCAGCATGGCTGTAAATATTTGAGCTGAAGTTCATCTCTATCTTCCGTCCGTAACGGTAACTGTCATCCCCGTGTCCTTCAATCATGATTTTTCAGTATTTGATAAACCTTCTCCATATCCACATGCTTTCGGATATGGTCGGCAAGCTTATCGTATTGTTCTTCCTTAAAACTTTGATAGTCAAAAGTCTTGTTGGAATTATCCATTTTCTCTTTCCAAGGTTCCAACAGAAAATCGATAAAAGCGGGATTGTCGAGAATACCATGAATATAGGTACCCATACACTTCCCGTCAACGAAATACCCGTCAGGGTGTCCGTCGGCAAAGACAGTCAGCGGCGAAGGTTCCGCTTCTTCCACAGGAACCGTCTCTCCCATGTGAATCTCGTAGCCCTGCATCAATGCGGTATCTGCCGACCCTGTCGCAAGCTTGAAAGCATCCTGTCGGGTAACCTTTTCTCCAGTCATCGATGTACTTACAGGCAACAGTCCCAAACCTGGCAGACGTTCTATGCTACCCTCCACATGATTAGGGTCGAGCACTTCCACACCCATCATCTGATATCCTCCACAAATGCCCATGACGGAAGCTCCGTTGCGATGTGCATGAATGATAGCTTGAGCCACACCATTCCTTCGCAATTCATAGAGGTCGTCGATAGTGCTCTTACTACCGGGCAGAATGATAACATCAGCTTTCTGGATATCCTCCGTATTGTTGGTATAAAAGAGATGTACACGAGGGTCTCGCTCCAACACATTGAAATCAGTGAAATTACTGAGATGTCTCAACAGCACCACAGCCACATTTACCCTCCCCTGCTCCGCCTGCATGGATTTAGTTGCGAGAGCCACACTGTCCTCTTCCTCTATATAGATATCTTTATAATAAGGTATCACGCCCAACACAGGCACCTGGCACAACTCCTCCAGCATCTTGACACCACTTTCAAAAAGTCGGATATCACCACGGAATTTATTGATTATGATACCTTTTATATACTTCCTTTCTTCAGGTTTGAGCAATGCGATTGAACCATACACACTCGCAAACACCCCGCCTCTGTCGATATCACCCACCAATATTACATCGGCTCCAGCGTGCATCGCCATCGGCAGGTTAACCAGGTCGCTGTCTCTGAGGTTGATTTCCGAGATACTTCCAGCTCCTTCCATTACGATGGGGTTATAACGCTGTGCCAGTCGGTCGTAGGCCTCGCAGACAGCTTGGCGCAACTCCTCTCGCCCTTCCTTGCGGAAATAGTCATAAGCATGACGGTTGCCAATAGGTTTGCCGTTCAGCACCACCTGACTGGTATGATCGCTCTGTGGCTTGAGCAGCAACGGATTCATGTCAGTATGACAAGGAATACCAGCTGCTTCAGCTTGGACAGCCTGTGCCCTGCCAATCTCAAAGCCGTCTGGTGTAGCGTAAGAATTCAACGCCATATTCTGAGCTTTGAAAGGTGCAGGATGATAGCCGTCCTGCTTGAAGATACGGCAAAAACCCGCAGCGATAATGCTTTTACCCACATCGCTCCCCGTTCCCGCAAACATCACAGGACGCAAAACGTTAACCGTTGAAGATTGAGCATTGAGCATTGAACATTGAATATTATCCATTTTCCATTATACATTTTCATTATCCATTCCAGCTTTCCTCCTTAATTCCCTCACACTGCAATTGCTCCTTCGTCATAATAAACAGAAAATCACTGAGCCGGTTCATGAACCGCATGATGGCAGGATTCACTGGAAACTCCCCGTTTACCGTCCACAAGCGACGTTCTGCCTGACGAGCTACCGTACGGGCAATATGTATTTCTGCGGAAGCCAATGATCCGCTCGGTAAAATGAAATGTGTACGCTCCTCTATCTTGGCGGTTACCTCATCCATTTTCCGTTCCATAAGCTCGATGAGTTCCTCCACATGCAACTGTCGCGGATTATTCTTGCCAGGAGGCGTTGCTATATGGCTCATGATGCCCATCAGTTCTTTCTGAATGTCCAGGAGGAAAGGCTCCCATTCGTCAGCAATTTCAGGCATCACACGGAGTTTGCCAATCAAAGCGTTCAGCAAATCTATCGTGCCATTCGCCTCAATACGGATATCATCCTTCGGAACCCTTACACCCCCTCGAAGGCTCGTCATTCCCTCGTCGCCCGTCTTTGTATATACTTTATTCATAGCGGTTATTCCTAAAAAGTTTCATAATGTCAGTCTCACCCCAATATAAATGAGTATAACTGGATATCAAGTTCTTATATCTGAATACAGGGGTCGGCACCTCATTCCCTTTGGCATCATACACCTGTATTGCCGACTCTGGCATATCATTCATCGGAACGAACTGCGTATAGTGGAACTCATGCCCACGCAACGGTTGTCCGTTATAGCAGAATTGCCTGTAGCCGAGCGACAGTTTGCGGTCTTGCTTACGCATCGATATTGAGAACGGCAGAACGCCAGCCATCTCAAACGAGCCTTCGTCAGAAACGATGCCTTGCGAAAGGTAAATCATACCCCCGCATTCGGCCAAAGCCTTGCCTCCTTGCTCAATATACTTCCGCACGGATTCCCTTGTCTTGGCTGACTTCACCAATGCTTCCGCATGCTTTTCCGGATATCCGCCAGGCAAGTAAAGCAAGTCAATGTCAGTAGGAATCTCCATTTCTTCCTCTGGATTGAAGAATGACACTTTCCCCAAACGATGAAGCATATCAAGGTGCTCGGCATAAATGAATGAAAACGAATCATCACTGCGGGCCACCAAAGTATGAATTGGTTCATGAAGTCTTTTTTCAACAGAAGGAGATTCTGCCAAAGGAAGACTTGTGGCTTCCATCAATCCTTGCCAATCTATATACTCATCTATCAGAGCCGCCAGTTCATCCTCTTGACTCATCTTGCTGAAATCCAATCCTAAATAGCGTGAAGTCTGTTCCAGACTCTGCCTCTTGGGCAGATAGCCGAAACAACGCAACTGCAAGTCGTCACAAACTTGCTGAAGCATCGCGAAATGACGCTCAGATCCTACCTTGTTGAATATCACGCCTGCCACCTTGACATTTTCCTTGAAATGGATGAAACCGTTCAGCAAAGGGGCCATCGAGTAAACTGCTGATTGGGCATTAACAACCAGTACTACAGGCAATCCAAGTATGCTTGAAATCTCAGCGCAAGAACCTTTGTCGCGGTCGTAGCCGTCGAACATGCCCATCATGCCTTCAACAATGCAGGCATCCGCCTCTTGCGCCTTCTGTACATATAGCTGACGCACATGATTATGCGAAGCCATAAAGGTATCCAGATTATAAGAATGACGATGACAAACCTGAGCGTGAAACTTCGTATCGATATAGTCGGGCCCGCATTTGAATGGCTGCACGCGAAAGCCTTTTGCCGTCAGCAACGCCATCAGACCCCGGCTCACGGTAGTCTTTCCGGCTCCTGATGTAGGAGCCGCAATCAATAATTGGGGCAGTTTTCTCATGGTTAAACGCATTTTATGTCACAAAGATAAGCATATCTCTCGAAAAATACGTATATTCGCATCGTTAAAAACAAAAAATTATGGTGAACAATCAACTGAAAGACCTTTATATCGCATACACAGGCCATGAGCCTGAAACCATTGAGGAAATGCCCTCTTCCGGTTCTAACCGCCTGTATTATCGACTGAAGGGCAATCCAACGCTGATTGGCGTGAGAGGTGAATCACCCGAAGAGAACCAGGCATTCATCTATATGGCAAGACATTTCAAACGAAAGGGACTGCCTGTACCTGAGGTCTTTGGCGTAAGTGACGATCAGATGTTCTACATCCAGGAGGACTTGGGTGACACCTTGTTATTTAAGGCGATTGAGAAAGGCAGACTTACCCATCAGTTCAGCGAAGAGGAGAAAACACTGCTGAAGAAGACGATGCGTCTGTTGCCGAAGGTGCAGTTCAGAGGTGCTGAAGGAATGGACTTCGGGATGTGCTATCCGCAGGCGGAGTTCAATTTGCGAAGCATCCTGTGGGACCTGAACTACTTCAAATACTGTTTCCTCAAAGCTACGGGACTGGCTTTCCAGGAGAACCAACTGGAAGATGATTTTCAACGATTGGCCGATGTGCTGCTGAAGAGTTCGTCAGACACTTTCATGTATCGCGATTTCCAAAGCCGTAATGTGATGATCAAGGACGGGGAGCCTTGGTTAATCGACTTTCAAGGAGGAAGAAAAGGGCCTTTTTACTATGATGTGGCTTCTTTCCTTTGGCAAGCGAAAGCCAACTACCCTGATAGCCTTCGCCAGGAGCTGTTGCATGAATATCTGGGTTCCTTGCGCACTTATAAGCGAGTGGATGATGATGAATTCTTCACCCAGCTGAGGCATTTCGTACTGTTCCGCACAATGCAGGTCTTGGGTGCTTACGGTTTCCGCGGCTATTTCGAGAAGAAGCCCCATTTCATGCAGAGCATTCCTTTCGCCATGGAGAATCTGCGTCAGTTGCTGAAGCATCCTTATCCCGAATACCCTTATCTTTGCGAAGTACTGAAGCAGCTCACCGAACTGGAACAATTTAAGGAGCAACAGAAGAAGCCATTGGTGGTGAAGGTGATGAGTTTCGCTTATAAAAAAGGTATTCCTGATGATCCTACAGGCAACGGTGGTGGCTATGTGTTTGATTGCCGGGCTGTGAATAACCCAGGTAAATACGACCGCTACAAGCCGTTTATCGGATTAGACCAGCCGGTGATTCAATTCTTAGAGAATGACGGAGAGATACTCACCTTCCTGCAACATGTCTATGGGTTGGTTGATGCTTCCGTGAAGCGTTATATGGAGCGTGGCTTTACTAACCTTTCCGTATGCTTCGGATGCACAGGCGGTCAGCATCGTTCTGTCTATGCCGCTCAGCATCTGGCAGAACATCTGAATAAGAAATTCGGTGTAGAGGTAAATCTCATCCATCGAGAGCAAAACATCCAGCAGGTTCTGCCGGCGAAATAGTTACGGGCCAAGAGTTAAATGTTCAATGTTCAATGTTCAATATTCAATGTTTAATGTTCAATGTATAAACGTGCTATGATATTCGCAGCAGGCATCGGCTCACGCCTGCGCCCAATAACCGACAGCATTCCAAAGGCACTGGTACCTGTGGCTGGAGTCCCTATGCTGCAACGCACCCTGCTCAGGTTGCAGTCATTTGGATTCAATGATGTGATTATCAATATACATCACTTCGGTCAGCAGATTATCGATTTCCTGCGTGCCAACGACAATTTCGGCATGAATATCTGTGTCAGCGATGAGCGCGACGAATTGCTGGATACAGGAGGAGGCATTCTGAAAGCCAGGCAGTTCCTGGAAGGCGATTCGCCTTTTCTGGTACACAATGTAGATATCCTCAGCGACATCGATTTGAATCAGGTATATCAGGAACACGTGGAGAGTGGTGCTGATGGTACCCTGTTGGTGAGTGACCGAAATACCACTCGCAAGCTATTGTTCGACAAAGATATGCGTCTGCACGGATGGCTCAATCATAACACTGGTGAGGTAAAGCCAGATGGCTTTGATTACGATCCTGTTCGATATCGAGAACTGGCGTTTGAAGGGATTCATGTCATTTCTCCCACCTTGTTCCGCTATATGGGCGAAGGTACCGAGTGGCAGGGAAAATTCTCCATTATACCGTTCTATCTCTCAGTATGCCAACGACTCCAGCTTCACGGCTATGAGCTAAAAGATATCACTTGGTTTGACATCGGAAAGCCCGATACACTGCGTCAGGCCAATGAGTATTACCAGCAAATTGGCAGATAAATATAGGAAATTATTTGGCAATTCGGAGAATTTGCCTAAATTTGCAACAGAAAAGTGGTTACAGTAACAAGATTACTGTTTTGGAATAAATTATTAACTATAAAACTGAAAGAAATGAAGAAAAGTATTTTAGCGATTGGATTGTGCCTCTTGGCCGTAACAGGTTATGCAAAAGACATCAAGACCGTAGTTGTAACCACTACTCCACAGATGCATTGTGCAAATTGTGAGAACCGTGTAAAGACCAACCTCATCAAGGTGAATGGCGTTGAAGGCATCACTACCAGTCTCGTTGCCCAGACGGTGACAGTGAAATATGATGCTGACAAGATTTCTGAAGAGAACCTCATCAAGAGCTTCCAGGACTTCAAGTATGAGGCCCGCAAGTTGAAGGAAGGCGAGAAGGTTGTACGCGAGAAGCACGAGTGCAAGGAAGAGCAAGGCGTAGTTTACGAAACCGAGTAACTCCCTACTCCCATATCAAACAAGAAGCACAACCCTATCGGCTGTGCTTCTTTTATTATAAGTCCTTCCCCTCCGCTGCCATTGGATAGTTTTCAGTTTCTTCATCCAGTTGGATGTAAGGAACAGGAGCTTGTTCTGAAGGTTCTGTATAGAAGTTATCCTCATCATCAGCCCACTTGTTACATTGCGCCATAACGGTTTGGAGAGCCTGTTCCTGTCCCTCTGGTGGGTATTTATATTTCTTCAGGAGGCGTTTCACTAATACACGCATTTTGGCCCTTGCCGATTCCTTATGGTTCCAGTCGATGGTGCGATTCTTGCGCAAAGTCTCAGTAAGTTCTTTGGTCAATGCCACAAACTGTTCGTCAGTATAGGCATCACGAATACCAGCTGGTGATGACAAAGCATCATAGAATGCCTTTTCCTCTACCGTCAAGCCCAGTTCATTGCCTTCCTCCTCCGTCTTCTTGATTTCTGCTGCCATTTTCAGCAGTTCCTCAATCACCTCTACATTGGTAAGCATGCCCTTCAGGTAGTTCGACAAAGCATTGTTCATCAAGTCGCTGAATTTCTGGCTTTGCACAATGTTGGTACGTTCAAATTTGTGGATACGCTCCTTCAACAGCATTTGCAGCAACTGAACAGCCAGGTTCTTTTCTTTCATCTTCTTCAACTCAGCCAAGAAACCTTCGTCGAATAATGAGAACTCTTTCGTATCAAAAAGATTGATGACCCCTTTGCTCTGAATACTCTGCTCCAGCAAATGAGCTATTCTCTCATTGATTTCTTTCTTCGTCACTTTGGTGCCACCTTGTGAGAAACGTATCAACATTATCCTCACGGCATCCATAAATGAAACTTCCAACTTATCATGCTAAGAAAGTAATGATTTGCATAATGTTTGTGCATTATGCAACAACTGACTCTCCTTGATGTAGTCCTTCATCTGCTCTTGTCTGTCAGGAGCCAGCCAGTAGTTCACCCCACCCTTGATAAGTTTTGATTTCTCAGCGTCAGAGCCTTCAAACCATCCAGCATAGTCAAACCCATGCAGCAAGTCGCGACAGATTTCCAGTTTCTCTTGGAATTTCACAAGTGCAGTCTTCGTGATGTCAGGATCACCAAACTGTTTCTTATCACGATTGGTATAGTCCTGCATCGCCTGTTTCAAAGCCTGGGCAATACCCACATAGTCCACTATCAAGCCTCCCTCTTTTTCAGGGAACACACGATTCACACGAGCTATGGCTTGCATCAGGTTGTGGCCCTTCATGGGCTTATATACATACATTGTGGCCAATGAAGGCACATCAAAGCCTGTGAGCCACATATCCACAACAATAGCAATCTTCATCGGACTTTCATCATCCTTGAAGAGAGCTGCATATTCCTTGTTCTTCCTGGCGTTAATAATCTCGTGCCACTCTTCTTTGTCAGTATTGGCAGCACTTGCCACCACATGCACTTTCTCAGTCCAATCGGGACGCAATGCCAAAATTCGTTTATATATCTTTACGGCAGCTTCTTTGTTGTAGGCCACAATCATCGCCTTGCCTGTCAGTTCGTACTGACGGTTCTCTTCGTAGTGCTTCAAGATGTCCTCCACCAGACTATTGATGGTATCTTGATGACAAAGAATCTCTTTCAGTCCGCTGTGGTCCTGACGAGCTTTGTTGATTTGTTCATCAGTAGCCCCTTCCTCTGCCAGTTTGTCAAATTCCTCATCCAGTTTTCTGAGGGCTTCCTCATTGAGGTTGAGGTTGATTACACGACTTTCATAATACACAGGCCTTGTAGCTCCATCCGCCACAGCTTGTGTCATATCATACACATCGATATAGTCGCCAAACACCTCTTTGGTGTCCCTGTCACGCTCAGAAATAGGAGTTCCTGTAAAGCCTATGAATGAAGCATGAGGCAATGCTTCGTGCATCAGCAGGGCAAAGCCCTTCTTCATCTTTTCAGCCTTGCTGTCCCAATGCTCGTCACCATATTGTGAACGATGAGCTTCATCAGTTATCACGATGATATTTTCACGTTCCGACAATACCCCAGTACCCTCCTCAAACTTCTGTATGGTAGTAAATATGATGCCACCAGTTTGCAAGTCTTTCAGCTTTCGCACCAGGTCCTCACGCCCTGCAGTTTTGGTTAGTTTGCCCTTTTCGTTCAAATCGAAACCCACACGCTGAGGTTCTTGTCGCAAGAATTTCTGACAACCGGCAAACTGCTCATACAGTTGTTGGTCAAGGTCGTTTCTATCTGTCACCACCACAATGGTACATTGCGGATATTCCTGTATCAGTCGATGCACATAGAACACCATCGAGAGACTCTTGCCTGAGCCTTGTGTATGCCAGAACACACCAATCTTCCCATCACCACCAACGGCAGTAGCCGTATGCTCCATAGCCTTGTTTACGGCAAAATACTGGTGGTAGGCAGCCATAATCTTTGCCAGTCGCCCGTCTTTATGGTCAAAGCATTCAAAGTTGTGTAATATGTCAATCAACCTTTCTTTCTGGAATATACCCTTGAAGAAAGTTTCATAATCGGCTATGTCACTGGTTTCTATCTTACCATCCACCGTTTTCCACTCCATAAACCTATTTTCCTTTGCGGTAATGGTTCCTGCCTTGCTGGTCAGCATATCGCTGATTACGCTGAAGGCATTATACACAAACAGGCTTGGGCATTTCTGCTGATATTGCTTGATTTGCAAGTAGGCATCTTCCTCGCTTGCCTCTTCGCTTGTTGGCGATTTCAGCTCAATCACCACCAACGGCAGTCCGTTTATGAACACCACTATGTCGCAGCGTATAGGTTCATGCTCCACCACACGCCATTGGTTGCACACCTTGAAGTGGTTGTTCAGAGGCTCGTCAAAGTTTATCAATCGCACCAATGCCGTCTTTGCACGACCATCCTGTGTATATTTCACCTCCACCCCATTCTGCAGGTAGTCCATCAGCTGTTCGTTGCGTTGCTCCAAGATGCCCTCGTTCACATGCGTTACCAGACGATAGGCTTCATGCAGCACCTCATTGCTCAGCATGGGATTGAGTTGTCGCAACGCCTTCTGCAAGTCGGCTCCATAGAACGGCTCGCGATAGTCACGCTCCACATCGTAGCCACACGCATACTCATATCCCATTTCTTGGAACAGTTGTATCAGTGTCTGCTCGTAGCTATCTTCTATATACATATTGGTGCTCATAGTTCAATCCTCCTGCTCATAAAAATATGAATAGTCAATGCCCTTCATAAAGATTTCACGGTCATCAATCTTATCTGTCATAGCCCCTTTCAGCAAATCTTTGATTGGTTTGGCATCAGTAGTGCTCTTGCGCATAGCCTCCAGATAGTCTTTCTTGTCTATCTTGCTCCAATCCACACACAACTTCAGGCGTTTCTTGAAAATCAAGTCAAGCCAGATGCGTGTGCTTCGCCCATTACCTTCCATAAAGGGATGTGCCACATTCATCTCCACATATTTGTCGGCTATCTCATCAAAGGTAGTCTCAGGCATATTCTCAATAATTCCCAGATTATACTTCAGGTATTCAGCACGGCAAAACATCGTACCATCCTTCCAAATGGTCTTGGTACGAATCTGCCCGGTGAAGTCATAAAGACCACCAAAGAGGTAAGCATGAATCTGCTGAAGGCTTTCGATGGTGCCTGGGTTCATGCTATCTAACAAACCACTTTCAATGAGTGTATAGGCTTTCTTCTTACTTTGCCCGTCTATGCTGTTATCGCTATAAGTGAACCAATGAAGGAAAGCGTTCGCACGATTGTTAGGATAGTTTTGAGCCAAAATCTGCACACAATCTGCATCCAACGCATCAGCAAATCTCTGCTTGCCATCAGGAGCCTCGAATTTGAAGTCGTGAGTGACGCTCACGAGTTGAATGCCATTTGTAGTAAATTTCTTTTTCAACCATCGCCAATAGTTACCAGCTTTCACATAGTCATCCTCATTATTGATGGCACGCACAATATCCGTAGCCGAGAACCACCACTTGCTATGTTCCTCGTCCCAAACGGCTCGCACTTCGCGATCATTGAAAAACCTTATCGACTTTTTGCTCATAACTACCTCACTTTTTAGTTTACTTTCAGTTCTCCTGACATCAGCTTTGGCAAGAGGGTATCGCGAAGTTCTGCAAGGCGACGGGATTCAATCTTATTATGCTTTATGATTAAGTATAACTTATATACAATGCTATTAAATCTATTAATAGTTAGTTTGTCAGGTATAATCATTTTCATATTATTCAAAATTTCAGTTGTCATGCTCGGAACAGCAGAACCAGCATTTAATGATAACAGATCTATATTTTTAAGAAACAAAAAAACAAAAAGCATAATATCCGCAATTCTTGGAATACTATAAAACATTGTATCAACCGTCCAAAAAGCCTCATTAACATACATTACATTATTCAAAGTTCCCTTTCTCGGTATTAAAACAGACTCTCCTGTAAATAATGATTTTTCTGCATATCTCATTAAACCTCCAGATCCATAAACAGGAATTATTCCATCCACAAGTTTCTTATGGTCTTTACCATATTTTACTTCAATTAATTCGCTGAGTTTACCTACTCTCCATCCTTTCGGAATCATTCCTAATTCACTCTCCACAAACTCACCATTTCGGAAGGGCTTAAAATCAACAAACCAAGACTTAAACAACGCTTGTGCTTGCTGCTCTAAATTATCGTTTATCCGCCTGTTCACCTCGATTTTGTCATCAAGGGATTTGATTATAGCTGAAACTTTCTTCTGATAAGAAATAGATGGCAGGCGAATAGGCTGTTTGGATAGAGTCTGTACAGAAATGCCAGGCTGTGCT
This sequence comes from Bacteroidaceae bacterium, assembly GCA_017471185.1. GTDB lineage: Bacteria > Bacteroidota > Bacteroidia > Bacteroidales > Bacteroidaceae > Bacteroides. Next base: position 81,240 of record JAFUVZ010000050.1, read on the forward strand.
GATTGGGCTGAAAGATTTCCTAAGTGCATTAAGGAGAGAAGACAAGCAAGGAAACGAGTGTCGGCAAGTTCATTACCAACAGCAACAACAGCATGTTCGGTCATATAAGCTTCCCCCTCAAAGAAACGTACATTACCGCAATAAGCCCCTTGGCGACCTATAACAGCAGCTTGTCCTTCAAAGTTAGGCACGTCAGCGTATCCTCGAACTCCATTACCTCCAATCACAGGATATTTACCAGAATTGAAAACAGAGTCTGCTTTTATGCCTTTACCACTCCTTAAACGGGAACAGACATCTCCAAGTTTATATTCTTTCCATTCTTCCATAAATGAGAATTTACTATTTATATTCTTTCCACTCCTCCATCGCTTAATTCTGCTGATTAATTAAATTCACCACTACTTTCACCATTACATCCTTCTCCTCCGTCTTGCTCTCGGCAATCATCAAAGTAAGTGCCACAAGGGTATTATCAGCTATACGCTTGCTGCCGTCAGCCCGATAGAGGATGCCGTTGTTATTGAGGAACCACAAAAACTTTGTGGCAGCAATACGTTTGTTGCCATCGCTGAAAGAATGGTTTTTCGTCACCAAATATAACAACATAGCAGCCTTCTCTTCCACACTTGGATATAGGTCCTTACCTCCAAAAGTCTGGTAAATCTGCCCTATGCTGCTTTTAAAAGAATCGTCCTTCTCGTTGCCAAAGAGTGCACTTCCTCCAAACTTCTCGCGCAGAGCATTGATGGTCTCCATCGCATTCTCGTAAGTAGCATGGAAGGGTTCTTCTTTTGTCGTCTTGTCAATGACAAGCCGTTGATAATCGTAGTTATCAAGGGTATCAAGGGCATAGGTGTAGTCAGTAACCACCTCAAACAATGTATTGGTTTCGTCATTTGAAAGTACTGGCTGGCTCTGAATAGTGCGACTTAACAAGCCCACCAGCTGACGCAACTCTGCCATCTGCTCACTATGAATACGTTGATTTACGGCATAGCCTTTAACGAGGTATTCCCTCAAGATGCGATTTGCCCACTGGCGGAATTTTATACCTCGTTTAGAATTAACACGATAACCCACAGAAATAATCATATCCAGATTAAAGAATGGAATCGCTCGTTTTATTGTTCTTTTACCTTCAATTTGAACTTGTGCAATTTTTGCACAGGTTGAATCTCTGTCCAACTCTTCAACCTTGTATATATTGTTAATATGACGAACTATCGAAGTGCGATCTGTCTGGAACAATTCAGCCATCTGAGCCTGAGTCAGCCACACCGTGTCATTCTCCAAACGCACATCAATCTGTGTTTGTCCGTCTTCCGTTTGATATATTACTATCTTGTTTTCTTCCATTTTACTACTTAAATCTTATAGCCAATACTTCCCAGTTGTTTCTTGATTTCCTCCTCCAAGCGATGACTCTCAGCAAAGAGTCCGCTCAGTTCGGAGGTGAGGCGATTCATCTTTTCAGCAAAAGGCTCGCCATCATCTTCTTGTGCTGCTATGCCTACATAACGCCCAGGGGTAAGGATGAAGTCCTGTGCCTGAATATCCAACAATGACTTCACTGCACAATAGCCTGCCTCGTCTTCAAGGGTACCATTACGATAGCTCTCAAAAGTATCTGCTATTATTTGGATATCATCAGCCATCAGTTCACGAACGGCACGAGTGACCATCGTACCCATATTGCGAGCATCGATGAACAACACCTTGCCTGGTTGCTGTTTGTGGCGCGACAGGAACCATAAAGATACTGGAATGCCTGTGCTATAGAACAACTGCGAAGGGAGGGCAATGATGCCTTCCACCAAATCGGCTTCTATGATGCGCTGACGGATATCTCCTTCCCCACCCGTTTGTGAACTTAATGCACCATTGGCCAATACCAAACCGATACGGCCTATGGGCGAAAGGTGGTGTATCATGTGCTGCATCCAGGCGAAGTTGGCATTGCCAGCTGGTGGCAAACCGAATTTCCAACGTGGGTCTTTCTCCAGCTTGTCGGCTCCCCAATCGCTCAGATTGAAGGGCGGATTGGCCATGATGAAGTCAGCTTTCAACGTGGGGTGCTGGTCGTTGAAGAACGTATCAGCATAACTCTGCCCTAAGTTGGCTTCCAAGCCACGAATGGCCACATTCATGTGTGCCATCTTCCAAGTGCTGGGGTTGGCTTCCTGACCATAAACACTGATATTGTTGATGTCTTTCTGATGGTTCTTGATGAACTTGGCACTCTGCACAAACATACCTCCAGAGCCACAGCAAGGGTCATAAACGCGACCTTGATAGGGCTGCAAAATCTCAACAATGGTGCGCACGATGCAACTGGGCGTATAGAATTCGCCTGCATTCTTACCTTCCATTGAAGCAAACTTCTGCAAGCAGTATTCATAGACACGACCTAAGAGGTCTTTCTCATCGCCAGATGCCAGCATGTGGATATTGGTAAAAAGGTCCACCACATCGCCCAAACGGCGCTTGTCGAGTTCAGGACGAGCATAGTTGCCTGGCAAGACGCCTCTCAACTTTGGGTTCTCTCGCTCAATGGCTTGCAAGGCATCATCAATAATCTGGCCTATCTGTGGAGTATGTGCTGCTTTGCTGATTACATCCCATCGCGCATCTTGTGGCACGAAGAACACACCATCGGCTTCGTACTCATCTTTGTCCTCCACATCGGCATATTCATCTGCCTGTAGTTCGGCAAACTTAGCCTCAAACTTATCGCTGATGTATTTCAGGAAAATCAGTCCCAACACCACACCTTCATACTCAGAAGCGTTCAAGTTGCCACGCAGTTTATCGGCAGCTCGCCATATTGCATTCTCAAATCCTATTGAGGTAGTATTATCTTTCTTTGCCATAATCTAAAAAACGATTACCCAATCAACGTTTCAGTATCTTTTTATACCGTTATATAATTAACCTACAAATATAATGGATTTTGGGTAAAGAATCAACAAAGAGTGTGTTTTTTCTGCATTAACTACAATCAAAGGATTTGGATTAAAGACTTTCATCATTGCCTTTAGCTTAGCTTTTGTGTAGGTAAAATCGTCCATTTTGAAAAAAAGTCTTCACTCTTCATAAAACGCACTTAACATGCTGTACTACTGCATATTAACAGCATGAAGTGTTGTTTCAGCACTTCATAAGTTTTCATTAGTCTTCATAGGTTTTCATGGCTTGTGCTTGCTGGTTTTGGTGAGGAGTCATGAAGAGGTATGAAGTGGCAAACAAACACTTCATGTACTTAAACACGTTATTATCAAAACTTTAAGTACTCCTTATGAAGAGTGATGACTTTTTTGTGAAATGGTGTGTTTCAACGGGTTCCTGAGCGGAATTCTCTCGAGAATCATGCCGCTTAGTGCGGGTAAGCAGGGCGTTTAGTTCAGGTTAAAGGGTCGTTTACTTCAAGTAATCGGCCTGATACTTGCTAACTATAGACTTGATACTTACTAACAATAGGCTTGATACTTGCTAACCTATGACTTGCTTACTCTAATCCATAGGGTTATGAACATAAATTCACAGCAGATTGTGCTGAAGAATCTGTTGTCTTCAGCTGATGTGAAGTGTCATTGGACAGACAAAACCTTGAAATAATGCAAAAAAAGGAGTAAATTTGCAATTATTTTGAGAAGATAATGCAAATAATCATACAATAAGAAGAATATGAAGAAGATACTGTTTGTTTGTCATGGGAATATTTGTCGGAGTCCGATGGCGGAGTTTGTGATGAAAGATCTGGTGGAGAAGGCAGGACTGGAAGACCAGTTCTATATAGAGTCAGCTGCTACATCAACAGAAGAGATTGGCAATGAGGTGTATCCCCCTGCCAAACGCAAACTGGGTGAACATGGTATTTCATGTAAGGGTAAGACGGCTCGCCAGATGACAAGAAACGATTACCAACGTTTTGACTTACTGATAGGTATGGACGATTGGAACATTCGCAACATGACACGCATTGCAGGTGGCGACCCAGAAGGGAAAATACACAAGCTATTAGATTACACCTCCCGAAAAGGCAATGTGGCAGACCCTTGGTACACAGGAGATTTTGAAGCCACCTGGATAGATGTAATCGAAGGATGCCAGGAGTTGCTTAAGAGGCTATCTTAACCATCAATCATGGAAGCTAAGCCTCTAAGCTACTTATTACCTATTCAGATACTTACCCTTGAATAAGCTGGCGCATCAATCGGACAGAAATCCTTGTCCTGATATTTGTAATAGCCGGTAATGGCTATCATGGCGGCATTATCGGTGGTGTAGCTGAACTTAGGAATGAAAATCTTCCATCCGTATCGCTTGGCGTGATCATGAAAAGCGTTACGCAAGCCGTTATTGGCTGACACACCGCCAGCTAAGGCTACTTCCTTGATTCCGTATTGCTTAGCCGCCTTGCGGAGCTTATCCATCAGGATATCCACGATAGTTGCTTCCAATGAAGCAGCCAGGTCAACTTTGTGATGCTCAATGAAATCGGGATCATCTTTCAGCCATTCTTTTAAAGAATAAAGAAACGAGGTCTTCAAGCCGCTGAAGCTATAATCCAGTCCGGGAATATGTGGCTTGCTGAAAGTGAAAGCCTTAGGGTTCCCCTGACGAGCCAGTTTATCGATAATAGGTCCGCCAGGATAGCCCAAACCCATCACCTTGGAACATTTGTCAATGGCTTCGCCAGCCGCATCATCAATGGTCTGGCCTAAAATCTCCATATCATTATAAGCCTTGACTAAAACAATCTGTGAGTTTCCTCCTGAAACCAACAGGCAGAGAAAAGGGAAAGAAGGCTGTTCGCTATCTTCTCCTTCTACTTTAATGAAATTAGCCAAAACATGACCTGTCAAATGGTTAACGTCAATCAATGGTATGCCTAAAGAGCAAGCCATACCCTTAGCGAAAGATACTCCTACCAGCAATGAACCCATCAGGCCCGGCCCTCTGGTAAAGGCGATGGCACTCAGTTCCTCTTTGCTTACCCCTGCCCTTTTCAAAGCCTCATGTACTACAGGCACGATGTTCTGCTGGTGAGCTCTTGAAGCCAATTCAGGAACCACACCACCATAAGCCTCATGCACAGCTTGGCTGGCCACGACATTTGAAAGAAGAAAGCCGTCCTTAATCACGGCGGCTGAAGTATCGTCACACGATGATTCTATGCCTAAAATAATTGTACTCATACCTATTTTTTCATTTTGCGGCTACAAAATTAGTGATAATGTATCAATCATTTCATTAAAATGAGTAATTTTGTTTCGGTAAAATAAAAAATAAGCATCTGAAAGTCCTGAAAAGAGCCATACAGATAGTTGTCGGTATCGTTTTGGCCAGCTATATCGGCATCATATTAGCGCTGAATATACCCGTTATACAGCGTGTAATATCTTCTTTTACCTCTTCAGAACTCTCCAAGTTGCTTGGTGCCAATGTCTCTGTCGGCAATATTAACATTGGCTTGCTGAATAGGATTATCCTCGAAGACGTCCGGTTAGATGACCAACAAGGTGTTGAAATGATTCGTGTGGCAAGGGTTTCAGCTACTTATGACATCAAGCCTTTGTTTGACGGGAGAATAGACATCAGCAGCGCCCAGCTATTTGGCTTCAATGCCCGTCTGGAAAAAGAAACTCCTGCATCCAAGCCTAATTTCCAATTCCTGATAGACGCTTTGTCGTCTGATAGCGAAGAACCGTCTCGCATCGATTTGAGGATTAATTCTTTGCTTGTCAGGCGAGGAAGCGTTTCGTATGATTTGCTTTCTGCTCTTGAGAATCCAGGTACATTCAGTATGAATCACTTGAAATTGAGCAATATTCGTGCCAATGTGTCCTTAAAGGCCTTGCGTAGTGATTCCTTGAATGCATCCATCAAACAAATGAGTCTTGACGAAGAGAACTCTGGTTTTTCACTCAGCAGGCTTGATTTCAGGATCATAGCCAATAACAGGCATGCTTCTGTTGACAATTTCGACATACAGTTCCCCAATACAACCTTGCTGATGGACACAATCCATGTTGACTACGACAGTATCGCTGCATTGAATGATTTCGCCAATCAAGCCCGGTTCTCCTTCAGGTTGATGCCTTCAGACGTTACTCTGCAGGATGTGGCGGCCTTCGTGCCAAACCTGAAGACGTTCAAGGACAAAATATCAGTGGAGCTTGCAGCAGACGGCACACTTCATGACCTGCATATTCCGGTCATGAGGATAAACGGCAACCACATTCGCATCAACGGCAATGCCGACCTTCAGAACCTGACAAACCCTGCGGAAGCATCCATACAGGGACAACTTTCCGAAGTGTATGCTGATCCTGATGGAGTGGCTTTCCTGATGCGTAATCTTTCAGCCAGTTTTAATGAATTGCCTGATGCGGTCACAAGCCTGGGAACCATCCGTTTCAGAGGTTCCGTTTCCGGTCCCTTCAATCATTTGACAACTCACGGAGACCTCGATACAGACCTGGGAGCTTTTACGGCAAATATGCGCTTTACATCTGATGATGACAAAGATACCTTTGGTTATGTAGGTTCATTGGAGACAGGAGGATTTTCTATTGGCAAAATATTGGATAATAATAATTTAGGAGATATTTCCTTTAGTCTTGATTTAAATGGGAAACATACCCAAAGCCAACAACCGGAAGTGATTGTTAAAGGTGTTGTGGACTCTTTGTCTTATAGTGGTTACACCTATCATAACATCACCCTTGACGGCACTTATCAGCAAGGCGGATATAATGGCAAGATTCTACTTGACGATCCCAACGCATATATCGAAATGAATGGCTCTTTGAATATGCTCTCCAAGATTCCTCAGTTCAATTTCCATGCGAATGTGAATCATTTCCGCCCTACTCCGCTCCATCTATCTGACAAATATGAAGGGAGCGAACTGTCCCTAAATCTGATGGCCGATTTCACAGGAAGTACGATTGACGATATGATTGGTGAGGTCAATGTCAATGATTTGAAATATGTCACTACTGAAAGGAAATATGTGCTTGACAATTTCAAGGTTTCTGCTATCAAACTGGAAGACAACAAGAAAAGGCTGACTTTTAACTCAAATTTCATAGAAGGATCCATTGAAGGCTACTATTCATACCAGACTTTGCCTAATAGTGTGATGGGGGTCATTGGGCGTTATGTGCCATCACTGTTTAAACTTAGGAACCAGAAAGAAGCCGAAAACAACTTCTCTTTTAACCTGAGGCTCAACAATACAGAGTTTATCTCCGCTTTGCTCCAGATACCGCTTACCGTCTATATGCCTTCAACGCTGAAAGGCTTCTTTAACGATAAAGAACGGCAGATGAGGATAGAAGGTAATTTTCCTCGTTTCATGTATGACGACAAGTTCCTGGAATCAGGCGTTCTCCTTGCAGAAACGCCAGCAGACCAATTCCATGTAACCGCACGGGTTAGCGACAGGAGTGTGGATGATGATATGAATTACGTGGCTGATATCTCTGCCCGTAATGACAGCGTTTTCGCCATCATGAACTGGGGTAACAAGGGTGAACGCACCTATAGTGGAAAGCTATCTACCCTTGTGAGTTTCCTTCAGCCTAAAGGAGATGAAGAGTCGTTGGCAAAAGACCTGTCACCTCTCAGGGCAAAGATAGATTTCCAGCCTTCAGACTTGATTATCAATGACACTCTTTGGAATATCCATCCTTCTGAGGTAACTGTTGAAGGTAAGAGATTTCACGTGGACAACTTCCTGATCTCACAGGCAGACAGGCATTTGCTGATTAATGGCGATATTTCTGAATCACAAGAAGATACGGTGTTTATTGATATGAATCAAATCAATATCACTTATGTCTTTGAAATCGCTGACTTAGGCGTTTCTTTTGATGGAGACGCTACGGGTAAATCCTTTGCCACAGGAGTATTGAAAGAGCCTTTCCTCTCTTCCAATCTTAATATCAAAGACTTCGGAACTGAAGGATACCGCATTGGCGATATGGTCTTCCACGGTGAATGGCATCATGAAAAAGAAGGTCTTTGGGTAGAAGCTGATATCCAGGAAGATACAATAGCAAGCACTCATGTTGACGGTTATATTTATCCTATCAAGCCTACCTCTTCGCTCGACCTGCAAGTGGGAGCCAGAGGCACCAACCTGCGTTTCCTGCAGTATTTCCTCGCTGGTGTGACGCCCGATTTCAAGGGCAGAGTATGGGGCGACATCCATTTCTTTGGCAAGTTCAAGGCTTTGAATGTGGATGCCGACGAGAAAGTGATGGCTGAAGCCAGCCTGAAGATAGGAATGCTTAATACCGACTTCATTTTGCGTGACAGCATTCGGGTTAGCCCCGAAGGCATTGTGTTCAACAACGGACACATGTTTGACCAGACGGGTAATAATGAAGGTCGTCTTACAGGTCAGATTCTCTGGCGCAACTTCTCTGATGTGCGTTACGACCTTCGCTTCAACCTTAACAACATGCTGGTACTCAACACACAGCAATCTGTGGAATATCCGTTCTATGGCACCGTTTATGGTACGGGTACGGCTCATATTCATGGAGATGATGATAATGGCATGAGCATTGACGCTGCCATCACCACCAACCGTAACACTACCTTCAATTATATTAAGGATGGAATTACGACTGCATCTGGTAACCAGTTCGTTACGTTCCATGACAAGACACCGCGACGAGCCGTGCTTGATTCCATCCCGCTGAGCGACTTTGAAATGGTTACTCATGTGGAGCAAGAAGAGGAAAGCACGCATGATATGGACTTGTACCTGAACATTCTGGCTGACGTTACACCAGATGCCACCTTCCGCATCATCATGGACCCTATTGTGGGAGACAACATAAGTTTCACGGGGTCAGGAAGCCTGCGCGCCAATTATTATAACAAAGGTGCCTTCAATATGTTTGGTACCTATACGATGGACAGAGGCGTTTACAAACTCAGTATGCAGGAAATCATCAGAAAGGATCTGCAGCTTCAGGAAGGCAGTACCCTTACTTTCAATGGCGACCCTATGGATGCCCAGCTCGACTGGCACGCTAAATACCAGGTTAATTCAGCCTCTCTGAATGACTTGATTCCTAACGCCAGCTCGTTCGTTAACCAGACAACGGTGAAGGTAAACTGCTTGTTGGATATAACAGGCAACATGACTTCACCAGAGCTGAAACTGGGATTGGAATTGCCTCAGGAAAGTGATGAAGTACAGTCATTGGTACAGAATTACATACCGACGGAAGAACAGATGAACATGCAGATTCTCTATCTGCTGAGCATAGGAAAGTTCTATACGCCTGATTATGTGAACGTATCACAGAATTCCAATGTGATGAGCAGTGTGGTATCCTCTACCCTTTCCGGACAGTTGAACAATGCTTTGTCGAACATCATCAACAGCAACAACTGGAATTTCGGAACCAATCTCAGTACCGGGCAGAACGGATGGACCGATATGGAGTTTGAAGGTATCCTTTCAGGGCAGTTGCTGAACAACCGTCTGTTGCTGAATGGTAATTTCGGATATCGGGAGAACAGGATGTCAAACACCAACTTTGTGGGTGATTTTGATGCCCAATGGCTGGTAAACCGTTCTGGAGACATCCGCCTGAAAGCATACAACGAAACCAACGACCGCTATTTTACGCGTACCAATCTTACCACCCAGGGGTTAGGCATCATCTTTAAGAAAGATTTCAACCATTGGAAGGAACTGATGTTCTGGCGTAATTGGGGAAAAAGGAAAGAAACTGCTGAAACGGAGAATGAAGCCGAAAGCCCAGGAACAAAAGCTTCTGAAACCAGTTTCGTCAAGTTTAGGGAGAAACAATAGTTTTAATTATAATAGTGTTATGAAGAAATTATTTTTTGCAGCAGCAATGCTGACAGTTTTAGTCACCTCATGCGGTGACGGAGGCAAGACCATGTTGTTCAATGGTCAGGATTTAGAAGGATGGGTGCTTTACACTGACCCCAACAGTGATGTGAAGGCAGAGGATGTCTTTACCGTGAAAGATGGTGTAATCAGCGTAACCGGTACTCCTAACGGCTATATGCGTACAGTCAAGAAATACGCTGACTATGTGGCTCACGTTGAGTTCCGCTGGACAGATGGCAAAGGCTCTAACAGTGGTTTCTTCCAGCGTATTCAGGATGGTGATAAATTGTGGCCAGGAATGGTTGAGGTTCAGCTGAAGACTAACAGTGTGGGAGACTTGATGGGTAGCGTAAAGAATCCAGTGGAAGCTCCTGGTGGACCCAGAAGAGTGCTCCGTTTGAATGAACCAGGATTAGAAAGCCCAGTAGGCGAATGGAATACTGTTGAAGTAAAATGTGAAGGCAGTCACATTACCCTCACTCTCAACGGGAAGGTTGTCAATGAGGCAGAGACTGACCTGACAGAAGGTTTCATCGCCTTACAAAGCGAAGGTGGTCCTCTGGAATTCCGCAACGTATGGGTGAAGGAACTCAAGCCTGCGGCTGGCGCTCCCGCCCCAGAAGTGATTCCTACCACAATCTCTCTGTTCAACGGCTATAACCTCAACGGTTGGACTTTGTTTACTGATCCAAACAGCGATGTGAAGGCTGAAGAAGTGTTCACCGTGAAGGATGGCGTTATCAATGTATTGGGTAATCCCTTCGGCTATATGCGCACCAACCGCCAGTTTGGCAATTACCGTCTGCATGTAGAATGGCGTTGGGTAGATGACAAGGCAGTCAAGAACAGCGGTATCTTCCAGCGTGTACAACCGGGCGATAAAGTATGGCCTGTAGGGGCAGAATGCCAGTTGGCTGACGGCAATGCCGGTATGGTAGTCAGCTTGGGTGGATATAAAGTTGAAGGAGCTGCTCAGCACGGAGAATTTGGCGTTAAGCCTCGCATGGCTGAAAATCCTTCAGAAAAGCCTTTCGGCGAATGGAACGAAGCTGACATCGAGTGTATCGGGAAACATATGGTATTCAAAATCAATGGTGTAGTTCAGAATGAGGCTGATGGTCAGTTTGACCGTGGATATATCGCCTTACAAAGTGAAGGTGGACCTCTACAGTTCAGAAATGTCACTATTTTTGAACTGAAATGACAAAAAACAGAGATTAATTTTTTTATTATTAAAAAAAGTATTATATTTGAGGCTCTTAATATAGTACTAACCTTTTAAATAATACCGACTATGGCATATAAGATTATTGACATTGAGGGTGTTGGCGATGCTTATGCTGAAAAGCTGATTGCTGCTGGCATCAATACTCCAAAGGAGTTGTTAGACAAGTGTGCTGCCCCAGCTGGTCGCAAGGCTCTGGCTGAGGAAACTGGAATCTCTGACAAATTGATTCTGACTTGGGCAAACCACGCAGATCTGATGCGCATCAAAGGTATTGGCCCTCAGTTCTCTGAATTACTGGAAGCTGCTGGTGTTGACACGGTGAAAGAGCTGAAGAACCGTAACCCAGAAAATCTGACTGCTAAGATTTTGGAAATCAACGAGGAGAAGCATCTCGTTCGTCGTGTTCCCGTATTGAAGGAAATCATCAAGATGGTGAATCAGGCAAAGGAATTGCCTCCAGTTATGACTTATTGATGATTATTTTATAGCCAAGCAAAGGGATTGGAGTAATACTTCAGTCCCTTTTCTTTTACTTTCTCATCATGTTTTTCCCTATGCTTTAGTATTATTATATAATAGGTGTATGAAAAAAATCTAAAAATATTTGTCGGTTTCAAAACAAACCCTTATATTTGCATCGTGAAAATAATGAAAATGTAAGTTATGAGACATTCAATGGAAAATATGTATTGGTGGTGGCGCCCGTTAAGATTCAATGAGTCGTAAGGGGAGCAGCGCTCGTACATATGCCAATATAGAACAAAAAAAACGAAGCCCTGTCGCAACCTGCGACGGGGCTTTTCATTTTGTGTAACAATTAACACCGAATCAGATTATGAGTTTTTTAGTTGACATTGAAGGTTATTATGGTGAATTCGGAGGGGCTTACGTTCCTGAGATACTTCATAAATGTGTGGAGGACTTGCAGCAGACTTATCTGAAAGTAATGGATACGGAAAGATTCCAACAGGAATTTAGGCAGTTGCTTCGCGATTATGTAGGAAGGCCTTCCCCCCTCTACTTCGCCAAACGGTTGAGCCAGCGTTATGGCTGCAAGATCTATCTGAAACGTGAGGACCTGAATCACACAGGAGCTCACAAAATCAACAACACCATCGGACAGATTCTCATCGCACGTCACATGGGCAAGACACGCATCATTGCCGAGACGGGTGCAGGGCAGCATGGAGTGGCTACCGCTACGGTTTGTGCTTTGATGGACATGAAATGTGTGGTATATATGGGGGCTACCGATGTGAAACGCCAGCATATCAACGTTGAGAAGATGAAGATGCTGGGGGCAGAGGTGATTCCTGTTACCAGTGGCAACATGACGCTGAAAGATGCTACGAATGAAGCGATTCGCGACTGGTGCTGCCACCCTGCCGACACTTATTACATCATTGGCTCCACAGTTGGTCCACACCCCTATCCCGATATGGTAGCCCGGTTGCAATCCGTTATCAGTGAGGAAATCAAGAAACAGCTGTTAGAGAAGGAAGGCAGGGATTATCCAGATTACCTTATGGCTTGCGTGGGTGGCGGAAGCAATGCTGCAGGCACCATCTACCACCACATTGATGACCCTCGTGTGAAGATTGTGCTGGCTGAAGCCGGAGGCGAAGGTGTAGAGACGGGCAGAACTGCAGCTACCATTGCCTTGGGCAAGACAGGTATCATTCACGGAGCCAAGACGTATGTGATTCAAGATGAAGACGGACAGATTAAGGAACCCTACTCTATCTCCGCAGGACTCGACTATCCGGGCATCGGACCCATGCACGCCAACCTCTCTGCCCGGAAACGTGCCTTAGTGATTCCTGTCAACGATGATGAAGCAATAGCTGCCGGATATGAACTTACCAGGCTGGAGGGTATCATTCCTGCCATCGAGAGTGCACATGTCCTCGGCGCTTTAGCTAAGATACAGTTCAAGCCTGCCGAAGTGGTGGTGCTCACCGTTTCCGGCAGAGGCGACAAGGATATGGAAACTTACCTGAAATTCAAATAAACAAGTAGATATGAAGACATTTAACTACAAAACAGTACACAAGACAGTGCTGGGTGATTTGCATACACCCGTAAGCACTTACCTGAAAGTACGCGACCTATTTACCCAAAGTGCCCTGATGGAGAGCTCTGACTATCATGGCAGCGAGAACAACCGTTCGTTTATAGGACTCTGTCCGTTAGCAAGCGTGAGTATCCATCATGGCATCGCCATCTTCCGCATGCCGGATGAAAGCGAGGAGCATTATCCTATCAGCGAAAGCTACACGGTGGATCGTGCCTTGAATGATTTCATCAGTCGCATCCATGTGGAAGGAGATTATAGCGGTTATTGCGGACTCTATGGCTACACCTCTTTCAATGCGGTGAGATATTTCGAGCAGATTCCAGTGAAAGACAGTACGGAGGAGCAGAATGATGCGCCAGATATGCATTACATCCTCTACAAATACTTGATTGTCTTTCACGATTTCCAACACGAGATGATGTTGCTGGAGATGCTGGATGAAGGGGAAGAATCTTCATTAGACATGATTCAGAAAGCCATCCACAACCGTAGTTACAGGTTGTACGACTTTGAGGCTTTGGGTGAAACCACCTCAACTCTGACTGACGACCAGCATCGTGAGAACATCCGCAAAGGCATAGCCCATTGCCTCAGGGGCGATGTGTTTCAGGTGGTACTATCACGTAGATTCGAGCAGCGTTTCAAAGGCGATGATTTCAATCTCTACCGAGCCTTGCGAAGCATCAATCCCTCACCCTATCTGTTTTATTTCGATTTCGGAGGCTTCCGTATCTTCGGTTCATCGCCAGAGACTCATTGCCGTATAGAGGGTGTAGAAGCGACGATAGACCCGATAGCAGGCACCACACGCAGAACGGGTGATGCCCGTCAGGATGCCGACAATGCCCAGCGGTTGAGCGAGGATCCAAAGGAAAACGCTGAGCATGTGATGTTAGTGGATTTGGCTCGCAATGACTTGAGCAGAAATTGTCATGATGTGCATCTGGAATTTTACAAACAGCTACAATATTACAGTCATGTGATTCATCTGGTAAGTCGAGTCAGTGGAACGCTTGATGAGGATGCTGATCCTATCAAAACTTTTATCGACACTTTCCCTGCCGGTACCTTAAGCGGAGCTCCTAAAGTGCGTGCCATGCAGATTATCAGCGAACTGGAACCTCACAATAGAGGCGCATACGGTGGATGCATTGGATTCATCGGCTTGAATGGTAGTCTCAACCAGGCAATTACCATACGCACCTTTGTGAGCCGAAACAACACCCTATGGTTTCAGGCAGGAGGGGGCATCGTGGCAAAGAGCGATGTAGAAAGCGAGCTGCAAGAGGTGAACAACAAATTAGGGGCTCTCAAGAGAGCTATTGTCAGCGCTCAGTCAATCCATTAAATACAAATAGCCATGAAAAGAATTATCATCATAGACAATTACGATTCCTTCACATATAATCTCGCGCATCTGGTCAGGGAACTGGGCGCAGTGGTTAAGGTGGTGCGCAATGACCAGTTTGCTATAGAAGAACTGGAGACATTCGATAAAATTATCCTCTCGCCAGGTCCTGGCATACCAGAGGAAGCAGGCTTGTTGCTTGATGTAATCAAGGCTTATGCCGGCAAGAAGCCTATCTTGGGCGTTTGCTTAGGCGAACAAGCAATCGGACAAGTATTTGGCGGTAAGCTGACCAATTTGAAGCATGTCTTTCATGGGGTACAGACACCTGTGTTCCTAATGAAGGCAAATGACAGTTATCTGTTCCAGGGACTACCTGATGTCATCAATGTCGGCAGATATCATTCTTGGGTGGTTGACCAGGATGGTTTTCCAGAGCAGCTGGTCATGACAGCCGTGAGCAATGAAGGACAGATTATGGCTTTGAGGCATCGAACTTTCGACATTCAAGGCATACAGTTTCATCCTGAATCCATACTTACGCCTGATGGCAAGATCATCATCAGCAATTGGCTGAACCACAAATAAGCAGCACAAATCTTACCAAATACATATATACAACTAAAACTTTGAATGAATATGAAAGAGATCATAAACCGCTTGCTGAACCACGAGGAACTGGATTCAGCCGAAACTAAACAAATCATGCTGAACATCACGAAAGAGATGTATCCTGATGCTCAGATAGCTGCCTTGCTCACAATTCTGCAGATGCGAGGGGTGACTGTTGAGGAACTAATCGGATTCCGGGAGGCTTTGATGGAAACGCGCATCCCGATTGACTTCTCGCCTTATCGTCCCATCGACATCGTGGGAACAGGAGGCGATGGCAAGAACACTTTCAATATCTCCACTTGCTCTTGCTTCGTGGTGGCTGGCGCTGGTTACAAGGTAGCCAAGCACGGTAATTATGGAGCTTCTTCCGTAAGTGGAGCGAGCAATGTGTTGGAATTACATGGGGTGAGATTCACCAATGACCAGGACAAGTTGCTACGAAGTCTGGAGGAAAGCAATATGGCATACCTGCATGCCCAGTTGTTCAACCCCGCCATGAAGTTTGTGGGTCCCACACGAAGGTCGTTGCAAGTGCCGACAGTGTTCAATCTGCTGGGACCCCTTATTAACCCTTCCCAACCTACGTACCAATTATTAGGTGTAGCTAACCTGAGCCAGATGCGCCTTTACACCCACGTGCTGAACCGCTTAGGGATGGAGTTTGCTGTCGTGACGAGTCTTGATGGTTATGATGAGATTTCACTGACGAGCGGTTATAAGGTAATGACTAACAACAATGAGCAGATTTATCAGGCCAACGCATTGGGCTTCATGCCTTCCATCCGTGAGGAGTTGTTTGGAGGTAATTCTCCGCAAGATGCTGCCAAGATTTTTGATGATGTACTGAACGATAGGGCTACGGCTTCGCAGAAACAGACTGTACTGGTGAATGCTGCCTTCGCCATCCATGTGATAGAGCCACATCAGTCGATGGAAACCTGCGTGGCGATCGCCCGTGAATCGCTGGAGAGCCGCAAAGCCTTGCAGACATTCCGTAAATTCGTTGAACTCAATAGCTGAAAGAAAGATGAAAGATATTCTGAAAGAAATAGTTGAGAGTAAACGGCAGGAAGTTGAACAGCACAGACAGGTTTGCTCGATGGAGTATCTGGCTGATGAAGTCAGAAAGGTGATGGCAATCCCTCTTCCTCATTACAGTATGTCTGAGGCATTAAGGAAATCTGCCACAGGCATCATCGCTGAGTTCAAGCGAAAGTCGCCTTCCAAAGGATGGATTCACGAAAGCGCTTCTCCTGAAGTAGTGATTCCTGCCTATCTGCAAGCTGGAGCTACGGCTTTGTCAATTCTGACAGACGGACCTTATTTCGGTGGTAACCTGAAATACATCAAGCAAGTGAGGCAAGAGGTGAGCATCCCTATCCTACGCAAGGATTTCATCATTGATGAATACCAATTGCTGGAAGCGAAGTTGGTAGGGGCTGATGCCGTGCTGCTGATAGCTGCCTGTTTGTCACTGGAAGACTGCATCAATTTGATAAATAAAGCACATGAAATAGAGTTGGAGGTGCTTCTTGAAGTGCATAACCCAGAGGAACTGGCATACATTAAAGGGTTGCCAGAGATGGTGGGCGTGAACAACCGTAACTTAGGCTCGTTCGTCACTGACGTGCAGAATTCATTCCGAATGGCAGATGCTTTGCGAGAGAGTGTCAAAGGATTAGATTACCATCCTGTGTTAGTGAGTGAAAGTGGCATTTCCAATCCGCAGACTATCCGTGATTTAAGAGACATCGGTTACAGAGGCTTCCTGATTGGCGAGACTTTCATGAAGACTCCCCACCCTGCCGAAACCCTGAAACATTTTATCCAAGAACTATGATGCCTAAAAATCGAAATACTATGAATTCCGGTAGTAATTGTCAATTTTCAATTGTCAATCGTCAATTGGTAAAAGTCTGTGGCATGACCGAAGACAATAACATCCGTGCGGTAGAACAGCTGCATCCCGATATGATGGGTTTTATCTTCTATCCTCAATCACCCAGATATTGCCGTCAGAAGCCAGCTTATCTGCCAGAACTCGCCAAACGCGTGGGTGTGTTTGTGGACACCACAGAGGAGGAGATACAGAACAGATGGTTTGATTTCAAGCTGGATTATGTACAGCTGCACGGTAATGAATCTCCAGCATTCTGCCAAAGCCTGAAGGAGAAAGGTATATGTGTCATCAAGGCTTTTCAGGTCAGTACGGCTGATGATCTGACCGGTGTTGAAGCATACGAAGGACTATGTGATTACTTCCTCTTTGACACAAAATCGTCTCAGAAAGGAGGTTCCGGCAAACAGTTCAACTGGCAGCTGCTCCTCCAATACCAAGGTCATACGCCTTTTCTGTTAAGCGGAGGCATCGGGCTGGAAAGCGTCTGTCAACTGCAGACTTTCACCCATCCCATGCTGGCAGGTTATGACCTCAACAGTTGTTTTGAGACCAGCCCAGGCATCAAGAACATAGCACTCCTCAAAGAGTTTATGAAAATGAAATAAATAACTATAAACCATTCACTATAAAATTTAACTAACAAAATGAATAGAATCAACAAACTTTTCCAGTCCAATCCCAAGAACCTGCTTTCTGTATATTTCTGCGCAGGTAGTCCTACCCTCGATGGTACTGCACTAGTAATCCGTGACCTTGCTTCCAATGGTGTCAGTATGATAGAGATAGGCATTCCTTTCAGTGATCCGATGGCAGACGGTGTGGTCATCCAGAATGCTGCGACCCAGGCCCTACGGAACGGCATGTCACTCAGACTGTTGTTCGAGCAACTCAAGGATATCCGCAAGGATGTTGATATACCGCTGATACTGATGGGATATCTGAATCCTATCTATCAATATGATTTCGAGCGTTTCTGTCAGTCATGCAAATCCTGTGGCATTGACGGAGTCATCATACCCGACTTGCCTTTCAGGGATTACGAGCAGACCTACAAGCAGATAGCAGACAAATATGACATTCGTATCATCATGCTCATCACACCAGAGACCAGCATAGAACGTATCCGTGAGATTGACAACCATACTGACGGCTTTATCTATATGGTGTCATCCGCCTCCACCACAGGTGCCCAGCATGACTTTGACGGTCAGAAGCAAGCCTATTTCGAGAAGGTTGACCGGCTGAACCTCTGCAATCCACGTATGATTGGTTTCGGCATCAGCAACAAGCAGACATTTGATGCAGCTTGTGCTCATGCATCTGGAGGCATCATCGGTAGCCGTTTTGTCAGCCTGTTATCTAAATATGAAGGAAATGCAGCAGAAGCCATTCGTCAGCTGAAGCAAGATATCGGACTTCGGAATTAAATTGCTGTGTGGCATAATAGCAGCTACTGTGCAGATAAATGCTGCGTCAGCATCACGCTGGCGCAGCACAACAACATCAGAAATACATGTATGACAAACTATTATGCCAAATAATAGATTAATATAAAGATTATTCTTTATTACGGTTACTTTTTGCTTGGAAATTTCATATTTTCCTGAATTTCTAATTTCTCAACAAAATTAACATGACCAGAAGCTGATCTAGTGTTAGCCAAAGGAATAGTGAATGTTCCCAAAGTTATTAGTTGGTCATATCCAATTGATCCAGTATATGAACCGATTTCTTCTCCTGATATATTAATCGTGACACGGTAAGAGGTAACGCCACGGCTTTCACTCCCTGGATAATAATGAAGCTTAACTGTATATGTACCTTCTGGTGCACTTTGCCAGTATACGTGCTCTGGTCCAGGTCCTATAATATCATCTCTATCTAGCCATCCACCTGATGCTGAATACATGTGATTATAATAGATTTCCTCTCCTAAAGGATCTACTACATGTAAATCAATATCAGTATTACCGCTTAATTTTGTCCAATCAAGACGTATGGTTATGTCAGCATCTTCTTTCAATGTAGCTGTGAATACAACAGGCTCTGATATTGGTTCATTCGTTACCAAATCAATGCAATATGCCCTAACTGTTTGCATATCACTAGCAGAACCGTTTCCTAATGTCCAATAAGTACTTGCATTTCCTTCTTCATCAGTATTAACTATTGATTCAGAAACAGACCCATTACCATCCACAACTTCAAACTTAACCTTTTGATAGGCTCTTACATATTCACCATTTACAGCTTTTGTTTTAACTAATACTTGTAAAGGCTCAAGTAATCTTTGGTTCTTATATCCTTCTTGATTAGTACCACCAACTATATATATTTCTGTTTCCGAACAAGTGCTAATCATTCCATTCCCATAACAAAGACAAAAATCTATCTCTGTTGGAGCACCGATCCACCATGCAACACGAGCCATTGCATTCAAGGCACTTTTCGAAAGATTATAAATCATAAAAGTCTTTTGTAAAAGTTTACCTGCAAGTCTCCAATTAAGAAATTCATGATTTAAATCACTACCCAAATAATCTACAACAACGCCATAAACTATGCCAATTATTTCATCTGCGCTGATGTGCAAATCAGTTATTCCACCATCAGCTAAACCAACTAAAGCATTTGCAACTAGCTTACCTAAATCTGTCAAGATTTTTGTATTATCAATCGGAATACTAATCGCACTCAATGCGCATTGTGCCAAATGAAGATAATAATCATTTTTAGCTTGAGTAGTTAACCTATCGAAGTGGAAATGATAATCTCCTTGCATTGTAAAACGCCAATAAGATGGATCTCCAAAATTCATATTACCAACTGTTCTAGTGAACATATCCATGCCACCATAGTTATTCCTTGTGTGAACAACAAAATTATTATCCAAAACGATTCCAGATGCATTTTTGATAGTTCCATAATAAGTAGGTGCTAATCCGGTGTTTCTAATAGACAAGACATTATCATGTGTTTCCAAGTATAAAGGATATGTATCAACATTAACGCTAGCTCTAGTTATTGCATATGATCTTGAGAGTAATTCAATATTTGTATTCTCATTACCCAACTCTTCATAAACGTTATTAAGTGCTATTAATAATGGTATGTTTTGTGTATCAAACAAATCCTTCCTTTCTTTTATGGAATTCTCCACCTCTGCTAATAGTTTTGTAAACGAGGGGGTATTTATAATTAGTTGAACTAATTTATCATAATCATTTGACCCAATAGGAGCTAAAAGAGGATGTAATGAAACCAACGCAATAGCAGAACTCTCAGCATTAATCAGGATGTTATCGTCTGAACTGTAAGTATCACGCCCTAATAGAATAAAGTTCTCATTTTCATCTGTTACTAACATCAATTGAGGTTGTTCACTTTCAGATGAATTAGTATTAAAATGTCCACTCGTGAGTTGTTGTGAATCATCTAAAGTACTTAAAGTTAACCCGCTTACATTAGATATCTGTATATTGCCAGAAACATTACCTTCAACTACTGAATTCAGTTCCGCCTCCACATCTACAAGCTCAAAGTTGCGGACCTGTGCACGCTCAACAGTAACCTTAGCAGAGGTCGATTTAATGATATTTATCTTATTACCACTATCATCCCGACCAGCAATTTCAATGCTGAAACCATTTTCAAAAGTAATGGGTGGTATCATAAAATATACATCCTTGACAGAACCTTCTGTAATCTGTTCAACCGTGCCGTTCTTAGAATTGCTGTACCACTCTGGATTCTCGTCAATACGAAAAACAGGATCAGCTTCAGTCAAGTCAATGTAACCAGGACCGGAAAGCTTTTCGTCAGAATTTCCGTACAGGCTTACACTTTCCAAATAAAAGATGTTCCCTATGGATACATGAATCATACCTGTCGTTTGCCTGAAGGTGAAATTGCCATCATCGCTCTTCGCCACCATCGGAGCATAGAACTGAAAGGCGTTCCCATCACTTGCCACATCATTTCGCATCTCATAACGAACACGTTCTGGGAAAGATTCATCAATGGACCAATTGTACTCTGGATAGAGAGCATAGAACTCGGTGCCTATCACCTCAGCGCCGGCAAAAGTGCCCACGTTATCCTCAACATTCAATAAGCTGTAACGAGTAAAGTCTCGCTGTTCATCACTTAAAACAAAAATATTGTCTCCACTGCGCCAGCCTATAGACTTATCACTGGCAGTGTTGTCATTGACCACATAAGCTCTGGTATCACCCATCTCACCAATGGTTGCCTGTACTGAAGTGAATGACTTCACTTCTCCTTTCCCTTGGCCAAAGCCTTCATCGTTGTCAGAACAGCTGGCCAGCAGCAGTACACCTGCCAAGATTCCTAAATATTTTTTATTCATATCTGATTCCTCCTATTGTTATTTCTCCCATTTGTCATCTTCACCCTTGAAATCCTCAGTATTGCCTTTATTTGTCGATGAAACAACTTGGACCCTGCATGTAGTATATGCACCGTTATTGTCGGATGCCCATACGTAAACCCATGCAGTTCCTTCTTTCAAAGCGGTCACTTTCCCATTCTCCAGACTAACATACTGGCTTTGGTATTCACTTTCAAGTTCCCAATAAGTTTCGGTATTATCAGCGTCTGTAGGATAAACGCCTGTCACTTCAAACTGGAAACTTTCACCTACCAGCAAGGTAATGTTGGTAGTGTTAACGCTAATTCCGGTTACCGCACCAGTGATTTCAATTCCATAGCCCTCATTCTGTTCACGCACATACTTATATCTCAAGTTCTGCCACATTGGACTCTGCTGCCAATACTTATCAATAGTATCTGACAGATTGTTGTAGCGGACATTGAGAGTATAAAGATTCTCAAAATCGGCAAAATAAGCCCTGGGAATCATGCCTTCAAACTGATTGTTATTTAGATAAAGATTCCTTAGATTTCTCAAACCACATAAGAAGACTGGAAGTTCACCAGTGAAAGAGTTTTCATCAAGCCATAAGGTTCGAAGACCTGTCAGTTCAGACAAGAATGAGGGTACTTCACCTGTCAACTTATTATTCTCTAAATCCAAATTATACAGGTTCTTTAATTTGCTGACAGTTTCCGGAATCTCACTAATCTGATTGCTATATAAAGACAGACTCTCAAGTGTTTCTATATCACCGATAGATTCTGGAAGAGATAAGATATTATTATGACCTAAGGACAGATATCTAAGACTTGACAATAAGCTGATTTCTGCGGGAATATCACCAGTCAAGTTGTTGTTGTATAGATAAATTTCAACAACTTTTCCATCTTCGACACTTAATCCATACCATTCAGACAATGGCGCATCCGTCAACCAACCGCTGTTATTATTCCAATGTTCACCGTCAAGAGCATTATAAAATGCGGTCAGAGCCTCCATTTGCCTGTCTTCCACTTCAACAAAACCCTCTTCGGTCTCAATGGCTGCATAGCTCTTCAGATAGCCACGCCTAACAGTCAGCGATTCAGACGACACCTTATCCATTGTATATTGTATTCCTGTCACTGGATCTTTTCCGTCTATGGTCAAAGTGAAACCTTCCGCTAAAGTCATGGCAGGCACATAGAAATAGAAGTCAGTGGCCACATCCTCTTGTAAAGACACATCACAGTCCATGCTGATCCAAGAAACATTGCTTGAGCTGCTTTGGTCAATCTCTAACAGAGGCTCATCTGCCTTCAGGTCAATGTGTCCGTCATAGCCTGCAATCTTTATGCCATCATTGCTTTTCAATGTAACATTCGTCACCTGCTTTGAACCTGTTATAGAGAACTTTAAGATACCACCAGTCTGCTTGAACACCAGGTTATCAGCTGTACCTTTTGCCACCATGTAAGGTGCCACATACTTGCCGTTACTGAAAGACTGATATTCATAGTTCGGAGCCCTCAGCACTTTGCTATCACCGTCTAGGGTAGTGAATTCGTCATTAGCACCATTTGGGTCATACCATGCATAGATAGTGTTCATTACACTAACAGGATCGCCAGTGAACGAAGAACCATAATAACTGAACTGCGTCGCTTCTGTCTGAATGTCGCTCAGCACGTTTATTACATCACCTTCATTCCATGCTATTTTCAATTCGTTTTCGAAATGTACACGGGTGACAGGAGTTTCCTCTATTTTTGCATTGATGGTACTTACTGATTTCACAGTTGAAACTGGCTGTTCAGAGAAATCTTCATTATTACAGCCCGCCACCAACAGAAGCGCCATTGCGCCATAAAATATTTTCTTCATACGTTTTCCTCCTATTAATTATCCCAGTTGCCATCATCATCTTTATTAAATCCTTCCGGGTTGTCACCGTTTGTGACCTGAGTCTTTGCACTTACGGTAACTTTGCAAGTATCCGTAAAGTTGCCATCAGATGTTGTTACGGTAATGGTAGCCTCGCCAACCGCAACAGCCGTGATTACGCCATTAACTACTGTAGCCACCCTCTCATCGCTGCTGCTCCATGTAACATTCTGGTTAGTAGCGTCAGCAGGAGCTATAGTCGCATTCAGAGCACTTGTCGCACCAACTTCAATATTCAAGACAGAATTGTTTAAGATTACTCCTGTCACGGCTATAGTTGTTGGCGTTGGGTCTGATGGCGTTGGGTCTGATGGCGTTGGGTCAGAAGGTGTCGGGGCTGGCTCAGCTGCCGCCTCTACAGTAACGACACATGTCGCTGTCTTATTGCCATCCTTCGTTGTTACTGTAACAGTTGCCTTTCCTGCTGCTACCGCTGTAATAACGCCATTTGTGTTGACTGTAGCCACACTACTATCACTGCTACTCCAAGTCACATCCTTGTCTGTTGCATCGTTTGGAGCAACGTTTGCTGTTAATGTTGAAGTTCCTCCTACTGTTATCGTGAGAGTTGTGTTGTCAAGAGTTACGCCTGTAACTGGCACGTTTACTGTCACTTCGCATGTGGCTTTCTTGCTGCCATCGTTGGTAGAAACGGTAATGGTGGCTGTACCAGCGGCAACAGCAGTAACCTTACCACTAGCATCAACGGTTGCAACACTTGTGCGGCTGCTACTCCAAGTCACTTCCTTGTCTGTCGCATTATCAGGGGCTATAGCAGCTGTTAGAGACTCGCTGTTTCCTTTTGCAAGTGTCAGAGTTGTTTTGTTCAATGTTACGCCAGTCACTGCTACTACTGGTGCCTTAACAGTAATAGAGCAAGTGGCTGTCTTGTTACCGTCCTTGGTGGTTACCGTGATAACGGCTGTTCCAGGACTAACAGCGGTAATTGCACCGTCTGTAATCGTAACGACACTTGTATCGCTACTTGTCCAAGAAACAACTTTTAAAGTAGCGTCAGATGGAACAAGCGTTGCGGTTAAAGAGGCCGTCTCACCAACAGTCAATTCTAATGTCTCTGCACTGAGTGTTACATTTGTAACCGGACTCGTGATTTCAATTTCCTTCTCAAGCTCATATCCGTCTTGCTGCGTAAGATCTGGCTCCTCATTCAGGCCCATCCACATTTCCGATTTTTGTATTACTACAGAAATCAAGCCTGAAAGTCTGTTTCCCGAGAAAGAGAGGGAAACCATACTCGTCAGATTTACTATAGACTCAGGTAATGTGCCTGTCAGGTTATTGCCGTCTAAATTCAAGTTAGTAAGACTCGTCAAATTACCTATTTCTTCAGGAATCGAACCAGATAAATTGTTGCCACTCAAATCAAGAATCATCAGGACTGCCATCCTTACTACCACCGTAGTTTCTGCGCGAGTAATAGTTTCATCTCCAGTCGAACGTGTCTCAGCTCCTTTACCCCAAGAGGCAGGAATCTCACCTTGGATGTGGTTGTCACTCAGAACAAGAGTCTTCAGGTATGGAAGGTCAGCAAGTATGTCAGGCAGAGTGCCACCCAAATTGTTACCGGAGAGGTTAAGGCCAATCACATGGTCGCCTTCCATTGTAACACCATACCATTCGCTCAACGGTGCGTCAGTCTTCCAATTCTCGTTGTTGGTCCATTTACTTCCCTCCATGAGATTAAAAATGTCTTCAAGAACTTTTCGTTGAGCGGTCAGTTCACTTTCTGTAATCGTCACACTGACAGAAGCGGATTTCCCTCCGTCAGCAGTAGTTACTGTTATAGTTGCAGTACCCGGTTTCTGGGCAGTAATCTTGCCGTTTGAAACGGTAGCAACCGACTCATCACTTGATTTCCATGAAACGCTTTGGTCTGACGCATTTTCAGGTGATACGGTAGCGGTAACGGTCTCAGCGTTACCTTCGACAAGAGTAACGGTCGTTTTGCTCACTGAGACACCAGTGACGGCAACCGTTGTAGGTCCTACTGGGGTAACAGGCTCATCTTTAGAGTCATCCCCACAAGAGGCAATGAGCAGTCCGGCCATTGCCATCAACAACCATTTGGTTATCTTCATAATATTGACTTTGGGCTTTCGGACCCCCCTCTTGAAAGCGGTTATACCTAAATAAAAAAAGAAAAGCGCGGGAGTCTGTACCAGTTACTCGTCCCGTACTTCAAGGCCTTCGCATTGCCCAGTCCAACTGAACGAGCAACGCAGAAGCCCACGCTGAAATATGATTATAACAACCTCCACAAACACCTTATAATATAACAATAAGGAGATTTGTGAGTATAATGACATATTCCCAATGAGCATCTACCGTTGCTTTGGCTCTTTGTTGGACTTTTAAATTTGCGAAGTTTAGAAGTACAAAGAAACAAAGCGCATGATAAACGCTTTTCCAACTATGTCTGCCCCCACCCTTCACCTCACTCTATAGCAAGGTTTGGGGCGACTGCATTGCAAAATTAAGGAAAAAGTTTCAAATCTGTGCAAAGTTTTCTAAAAAAATGAGTAATTTGATGTTTCGGAAGCTAATATTGACGGCCTGAAAGGCCAGTAAGCACATAGCCCAGGGCAACGCTCTGGGGTAGATGTGATGTGTAATTTACGCCCTGTAAGGGCAAAAGCATAAAGGACAAGGTAAGGCTTTTGCCCTTTCAGGGCGAACCTAACTGCATTCTTATCCCCAGGGCGATGCCCTGGGCTAATCGCTCCTTGGCCTTTCAGGCCGTTTCCATACGGGGTTTTCATTACTTCCAAAACTTAAATGAGTAATCTTAATCAAATATTACTTGGAACGCTTATTTTTCGCATCAATCAGTAAAGAAAGAAGGGCAATAAACAAAACGTATAAAAACAAGAAAGAGAATACTCACGTATTCCCTTGCCGCGAGAAAGAAAAGCCCGATTGGCTTTTCTTTTTTCTCATCAAAAATCAACTTAACCTAATAAAAACTAACCTATTGTTCTCTCTTAACATTTAAATAACGCTCTCTTTACTTTAGCAACTAATACTCTCTATTGTCTTTCCACCTGAAACAATTTACCTATAAAAACTTTCATTATGCAATATTTTTCTTATTTTTTACTGCTGCAAAGTTAGTGCACGTTTTGATAATCTGCAAATATTTTAGCAATTATTTTTCGCAAAATGATACTTTTTCTTTAAATTTGCCTACAAAATAACAAAACCTTATCTAAAATGAGTGCGAAAAACATCCAAAACAAGATGAGCAACGTGCGTTGGCTCATTTGTATTATGCTTTTTTTGGCGACTACCGTGAACTATCTGGACCGCCAAGTGTTGTCGTTGACGTGGAAAGATTTTATTGCTCCAGAGTTTCATTGGAGCGACTCCGACTATGGAAATGTAGCGGCCATTTTCTCTATCGTTTATGCCATTGCCAATATATTTTCTGGCAGAATCATCGACTGGCTGGGAACCAAGCGAGGCTACCTCTGGGCTATCGGCATCTGGTCGGCTGGCGCTTGCCTTCATGCACTCTGCGGATGGGCTACAGAACAGGTCGTTGGTCTGGATAATGCTGTTGATATGGTAGGAGCCGTTGGCGAGACGGCTTCTATGATCGCGATGGTCAGCGTATATTTCTTCATCGCTGTCCGTATCGTACTGGCTTGTGGTGAAGCGGGCAACTTCCCGTCAGCCGTGAAAGTGACTGCAGAGTATTTCCCTCAAAAAGACCGTGCTTTCGCCACTTCCATCTTCAATGCAGGATCAACTGTAGGCGCTTTGATAGCTCCCCTAACTATTCCTGTGCTTGCACGTTATTTCAAGAATATCGGTGTGGGTAACGGCTGGGAAATGGCCTTTATTATAATAGGTGGACTTGGCTTCATCTGGATGGCGTTCTGGGTATTCATTTATGACAAGCCGACAGAGCACAAACATGTGAATGCCGCCGAACTGGCCTATATTCAGCAAGACCAGCTGAATAAACCTGCAGATGAGAAGAAGGAGGAAGAAAACCTGCCTAAGCTCACCGTACTGGAATGTCTGAAGCTCCGTCAGACGTGGGCCATATTAATCGGTAAGTTCGTCACCGATGGTGTGTGGTGGTTCTTCTTGTTCTGGACTCCAGCTTATCTATCAGACGTTTACGGACTGGCATCCGATAATCCGACGGCTCAGATGCTGATCTTCGTGCTTTACGGTATCACGATGCTCTCGCTCTATGGTGGCAAGCTGCCAACCATCATCATCAACCGAACCGGATGGAACGCTTATAAATCACGTATGAGGGCTATGCTGATATTTGCGTTGTTCCCCTTGCTGGGTTTGTTTGCCCAGCCATTAGGCAACTTCTCCTATTGGCTTCCTATCATCCTGATTGGTCTGGTGGGAGCAGCACATCAGTCTTGGTCTGCCAACCTCTATTCTGTAGGTAGCGACCTCTTCCCCCATCGCGCTATAGCTACCGTAACAGGTTTGAATAGCGCAGCCGGTGGCTTGAGTTCATTCCTCATCAACATTGGTTCCGGTAAGTTGTTTGACTATGCTGACGCCACACAACTGACCTTCTTGGGATTCCAGGGAAAGCCTGCAGGTTACTTTATCATTTTCTGTTATTGCTCTGTGGCTTACCTGATAGGATGGTGCTGCATGAAGCTCTTGGTTCCAAAGTACAAACCGGTTGTTTAGAACGGGTATCCAACGGCAAAGTGAAAGGCGAAGTCGCGACTGAATTTAGGATGGAAAATTGGATAACGGTCGCGACCGCTTTCATAAGCAGGATTTATGGCTTTCATACCACCGTCGAAACGGAGGATGAAAAATCCTAAATCAATGCGGAGACCAATGCCATAGGCAACGGCTATCTGTTTGTAGAACTTGTCAAAAAGGAACTGACCACCAGGCTGACTCTCATAATCACGCAAGGTCCACACGTTTCCTGCATCCACGAAAACGGCTCCTGCCAGTTTCCAGAACAGGTTGGAACGATACTCCAGGCTCCCCTCCAGCTTGAGGTCACCCGTCTGGTTCATGAAATTGCCGTCGCCAGCAAACGAACCTGGTCCGAGACTACGCACAGACCATCCTCTCACACTATTGGCACCACCTGCGAAATACCTTTTCTCAAACGGTATCATCGTAGCATTGCCATAAGGAACGGCAATGCCGAAAGCCAGATGATAGGCAATGGAGTTACGGTTATCAATCGCAATGTTCTTGGCAAACTCAAAATCACCCTTGATATACTGGGCGAACGGTATGTTCATGATGGCATACTCACCGTCTTTGTTCTTGCGCATGTTAGTAAGCTTAGCCAGACCATATAGCCAGTTGCCAGCTGCTTCCACATTCACACGCATCGTATAAGAAGTGCCATTGAAGATATTGGATGACATGCTTGAGCCGTTGCTATTATATACATAGGTATAGCCAGAGCGCACAATCAGTCGGTCTTCGTAATTGTATCTCACGATGTAATTATCCTGTTGGTCAAGATATCTCTCCTTGAACTCAGGATGAATCCAAGGCATATATAGATAGTTAACATCCAGCAGGTCAATGCGGTGACGATGCTTATTCTGGTTCATACCCCACTGATAGCTCCATCCAGTGGAAGCGATGATGCGTGTAAATTCAGGGCGAAGCTGGTAGTTATATCGCAATTCGAACAACGTGTTGGCACGAATGCGGTTCACAAAGCTATGGCTCAAGAAGGGGAACAGAATGCGAGGGAAATTCAGCGAGGCTTCAGCACTTAACTCCGTATAGCTCTCATTGCGATAGTTTCCCTGTAAGCCGGACACTGCCTCATAGGCACCTCTCAGCCTGACAGTCAGTGATTCAGAGCCTCTGAATAGGTTTCGGTTGCTAAGCGAGACAGCAGCTGCTGCTCCCAGGTCGCCAGCCGAATTAGTGCCTTCGATCTCAAACGAAACGGAACGTAACTTGTTCTTGGTGAGCTGAACGTAGGCATCTACGAACGAGCTGTCATTGCGTTGGGATTCCTCAAATCGGATATTCGTATAGCGCATCACAGGCAGACGGTTAAAGTTCTGGTAGGTCTGCTGAACTGCATCGCCATTGTACAATTCACCTTTCGTAAGACGCTGGTTTCCCAACAATACTCGTGGGCGAATGAAGGGCTTGCCTCTGTAAACCACAGGGTAGCCTTTGTAAACCATCGTGTCTTCTTCCTGCTCGTTAACCTCGTCAGGCATCGCATTGTAATCTGTCTGAAAATGAATCTGATTCACATAATACTGAGGATGACAGACACTGACGCTATCGGCACTGATGCGATAAGGCTCCAGATGCATCGTCAGATCTACCAGATAAGTGTTTCGAGTAGTGTCAGCGGAATAAGAGAAATACTCCTTGTTGAAACGGTAATAGCCGTTGCGTTGCAAAAGATCGTTAATGCGAGAACGTTCCTGATCCAACACATTGATATCCAAATTCATGCCTTCCTTCAACAAAGTACTGGCAGAATCAGTCAGCATATAATTCCAAATCTTCTGGTCAGGAATGTCATAACTGATAGAGCGGATCTTATAAGGCCTTCCGCTGGTCACCTTATATGTCAGCGACAGCTTCTTGCCCTTCGTCTTAGTCTTCGCTTCAGCCACAGCACCCATATAGCCGAGATTCCTCACCGCCTTCTCCACCTCCTGCCGAGAGTGCTCTGTATCATCTTCACTATAAATCACTGGAGCATCTCCTACCCTACGCAGCGCCTTATTAATCCAGTTGGTAGAGTCCCTACCCGACATATTGTAAATGTAAAGCTGGGTCTTGATGAGGTTAAACCACTTGGTATTAGGTTGCTGACGAACATACATATTCAAGTCTGCAGGCTTCACTTCCTTGTTGTCGCTCTGTATGTTCACCTCATCTAAAAGGTAATCACCGTCAGGTACATATTTGGTAGAAGAACATGCCGAGACCGTCAGCATACAGATAGCTGACAGCCATTTCTCCACCTTATGTAACACCGGTCCGATCATGAAGAAGATTTGTTCACGTTCGTTTTGGTTGTAAAATTAAATGATTTTTCCCAAAAATGCAGTATATTTGCTAAAAAAAATGAGCTATGCCGATTTCAAAGAACAGAATCAAGTATATTCACTCGCTTGAACAAAAGAAAACCAGACGCGAGGAAGGGGTTTTCGTGGCAGAAGGACCAAAGGTAACAGGTGACTTGCTGGAAAGCTTCATGTGTCGCTATCTGGCTGCTACGGCAGAATGGATGGAAACGCATCCCGAGGTGCAGGCTTTGGAAAAAGACATCACCACCAGGGAAGAACTGCAACGTGCCAGTCTGTTGAAGACTCCCCAAGATGTAATCGCCATATTCAATCAACGTCAGGAAAATACAGACACAAGCGTGGTGAGCAATCAGCTATGCTTGGCACTTGATGACGTGCAGGATCCTGGCAATTTAGGCACTATCATCCGCATTGCCGATTGGTTTGGCATCGAGCATATCTTTTGTTCCAACAGCACTGCGGACGTTTATAATCCCAAGGTGGTGCAGGCCACGATGGGCGCTCTGGCAAGGGTTCATGTCCATTATGTCTCATTAATAGAAATGATCAAAGGTTTGAAAGGCATACCCGTTTTTGGCACGCTATTGGATGGGCAAAATATTTATGATCAGGAATTGAGCCAACACGGACTGATTGTTATGGGTAATGAGGGAAACGGCATTACGTCTGAAGTGAGGAAGTTCATTAACAGGAAGTTGTATATTCCCAATTATCCTTTAGGAAGAAGTACGTCGGAATCATTAAACGTAGCGGTTGCCACAGCCATTGCTTGTGCGGAATTTAGAAGAAGGGGATGAACTTATTGCTCCTTGGCATGAAGACGGATGAGTGAAACGCTGTCTGCCAGCATGATGCGGTTATCTTTCTGCTTAGGGAAATAAATGAATCCGTACACTTCACGGATTCTGCCTAACGAGTTGGCATACAAAGTGAACGTCTGTTTCCTATCAGTCGTAACCTTCTGCAAACGGCTGATAACACTGTCATTTCGATAACGGATAGAAAGTGAAATGACAGCAGCTTCTTCAGCCCTGATTCTTTGGGTAGTAGCGTTGAGATAACGGATGCGTGCGTTCAGCTTCAGCGTGTCATTATCCTCAAAATTAAGGTCGTTCTCAAAATGGAAAGTCACACGGTTGTCATAGGGCAATCCTGTCAACGTAAACATCGGTACGCCATTCCAGATATTCACACTGTCACCCTTCATCGTCGAGCTTCTTCCCTTACCACTGATGGCGATAGAGCGTTCCAAAGCTCCCTTTTCATCCTGAATACGTTTGATGACTTTCTGGTAAACCTTATTAAACGTTTCGGGATTCTTGGAATACCAAGCCAATGTGGAATCAAACTGTTCCTCTGTAATATTGTGCTTCCTAAAGACCGACATATAATAAATAGTGGTCTTATACTTTTGTGAAGAAGGCTCGTTATCACCCAACACTTTAGCCGCATGATAGTCATACAGTACTTCCTCCATCTCTTTGTCAGAAAGTATGCCCTTGGGCCTCTCTACGCCACAAGCCATGATGCATGCTGCCAGAAACAGCATACAGATACAAAACGGTATGTGGCGCATGATTTTCATGATTCCTTCTTTTTTAACACATCAAAAGCATGGTTCACGTATTTGCCGTAGAAAATCAGCAAAGCCACAATGCCTACGGAGATACAGGAGTCGGCGAAATTAAATATCGGGCTGAAGAACACGAAGTGCTCTCCCCCCACCAACGGCATCCATGATGGCCATTCGGTCTCAATCATCGGGAAATAAAACATATCCACCACCTTGCCATATAGCAACGGAGCATATCCTTGTCCGAAAGGCACGAAAGAAGCCACTTGATTAAAAGTGCTTTCATTGAAAATAACACCATAGAACACACTATCGATGATATTTCCAATGGCTCCAGTCAGAATGAGGCTCATGCATACCAGGAAGCCAGTCTTGAGATTCGCCTTGACAAACTTATACAGACACCACATGATGGCACCCACAGCCACAATACGGAAAGTAGTAAGGAACAATTTGCCGAATATCTGCATGCCGAACGCCATACCGTTATTTTCAGTAAAGAAAATATAACACCAATCCGTCACACGTATGCTTTCGTGCATATACATGTGTGTTTTGATGTAAATCTTAATACATTGGTCTATCAGTAGCAATAATACGATCATTGCTACTGATAGCCAACCCTTGTAATTCTCAATTTTCAATGTCAATCTTCTATATTATCGGTTTCTCTTTGCCTCAATACTCAATGTAGCATGAGGAACAGCACGCAGCCTTTCGGCTGGAATCAGTTTGCCAGTCTCACGGCAGATACCGTAAGTCTTATTCTGGATGCGGATCAATGCTGCCTGAAGTCCTTGGATGAATTTCTGCTGACGTTGAGCCAGACGGATAGTCTCATCTTTTGACAATGCATAAGCATCATCCTCCACCACCTTATAAGTGGGAGATGTATCATCGGTTCCATTGCTGTCTGCGCCACTCAAACTAGCCATCATCTGATTATAATCTTTTTGTGCTACCGCCAGCTTCTCTAAGATAATCTGTTTAAACTCCTCTAATTCGGCATCGGAGTATCTTGTTTTTTCTGCCATAGTACAATAGTTTTTAGTGTTAATATTAGGTATTAAATCTTCTCAATCTTAATATCCAAATCAAAATCATCCATTTCCAGCTTCACGCCATTGTCAATACGGTCTGCCAGATTCAGACTCTCGCCCAATACCTGCTTGCAGATATATTCCTTGAAAGCCTCCACCGCATCATCGGTCTTGCCATTCTTTGAGAGCGTGATGTTAATCTTATCAGTAATCTCCAGCCCAGTCTGTTTACGCAGGTTCTGAATACGGTTCACCAATTCACGTGCAATACCTTCCTGACGCAGTTCTTCGGTAATGGTCACCTCCAGGGCAACTGTCAGTTTACCTTCGTTTGCCACCAGCCAACCTGGAATATCCTCGCTGAAGATCTCAACGTCTGATGTTTCCACCACAGCTTCAGCTCCGTCAATCATGAATGTGAATCTGCCGTCAGCCTCCATGCGGTTGATGTCTTCCTGACTCATTTCAGCCACAGCTGCGGCCACTGCCTTCATTTGCTTACCAAACTTAGGACCGAGTTTCTTGAAGTCGCACTTCACCTTCTTGACCAAGATACCAGCAGCATTATCTACAAACTTCAGTTCCTTCACATTCACTTCGTTCTTAATCAGGTCTTTCACTGCTTCAATGTGCTTACGCTGCTCCTCATCATTCACAGGAACCATCACGCACTGAAGTGGTTGACGAACCTTGATGTTCACTTTACGACGAAGAGCCAACACCATAGAAGTGATTTGCTGAGCCATCTCCATACGAGCTTCCAGTTCCTTGTCAATCAGACTATCGTCACATTCAGGGAACTTAGCCAGATGAACAGACTCCACACAATCTCTGCCAGTAACACCAATCAGATCCATATAGAGTTTGTCGGCATAGAATGGAGAGAATGGAGCCATCAGTTTAGCTACAGTTTCCAGGCAGGTATAAAGTGTCTGATATGCAGCCAGTTTATCCTGAGTCATACCACCACCCCAGAAACGTTTGCGGTTCAAACGAACATACCAGTTGCTCAGGTTATCATTCACAAAGTCCTGAATCAGTCGTCCAGCCTTAGTAGGCTCGTAGTCGTTCAAATTGAACTCCACCTGTTTGATAAGGGTATTTAGTTCGGAAATAATCCAACGGTCAATTTCAGGTCGCTCCTCCATAGGCACGTCAGCTTCGCTATACTTGAATCCGTCAACATTGGCATACAGAGCCAGGAACGAATAAGTATTATATAAGGTGCCGAAGAACTTACGGCGAACTTCCTCAACGCCATCAACGTCAAACTTTAAGTTATCCCAAGGAGAGGAGTTTGTCAACATATACCAACGCACAGGGTCAGAGCCATATTTCTCAATCACACCGAACGGATCAACAGCATTGCCCAGACGCTTTGACATCTTCTCGCCATTCTTATCCAATACCAGACCGTTAGAGATTACATTCTTGAATGACACATTGTCGAACACCATCGTAGCGATAGCATGCAGGGTGAAAAACCAGCCACGAGTCTGGTCAACGCCTTCTGCGATGAAGTCTGCCGGGAATACCTTACCGCTGTCAAGCAGCTCCTTGTTCTCAAACGGATAGTGAATCTGCGCATAAGGCATTGAGCCTGAGTCAAACCAAACGTCAATCAAGTCAGACTCACGCTTCATCGGTTTGCCTGTAGCGGAAACCAATGTGATATCGTCAACATAAGGACGATGCAGGTCAATCTTATCATAATTCTCCTGAGTATATACGCCAGGCTGGAAACCTGCTTCCTTATATGGGTTAGAGGCCATCACACCAGCGGCAACAGCTTTTTCAATCTCCTGATAAAGCTGCTCTACGCTCTCGATGCATATTTCCTCACTGTTATCTTCCGTGCGCCAGATAGGCAAAGGTGTACCCCAATAACGAGAACGGCTCAGGTTCCAGTCGTTCAGATTCTCCAGCCATTTGCCAAATCGTCCTGTACCAGTGCTTTCCGGTTTCCAGTTAATGCTCTTGTTCAACTCCATCATGCGCTCCTTGCGAGCGGTAGAACGGATAAACCAGCTATCCAACGGATAATACAATACAGGCTTATCTGTACGCCAGCAATGCGGATAGTTGTGCACATGTTTCTCTATTTTAAACGCCAGGTTGTCAGCCTTCATCTTCATGCAGATATAGATATCCAGGCTTTCGGCAGCAGATGCAGCCTTCTCGTCATACTTGCCGTTTACGGTAAATTGAGGATCGTAAGCGTTCTTCACCCAACGGGCCTCATACTCCTTATATATATCGTAGTTGATGCATTGTTTGACAAATTCCTCATCCAGGTCTGCGGTATCGAAGAACTTACCAGTAAGATCTACCATTGGACGATACTCACCCTTCTTGGTGTACATGAAAACAGGTGGAATACCTGCTGCACGAGCCACGAAAGCATCGTCAGCACCGAAGGTCGGAGCTATATGCACGATGCCAGTACCATCTTCAGTCGTCACATAGTCGCCAGGAATCACGCGGAACGCCTTGTCAGCAGCCACATGCCACTTTCCTTCGGCATCCACCTCAACTGGCTTCACGAACTTCAGTAATTGTTCGTACTTCATGCCAATCAGGTCGGTACCCCTATACTCGCCCACTACCTTGAATGGCACGATTTTATCACCCTTCTTGTAATCCTCCAGTGGCATATTCTCACCTTTCTGGTTGAAGTGCGTGTAAAGTAAGGCCTTAGCCAGCACAGCAGTGATAGGCTCGCCAGTATAGCTGTTATAACTCTGAACAGCCACATAGTCAATCTTAGGACCAACACACAGAGCGGTATTTGACGGTAAAGTCCAAGGAGTGGTAGTCCAAGCTATGAAGACAGGAGTACCCCACTCCTTCATCTCTGGCTTCGGATCCAGCATCTTGAACTGAGCCACCACCGTCGTGTCTTTCACATCACGATAGCAGCCAGGCAGGTTCAGCTCGTGAGAGCTCAAGCCCGTACCAGCGGCTGGCGAATACGGCTGGATAGTATATCCCTTATAGAGTAGCCCTTTCTTATAGAGCTGACCTAACAGCCACCACAAGGTTTCGATATACTTATTGTCATAAGTGATATATGGATTGTCAGTGTCCACCCAGTAACCCATCTTATGGGTCAGGTCAGTCCATTCCTTCGTAAACTTCATCACGTCTTTGCGGCATGCTGCATTGTATTCCTTCACCGTAATGGTCTTGCCGATATCCTCTTTCGTAATGCCCAAAGCCTTCTCAACACCCAATTCAACAGGCAGTCCGTGAGTATCCCAACCAGCTTTACGCTTTACCTGATATCCCTTCATGGTCTTGAAGCGACAGAATACATCCTTGATGGAACGTGCCATCACGTGGTGTATGCCAGGCATACCATTAGCTGAAGGAGGTCCCTCGTAGAACACATAAGAAGGACAGCCTTCACGTTCGGTCATACTCTTTTCGAAGATATGGTTTTTCTCCCATTCCGCCAGTACTTCCTTGTTGATATCCGACAAGTTGAAGCCTGCATATTCCGCAAAATTCTTACTCATTTATCTTGTTTTTTTTACATATTATCTATTAACAAGCCGCAAATATACACCTTATTTCCGTAATAACAAAAAAATCATGATTGAAAAGTTTTGGCAACACCTATATGCCGAAAAGATTTTTGGCAAATGAGGTGTTAATTGACAAAAATGATATATATTTGCAAATAAAAACTTAGAGATTATGAAATTCAGACTTTTTGGTTTTGTGCTGATGCTGTGTACAGGCATGAGCGTATGGGCTCAGCAGAAGCCGTTAATAGGCATCAGTACCGGATTCGGAGATAACACCGTAACAGTTCGTTACACTTATACAGAAGCTGTAATCAACGCTGGCGGAATACCTGTATTATTGCCTTTGGCGAAAGATTCACTGACAGCTGCCGAAACCATCAGCCGGGTTGATGCCCTTATCTTATCCGGTGGCGAAGATGTACATCCTTTCAACTATGGTGAAGAACCAGCTATGGCGTTGGGGGGTGTGAATGTGGCTCGCGACAAGAGTGATATGTGGCTCTTGCAGAGTGCCGCCAAGCTTGGTAAACCTGTCTTGGGCATTTGCAGAGGCGAACAGCTCACGAATGTCACCTTCGGAGGAACGCTTTACCAGGACTTGCCATCGCAATTTCCCAACAAGCCTGTGGTTCAGCACAACCAGAAGTTCGGCGGTGCAGAGCCCGTACATCATGTAAACGTTGTGAAGGACTCGCGTCTTTATGAGATTCTGGGTGAAGAACAAGTGGCTGTCAATTCTTTCCACCACCAGGCTGTCAAGGATGTCGCTCCTGATTTTAAGGTTGTGGCAACGGCTCCAGACGGTGTCGTAGAAGCCATCGAAGGTTTTCCGAAATATGACATCCTTGCCGTTCAGTGGCATCCGGAGTATTTCGCACAGCAAGGAAACGATTTTTGGAAAAAGCTGTTCCAGGACTTGATTATCAGGGCTGGAGGTGACAAACCAATTATGAAGAAACCTGATGTCCGCCAACCAAAAATCAGATAACAAAACCTAACGATATGAGAAAAATCATTACCTTTATTACATTATCTTTTATTGTCCTTCTGGTAAAGGCACAAGATACCTATACCATCATTGTTTCCTGCGACGGTTTTCGTTGGGACCTGCCGATTCTTTATGACGCTCCCAATATCGACCAGATTGGCAAGGACGGCATCCAGTCAGACATGCAGCCATCCTATCCCGCATCTACCTTCCCCAACCATTACGCCATAGCTACGGGACTGTATCCAGACCATCATGGCATCGTGAACAACTCGTTCTGGGATCCCGAACTACAGCAGACTTTTACCGTTGGTGATAAAGTGACTGGCAAGGATCCTCGGTTCTTCCTGGGTGAGCCTATCTGGCTGACCGCACAGAGACAGGGTGTCATTGCAGCTACCATCTATTGGGTAGGTAGCGATGTGGCGATTCAAGGTCAGTATGCCAGGTATTGGCACGACTATGCAGGCAATTTGCTATCCTACGAGGAGCGTGTAGCTAAAGCTCTGGAATACCTTCAGTTACCTAAAAAAGAGCGTCCACATTTAATAACTCTCTACTTCGACGAGCCAGACCATACCGAACATACGTATGGTCCAAATTCAGAAGAGACTCGCTTAGCTGTTAAGAAAGCCGATGTTGCAGTTGGTTTGCTCCGTGCCGGATTGGAAAAACTGCCTTTTGCTGATAAGATCAACCTCATCGTTGTGGCTGACCACGGAATGGCGTATGTCAGTCCTGAAAAGAATCAGAAACCGTCAGACTATCTGAAGCCGGAATGGTATAATCAGATGATTCAGGGCATTCCAACCTCCATCTTCACTAAGCCGGAATATCGTGATTCTGTTTATAACTCACTGAAGGCTCTGCCCCACCTCACAGTCTGGAAGAAGGAGGAAATACCTGCTTATCTGCACTATGGTTCAAGCAAACGTCTGGGTGACATCATTGCCGCACCCGACCTCGGCTGGCAATTCCAGGACATCCCTCGCACAGGTCATGGCGCACATGGATACGACCCTACCGACGTGGATATGCATGCCATTTTCCGTGCTGTTGGGCCAGCCTTCAAGCAAGGCTATATCGCCCGCCAGTTCCAGAATGTGGATATCTATCCGCTTATCTGCCATCTGTTAGGCATCAAACCAGCCCCATGTGACGGGCAGTTTGACAGGATCAAGCATATTTTGAAATGATAGTTTCTCCGCTGAGGCTTTTGCAAATAATTAATGACCAAAATTCAGACCTTGTGTACTTTTAGAACATTGTTTTTGCTGCCAAAAAGCATATTTCTCTTTCCCGTGAGAAAAAAAATAATCTCTCGTGAGAAAAAAAATTTTTCCTCACGAGAGATTATTATATACATTGTCAGACAAAAAACAGT
Source organism: Bacteroidaceae bacterium (assembly GCA_017471185.1). GTDB lineage: Bacteria > Bacteroidota > Bacteroidia > Bacteroidales > Bacteroidaceae > Bacteroides. The sequence continues at coordinate 120,180 of JAFUVZ010000050.1, forward strand.
GTACTTTTAGAACATCAAGCATTCTTACACACTATATTCACGATGCTGCTGGAACTGTTGCCATCTTGGATTACTTGAATCTGTACAGGGATGCGTTCCTGTAGTTCTTCCACATGACTGATGATCCCCACATGTCGGCCCGACTTATCGTGCAATGAACGGAGGGTATTGATGGCATTCTGCAAGGGTTCACCACTGAGGGTGCCGAAACCTTCATCAATGAAAAGGGTATCTACCGCTAATTGCTGGCCAATATCGCTGAGCGCAAGGGCCAACGACAACGATACGAGGAAACTCTCTCCACCAGAGATGGTGCTGGCTGCCCGGCTGACATAACCCTGATAGGCATCTTCAAGGGAAATGACAAAGCTACCTGGCACCACCTTCAACGTATAGCGGTCAGTCAGCGTCTTCATATAGCCGTTGGCAGAGTGTATCAAACTGGACAACACGTAACTTTGTGCAATTCTACGGAAGGTGTTTCCTGTAGCATCACCTATCAATAAATTCAAACGGTTCCATTTCTGATACTCTGTCTCCCTTTGCTCAGCCTCCATAATCAATTGCCCGAGCCTAACCTTATTTTCCGCATCAGCCTTCAGTTCCTGATTGATGGCACCCCGTTTCTCTGAAATCTCTGTGAGTTTACGAGCACTTTCCTGAATGACAGACTCTATCTTTTCATCCGTGTCTTCCTCTTGCAATTCAGGCTTTGTTTCCTGGTGCTCTTTCAGTTTTCTGACTGCCTCTTCCATCAATGTCCGCTTTGTGAGCAGATTATTTCTCTCAACGTCAAGGGATGATTTGATTTCCAAGATACTGGTGGAGCTGAATGCGTTGAGTTCTTCTATGCGTTCCATACTGATTTCAGGATGTGAATATATGAATCTCTCCAAGCCTTGCCTACAGGTATTCATGTTCTCATCTGCCTTTTGAATCTGCGCGAGGGCTGTGGATGTCTTGCCTTTTACGTCATTCGCCTTTTTCAACAAATCTGGCGTTGATTGCATACAGACAGCTGATAAAGTTTTCCAATCTGGCATCAGCTCCAGTATCTCCACAATCACCCCTTTGACCATCTGGCACTCATCCTTCATCTTATCCAGTTTGTTTTCGAGCGATTGCTTCTGGTCCAAGTGTTTCTGATAGGATTCAGCCTGCTTCTTCAGTTCGGCTGAAAACATCTTCGGCTGACTACGCCAATCAACTGTCCATTCCCCTGTGATAAATGAAGCAGCTTTTTCTTCAGCCTGAGTCACCTCCTCTGTCTTCGATTCCAACAGTTTTTCCGCTGTTTCTATATTGTTCTTACAATTATCAACGGCTTGCTGAGCTTTCTGAAGAGCCAGGTTTAATTGTTCCAACTCCTTACGGGATTTTTCAATAGTTTTCCTCTGCTCCCTGATTAGTTTCTCCTTGCTTTCACCATCGGAAATCTTTGCCTCCAGAATGGTTTTCTTATCTTCTGTACCCTTCTGTAAGGAAGCTAAAACTGATGGCGTATCACTATCAACCTTGTCGATATTACAAGCCATACAAGCTTCCATCATTGCCTTCTCCTCATTCTTCACAGATTCGTCGTTGTCGTAATCTTTCTTGGATTTCTGATAGTTGTTGGTATCTGCTTGTATTTGGGCATCCAGTTTGTTTTTCTCCATTTCAAGTGACTTGTATGCGGATTCTGCTTCATTGAATGAATCTTGCAATCCATTCACAAGCTTCGCCAGTTCTTCCTCATGAGGCAATTCATTCTTGATTTCCTGCCGACAGACAGGACATACGTCACCTACCTTCAGTCTCAAACGCATAGTCTTGGCGAAATCTTCGATGGTGGAGCTCTGCTTGTCGAGTAGTTCCTTACAGGTATCCATTCTCACCTTGGCTGCATGAAGCATCGGTGTCATCTCCTGGGCTTTCTGTTTTTTATTTCCTATCTCAGACAAAGCATCTTGAAGCTTTCTAAAAGCCTTCTCCATGCGAGCCTTCTCGTTGGCATGTGTTTTAATGTGGGAAAAAGCGATGGCAATCTTTTGCAACAAGTCTTTAGTCTGATCAAGCTCTTTACGCAAATCACCGAGCTGAATTGAAGCCAATGCCTCCTCTTGAACTTTCAGGGCTTTCTCTCGCTTATCCAGTTCCGTTTCCGCTTGGCTGACAGCCTCCTGAGCCTTGTTGAAAGCAGGCTGATATCGTTCAGTCAGATTCCTGTTTTCTTCACTGATAACCGAATGGTTCTTTCCGATTTTTTCTCTTCCGTCAGCGATGATATCCAGATATCCTGCTATGGTCTGTGAATTTGCGTAGATATTATCTTTCTCCTTTTCGTTATCAAGAAGCGTTACAACTTTCTTGAGGTCATCATCAGTTTTGTGCAACTCATTCTCCGCAAAGGCAAGGCCACTCAGCACACCGAGGTAGCCATTCTTCAACACCTCAATTGTCTGTTGCTGTTGGACTTTTTCATTCTCAGCTTTCTTCTTTAAGTTTAAGTCATTGCGAACCTCTATCGTACTATTCCACTGGTTTATCAACAATTCCTTGCCTTTAAAATCTTCACTTTCAACCACCGTCTTAGCCTGGTTGCAACTGTCTGTTGCTCGAATCACAGCATTAGCCAAAATCCTTTCATTCTGTATCCAGTCACGTTTGGCTGTATAGGTGTCATTTGTTTTCTTAATGACTTTATCCTGAGCATCTAAATCAGCTAATTCCTCTTTCTTGGCACTGATTTCATCATCGCTTAACGTATGAGCTTCATCAACCTTCTGCCGGGCTGTTTCCCACGCCAGTTTCTTTTGAGAACAAACTTCATATAGTTTTTTACCCACCTTGGCATAAATGTCCACTCCCGTGATTTTCTCCAAAATGGCAGCTTTTTCTTTTTCGTCACTATTCAAGAAGCGAGTGAACTCTCCCTGAGCCAACATGGTTGTACGGCAGAACTGGTCGAAATCCAGGCCGATGGCTGCTTTTACTTCAGCTTTTATATCGGTGTCTTTTTCTATTGTTGAGCCTGTATCCAAATTTTTGAGAAACCATTTCTTTCCTTGCAGATTCCCTTTCACTTTATTGTGAGCCCGACTGGCAGACCATTTAGCTTCATAATGCACTCCATTGCTGCCTGTAAAGACCAGCGTCACAAATGCCTCCCCTGTATTTCTACGCATAAGCTGGCGAGGGTCATCCGTCTTTACATCGGCATTGCCATCCTGCATTGCACCACCCATACGGGTTCCTTTCAATCTTGGAGTAGTTGCATAAAGGGCCAGACAAATGGCATCCAGAATGGTTGATTTTCCAGCTCCCGTCTTACCTGTTATTAGGAATACTTCGCTATCTGCCAAAGGCTGACCTTCAAAATCTATCGTGGCATCCTCTATAGATGCTATATTATGTATGATGAGTTTCTGAATCTTCATAGTTTTGTATATTTATTTGTCATTCCGTTCATCGTCATTCACCATCCGCATCACCTCTTTAAACATCTTTTCCATATCATCGTCGAAGGTGATACCCTGGGATTCAGCATAACGTATAGCAATCTCAATAGGATCCACTTCCTGAAACTCTTGTACGGTCATCACTCTTGTTTCACTCCGACTGACTGACTGCCGTTTGGTATTTATGTGGCAAAGCCGACATTGCTTACCTACGGTCAGAGAGGCAGCTTCTGCAAAAGCTTCTGCAGGCAGAAAGTCCTCAATCTGCACATTCAGACGGATATAGGCTGGTATGTCATTCGGATATTTGCTCAATAGCTCCTTGGCACCATCCCATGTGGCAAGTCCTTCAGTAGGCAAAGTTACCAGCGGCTTAGGATTCACAATCTCAATCTTCTCGACTTGCGGTGTGTCTCCATGCTTTCCAATCTCTACGATGCTGACGGAATGAGGGAATTGTTCATCAAAGCTGACTGGCAACGGAGTACCGCAGTATCTCACATTGTGCTTGCCAGTATGCACGAATTGCTCGCGATGAATATGTCCAAGAGCTAAATAATCAAATCCATCACCAAATTTCTCTATCTCAAAGGAATCAATACCACCCACAGTGAGATCTGTAGCTTGGTCATGCCCTGTAAAGTCACATCCTTTCACAGTGGTATGGGCAGTCATCACCACAGGCAAGCCTTCTGTGTTCAGCTGTGCTACCCTATCAAGCAACTGCTTGAAGAACCCCTCTGGGATATTCCGTTCGTAAGCATAGGGGATGGCTATCACATAGCCTTTGCCAGGAATAAATATAATGTGTTTGTCAAAGTCTTCTTTCTCAATCTGACCAATGGCATACACCTTCAATGCCTGCCAGGGGATTCTGAAAATCTCATGTTTGGAACCACTGTCATGATTGCCTGCAGTCATTATAATCGCCATTTGAGGATGGGCATCGTGAATGCGTACCAGCGCATTGGCCAACATCGTCTGCACGGAAGCCGAAGGTTGGGAGGTATGATACACATCTCCGCAAAGTAGGAACACATCGGGCTTCTGTTCTACCACGATATCCACCATCTGCTTCAACATGTCTTGCTGTTCTTCGGTACGGTCATAATTGTAGAGAGTATGACCGAGATGCCAGTCGCTTGTATGCAATATCTTCATATATATTTTTTTAGGACAAATATATAAAAATCGAAGGAGAAATGAAAGTTTTTAGCTAATTTTACAGCGATAAACTTAAAACATAATATTTATGAAGAAGAACATTGGAGCTTATAACGCAGCATTCCCTACCCCTATCGTGGTGGTTGGAGCTATGGTGGGTGAGAAACCCAACTGGTTTGAAGTTGCTTGGGTAGGTATTGGCGATGGCGACATCGTGACCTTGAGTGTTACCCCTACTCACGAAACCTGCAAAGGTATTAATGCGAATAAAGTATTGAGTATCAGTCTGACAGATGAGACAATCCTGGAGCGTGCCGATTATGTGGGTATCGTGAGTGGCACGAAGGTAGATAAGAGTCAGGTTTTCCCTTGGACCAAGGGCGAACTGGGTGCGCCTATTCCAGACGAGGCTCCTGTAACTATGGAGTGTGAGTTACTTGATACTTATGCTCAGCATGATATGCACTTGCTCATCTGCAGGGTGAAGAATACGTATGCGAAGGAGGAGTTCCTGGACGAGAAGCAGAAGGTTGACTACAGTAAGCTGAAACCGGTTCTTTTCGAACCTCGTTTCCAGTATCTGCGTACAGGTGACGTAATCGGACCTTGCATCAAGCCAGGTAAAGCATACGCTAACCGCTAAATTGACAATTAGGGACAGTAAAAAAAGGGTTACCCGCGGATAACTATTTCGCAGTTATTCCAAATGGGTAATCCTCTTTTTTTTAATACAGAGTTCAACAGAAAAGCTCTATCTCACTAAGGAAGCGATTTACATTAATAGAGCGATGTAGCTTTATAAGCCTCGCCTGGCTTGTAATCCATCCAGTCGATATTGGCAACAGCCTTTGTGCCCTCATCCCCCTCGGCAAACCAGCCGAATAGCATGCCAGTGAAACCGCCCAGAGTTTCTGTAGAGAGGAAATAGCTGTTCATCTTGCCCAAAGGCTGGAAGTTCTTGCCATCTGTGCTGAAAGAGAATGCGTAATGGGTATTTGTCACATCTACCTTAAATTGAACGGTACCCTTTGTGTTGAGCTTCACGGTGTTGGCGATATGCTTCAAGTCACCCAAGCGATAGCTCAGTTCCACTTGTTGAGAACCATCATCCATACCAATCAGAGCCACATCATAATGACCTTTGTTGTCCATATAGACAGTGAGACCGGCACGGTCGCCAGCCTTAGCATTCTTCAACGACATACTGGTGGTCACCACGCAGTTTACATCCGTTTGACGACGAGCCACGAAAGTAGGGGTACGGTTTGGATCATCCAGTTTCACGGAAGTTGCCTTCAACTGCAACTGATTGTTGGCATAAGTATAGTTTTCCTGAACGGGATTATTGGTGTAAATCCACTCGAAGCCAAGCTTCTTGCCATTCTTGAAATCCACATAGTTAGAAGCTTGAGGCATCAGCACCTGCGGCAAAGTCTGCACATGACTCATGTCAATATCTACCCAACCCTTGCCATTTACAACAGGCCAGGCTTCATCATCCCAACGCACTGGAGCCAAGCAGGTTTCACGGCCTAAGAGATGGTGCATCTTGCCCACAGTATCACGGAAGCCCAGATAGACAATCCACCATGAGCCGTCAGCTGCCTGTATCAGGTCAGGGTGACCTGTACCCTGCAATACACTGGATACGGAATCCCTACGCTTCTGCGTCAGGATAGGATTGGAAGGATTGCTGGTATAAGGACCGTCAATTCTACGGCTTCTGGCGATGTTCACCTTGTGTCCCATCTCCGTACCACCCTCAGCGATGAGCAGGTAGTAGTAGCCATCCTTTTTATATATATGTGGCCCCTCAGGACTACTATCACCATCGCCTTCCCAAATATTGCGGGCCTCGCCCTTCTTTTGGAAAGTCTTTGGATCAAGCTCCATCAGTGAGATGTTGTTCATCGCACTCCAACAAACATACATCTTGCCATCTTCCCAATACAGAGAAGGGTCAATGCCAAACACTCCGGGAATGAATACTGGGTCACTCCATGGACCGGCAGGGTTATCAGCCGTAACGATGAAGTTGCCTGCTCCGTTATTTGAAAACATTAAGTTGATGTTGGTGGTAATCATGTAGAACTTGCCTTCATGATAGCGGATGGTCGGAGCGAAGATACCGCTGCTGGCTCCACCACGACTCAAATCCAACTGTGAAGGACGGTCGAGCACATTGCCAATCTGCTCCCAGTGAATCAAATCCTTGCTATGGAAAACAGGCACACCAGGAAAATATTGGAATGAACTGCAGACGAGATAGAAGTCATCTCCTACCCTGCAAACACTCGGATCTGGATAATAACCTGGAATCACAGGATTCTGGAAACCTTTCTCCGTAACCTGTGCATTAAAAACATTAGATTGACCGAGCATCGGCAATGCCAATGCAACGGCCAGTATTGAAGAGAGTAGTTTTTTCATAATAAAGCGATTATTCCCACTCAATTGTACCAGTTGGTTTTGGAGTCAGATCATAGAGCACACGGTTCACGCCTGGCACCTCAGTCACGATACGTTGAGTGATATGATGTAACAGTGAGTAAGGAATCTCCTCAATGGTAGCTGTCATTGCGTCACGAGTGTTGACGGCACGTATGATAACCGGCCAATCCCAACTACGCTTGTTGTCCTTCACGCCAGTTGACTTGTAATCTGGCACGATGGTGAAATACTGCCAAACTTTGCCTTCAAGACCGTTCTTTGCAAACTCCTCGCGAAGAATAGCATCGCTCTCACGCAAAGCCTCCAGACGGTCGCGGGTAATGGCACCTGTACAACGAACACCCAGACCTGGACCAGGGAAAGGCTGACGGAATACCATATTATCTGGCAAACCGAGTTCCTTACCTACCACGCGGACTTCATCCTTGAACAAGAGTTTGATAGGCTCAACAAGTTCAAACTGAAGATCTTCTGGCAGACCACCCACGTTGTGGTGAGACTTCACCGGACCAGATTCTACGATATCAGGATAAATAGTACCCTGTGCCAGGAAACTGATGCCCTCCTGCTTACGAGCCTCTTCCTCAAACACGCGAATAAACTCAGCACCAATAATCTTGCGTTTCTGCTCAGGGTCAGCCACACCTGCCAGTTTATCAAGGAAACGGTCTGTAGCATCTACGTAAACCAAGTTGGCATTGAGTTCATCACGGAACACACGCACCACCTGTTCCGGTTCTCCTTTACGGAGCAAACCGTGATTCACATGCACAGATACCAGCTGCTTACCTACAGCCTTGATTAACAAAGCGGCTACCACTGATGAATCCACACCACCAGAGAGGGCGAGCAACACCTTCTTGTCACCAATCTGAGCGCGAAGCTCTTTTACCTGTTCTTCAATGAATTTCTGGGCCAAAGCAGGAGTCGTGATGCGCTCCATATCAGCCGGACGAACGTTACCTGTAGTCATATTCTGCAATATTTATAATTTGTAATTTTCCTTCAAAGCACAAAATTACAAAATAATCTCAAAAAGCAGTGTTATGTGTCCTTTTTTTTCCTTAATCAGGAATCATTTCTTGAAGATATAAGGCATAGCTGACGGATCAAGCGGAGTCATATCGACCAACTCCAGGTTCTTCACCATGTGAAGGGTACCTTGCTTGTAAGTCTGGAAATGCTCACTGGCAATGTGGCTCTGGTAGGCCTCTCGGTCACGATAGATTTCCAGAATACGAATCTGGTTCTTATCGCTTTTCAGGTGAGAAGGATAGATGCAGATTACACCTGGCTCCTTTTTTACAGACTCACCACCCACAGTAGCTGCAGCTGCCAGATATTCGTCCAGGTATTCAGGATATACTTCAATCACAGACAGACGCACCAGCATTTTCTCTGGGTCATACACTTTCTCTTCATCCTGAATAACATTTTCGTTCAGTTTCTTACAATCATTACAACTCGTCATCATAGTCATCACGATTATGCCCGCAAGGGCGAAAAACAAATTCTTCATTTCTCAAATAGTTTGATTGCGTTTTCTTTCAAAAACATTTCTGCGTAAGGAGCCAATTCTGCATCGGCTTTCAACTCATTACGCAACTGATTGATTTTCATCGTCAGTATTGGAGCGGCTACATAAGGATAATCAGAACCGTACATGATGTGGCTGGGCTCTGTAACCGTGAGCATCATCTTGATGGTCTGCACGGAAGCAGCTCCTGCCAAGTCGTAATACAGACACTTCAGGTTGGCATCCCAATCGATTTCACCCACCATCTGCTTAGCAAGCACAGCCGGATAGATAGCTTTCATACGGGGAACTGCCAAAGGCATATAGGAACCACAATGAGGAACTACCACCTTCATACCTGGATAGCGAGCCAAAACGTTGCGGGCAATCATGTTAGCTAAAGCACGCGTGGTCTCTGCCAGGTATTCGTACATAGCGAGTGGAGTCTGGCCCATCACCTGTTTGGGATAAGGATCGGGCTTGTGTGGATGAAGTATAACCACCGCTCCCCTGTCGCTGAGCAGTTTCATCAGAGGGTCGAGGGCTTCCTCGCCAAGATATTGCCCACGGCTGTTGGTTGCCAGCTTAATGCCATCGGCATGAAGCACATCAAGGGCATAGATAGCTTCCTCAATAGCTGCATCCACATCAGGCAAAGGAAGAGCTGCGCAAAACAAGAATTTGTCTGGATGCTCAGCCTTCAGCTTAGCAGCAGCTTCATTGGTCTGACGGATGACAGCCACAGTCTCAGCTTTGTCGCCGAAATACGGTTGGGGTGCAGGCAGAGTCAGAATAGATTTCTCAATGCCTGCGTCATTCATAAACTTCAGATGGTCTTCCAATGTCCAGTCGGGGATGGGGAATCCCTCGTCAAGTAAAGCGTCATGCTTCTCCAGCACCTTCAGGTACTCAGGTGTGGTGAAATGGCTATGCAAGTCTATTGCCGACTGGCCAAGTAAGTTCACATTCATTACTAAAAGACAAAAAACTGTAATAATAGTTCTCATAATCAGATTAATCTGTTTTCTTCCTCCAAAGAACTAAAGTTTTACCGACGTTGCCGATCTTGTCCTTGAGTAGGTTCGCCTTGTCTCTGTGGAGGAGCCAGCGGAGTAAACATACGGACGGTTCGTCCGGTAAGACCGTATTTCTCACGTAGAGCAGCTGCCTCCTGCATGGCTGGAGAACTGTGATAACGGTTCAGAGCTGCCTGGTCTTCCCAAGTATCAATCAGCAGAACGCCCTCTGGGTCTGCTGCAGGGAAGAAATACTCGTAACCAATGCAACCTTCAACGGCACGGATGCGGTCAGCTATACCGCTTGACTCCATTTCCTCTACATACTTACGTGCAGCGCCGTTCTCACCGGTATATCTGATGTTAATCACGAGCTGAGCGTTGCTATTCAATGACGGCAACAGGAACAATGATAATGCGAATAAGAAAAATAATTTTGTCTTCATAATCTGTTATTTTAAATTCATCTATTATCTTTTCCAGTGCAAAAGTACGACTATATTACATCGTATGAAAGAAAAAATCAAGACAGAATGTATTAATTTTACGGATTTTGTCTATTTTTGCGAAAAAGAAACGGTAAAAATGAGTGAAGTAAGGCAAATCAGACAAGTGTCAGACTATTTTGAGTATATCGGTGCCAAGGTTCAGCATCCGTTAGTCAGCGTGGTGTGCTTTGACGAATTGCCAGAGATCCGGCATAGTCTGAACAGTTATGAGGTTTATGGTTTCTTCCTACACGAAACCAGTGACATAGAACTCTCTATGGGCATCGGACAATATCATTACACCAAGGATTCCGTAATTTGTGTCCAGCCTGGACGAATAGGAGGAAAACCTGACAACGGCACAACGGCAAAACTTACGGGATGGGCACTGATGTTCCACCCCACTCTATTGGCTGGCACTGGCCTTGGGAAGAAAATAAGCCAGTATAGTGTCTATACTTACCCCACTAACGAAGCCTTGACGCTCGATCCTTATGAACGTAACATCATCGTGAGCATCATCAGAAGCATCAAAGTGGAACTGGAGGAGCGTAAGCGTGACAAAGATTGGCAGAATATCATAGTCAACTATATCGAACTGATTCTGAACTATTGCCAACGGGCTTTCAACCGCCATTATCACGTGAATCCTAACGCCAATGAAAACGACCGTATTTTCAAGCTTTATCATTTATTGAATCAGTATTATGGGAACAATTTGCAAGAGAAATACGGCTTGCCAACCGTCTCTTTCTGTTCTGACAAATTGCATATAACGCCCAACTATCTGGGTGACATTGTGAGGCAAGCCACAGGTATCAGTGCGCTCAACTATATCCACCGTTTCATCATCGCTAAAGCGAAGGCGATGCTCCTCAATGGCGAGAGCATTTCGGAAACGGCTTACCAACTGGGCTTTGAATATCCGCAACACCTGAACCGTATGTTCAAGAAAGCTGAAGGCATGACTCCCACCGAATATATAGAATCTTTAAACAGTGACTGAAATATGCTTGTACCATACCTTATATATAATAATGTGCAACACGGCGTGAAGCCCTCCGACTTCAGACAGGATTACCATGTGCATATTTTCTGCAAGCAAGGAGGCATGACGTTCAAAGCAAACAACCAATTGCATGAGGTACATGCCGGCGATCTGGTTATCTGGCAGATGAGCAACAAGATTTCTGAAGTGACCTACTCAACAGACGCTGATATTGACTTTCTGCTCATCGGTTGGGATTTCCTGCAGACATACAATCCTGAGATGCAATGGGCAACTAAAGGCTATGTCCTGTTGAAGTTCAACCCCGTAATCCATCTGGATGATAAAGGCATCCAACTCATTACATCCGATTTTGAAGCTTTCAGGCAACGCATTTATAATCCCCAGACATTGTTCCAGGATGAGATTATGGGGCGATTGTTGCAAATCTTCCTCTTCGACCTGTGGAACATCGTAAAGCACGAGATAGAACAATTAGGAGCCGATGACAATCAGTCACGTATCTTCCTCCGGTTCCTCTTCTTAGTGCAGGAAAACTGCAAGCAGAACCGCGATGTGGCTTTTTATGCCGACAGACTGTGCATTGTGCCAAAGTATCTTTCAGAGATTTGCAGAAACGTCAGTCACCAGCCTGCGTCAGACTGGATAGAGCAGTTTACTGCAAACGAACTGACACGTCTGCTTAATGACAGAACCATTTCGTTTACTGACATTGCCGATGAGATGAATTTCTCCACTCTCTCTTTTTTCAGTCGTTATGTAAAGAAGGTTTTGGGTGTCACTCCCTCTGAGTATCGCAAGCAGAGGCAATAATCTGCAATCTGTGAAAATCCGTTTCCTTTTTCGGTATCAGTTGCCTCATATTAATGCCTTACCTTTGCATTCGTAAAACTAAAACTTTATTGACAATGGGAAAAGATATTTTTGAAAGATTACGCAAGGGCAACGATGTGAACATGGCTGATCCTGATTATGGCAAGGCCATCGCTCACATGATGGAATGTAACAAGATATGCCATAAGATTAACGCTTCGGAGCCTGTTCAGGCTGATATCCGTCCGCTTGAGAACCAGTTGTTCGATGGCAACCTCGATGAGACCAGCTACATCATGCCTCCGCTTCAGATAGATTTCGCTTGCCAGATGAAACTTGGCAAGCACGTATTCATCAACCATAGCCTTACCTGTATGGCAGCCGGTGGAATCACTATCGATGATGGCGTGATGATAGGCCCTAATGTACGTATCGTGACAGACAATCATAATTTCAAAGACCGCATGGTTCTTCGTTGCAAGCCCGTTCACATCGGCAAGAATGCCTGGATTGGCGTGGGTGCCATCATCCTGCCTGGTGTAACCGTTGGCGAGAACGCTGTGATTGCCGCTGGTGCCGTAGTGACTAAGGATGTAGAGCCAAATACCATCGTGGGCGGCAATCCAGCTAAGTTTATCAAAAGAATAGCTCCTGATTGAATCTCTCGTTTCCACCTATTTATAATAAGAAATCATAGCGTTTGTTTTGTTTGTAACAGGTAAATGGTTATATTTGCAACCAATTTAAAACGGAAACGCTATGATAAAGGATTCAAATAGGATTGCCATCATTGCAAGTGAGCGCAATATATCCTTCCAGGAGTTGCTCCAACGCATCACGCTCTACAGTCATTACACTCCCCGTCAAGCAGGAGAAAAAACATTGATTTTTGCGGAAAACCGTGAGGGGTGGATCTATGCCTTCTACTCCATCTGGAACAATCACGGGATTGCTGTTCCAGTGGACGCTTCCTCAACGGTGAGCGATGTGGCTTATATCATCAACGACTGTAAGCCTGCCTGTGTATGGACAACCGCTCAGAAACTGGACGTAGTGAAAGCGGCTATTCAGGAAACCGGACATACGATGGATGTCTGTCTGATCGAGGATTACGAACTTATAGAGATGCATGAGGAAAATGCACAGATTACCTATCGTGAGGAAGACACAGCCCTCATCATCTATACCTCAGGCACCACGGGCTCTCCCAAAGGTGTGATGCTCTCATTCCAGAATATTCTGGTGAATGTTCGTGCCGTTTCTAAGGAAGTACCCATCTTTACAGAAGACCGCAGAACGCTCATTCTCTTGCCTTTGCATCATGTGTTACCTTTAGTAGGAACGGTGGTTATGCCTCTCTATGTAGGTGGTGGTGTAGCAATCTGCCCAGCAATGTCAGGTCCCGCTATCATGGACACCTTGCAACGTGGCAAGATTGGCATCATGGTGGGAGTGCCCCGTCTGTGGCAGACGCTCTACGGAGGCATCAAGAAAAAGATTGACGCTATGGCCATCACCCGTGGACTATTCAACTTATGCGCTTCATTGAACAACAAAACCATATCCCGCATCATTTTCAAGACTGTACACCAGAAATTAGGAGGACACATGAAATACCTGGTAAGCGGTGGAGCTGCATTGGATCGGGAAATCGCCCTCGGCCTTGAAACCTTAGGTTTGAATCTGCTTGAGGGGTATGGCATGACTGAAGCAGCTCCTATGATTGCCTTCACACGTCCTGGCGACCTTGTGCCTAATTGTGTGGGCATACCTTTATCAGTCACCGAATGTAAGATAGTGAACGGAGAGGTCTGCGCTAAAGGCCCGAATATCATGCAGGGGTACTATAACCGGCCAGAGGAGACGGCTGCCGTTATCGACAAGGACGGCTTTCTACATACGGGCGATTTGGGACACATGGATGAGAAAGGACGTGTGTATATCACGGGCAGGAGTAAGGAGATTATCGTATTGTCGAATGGTAAGAATGTGCAGCCTAACGAGATTGAGTATAAACTGGAGAAATATACTGAGCGAGTAAAGGAAGCGGCAGTCGTGCAGGATGGCGACATGCTCCGCGCCATCATCGTGCCTCAGACCGAATGGGCTCAGAACCTTTCTGATGAAGAGGTAGAGGAAATACTGAAACGTGAAGTGCTGGAACCCTATAACCTGACGGTTACCAACTATAAGAAGCTGATGAGCCTGTTTGTGTATCGGGGTGAGTTGCCTCGCACCAGGATGGAGAAACTGAAACGATACATGCTCAAAGACATCATCCAAAGCGTTTCGCCCTCAATCAAGAAAGAGACCTTGATTGAAGAGCCAGTCTTCGAGGAATACCAAATACTGAAGAAATACATCGAGGAAGAAAAACAGATTCATTTGCGTCCTACCGACCATATAGAGACCGACCTGGCATTCGACTCATTAGATATGGTGGCGTTAGAAGGATTTATTCAGCAGACATTCGGCACAAGCATCCGAACGGCAGATATGCCGGGCTACCGCAATATCCAGACGATGGCGGAATACATAGCTAACAGCAAGACACGCATGGAGGTGCAAGAGGAAGACTGGCACCAGTTCCTGAATGCTGATTCTTCCCAACTTGAATTGCCTCACGGCAATGCTTTCATGCCTATGAGCAGACTCATTGTAAGAGGTGTTTTCAAACTCTACAACAGACTCACAATCAAAGGTGTGGATAACATACCGACTGAGGGACCGATGATTATCGCCCCCAATCACCAGAGCTATCTCGACGGTCCGTTGGTGTCGGCATCCTTGCCTGCCGAAATCATGAGAAACAGCTTCTATTACGCCACAGAAGAGCACATGCGTGGCAGATTCCGCCAGGCTTACGCCCGCAGCAACAACATTGTGCTCATGGAACGAAGCAACCTGCGTGACTCCATCCTGAAGCTGGCAGAGGTGCTCAAGCGAGGCAAGCACGTAGTGATATTCCCGGAAGGAGCCAGAACCCATACTGGCGAGCTCTCCCAGTTCAAGAAAACCTTCGCCATCCTGAGCCGCGAGTTGCATGTCCCGGTAGTTCCCGTGTGCATCAAGGGAGCCTTCGAGGCATTGCCACGCTCCAAGCGTTTTGTCTCACCCCATCAGATAGAGATAGAATACCTGCCCCCTATCCTGCCCGATGACAACCTCACCTATGATGATATTGCCAATCAGGTCAAGCAAGCCATTCATGAATGTTTAAAGAAACAATGAAATCATGAAGGATTTCCTGCCATCGAAAGAAGAACAAGGCAACACCTGGACCCATCTGGCAGGTGTTGTCTTTGCCCTGTCATCCATCTGGATGGTGTGGCCAGCCGTCCGTGAAGGTTGGCAAATGGCTTTTGGCGTACTCTTCTTTATTGTCGGCATGTTCCTCATGTTCCTTTCCAGCACCATCTACCACTGGTTGCGTCCAGGCATCGCTAAAGACATCCTCCGTAAGTGCGACCACATCAGCATCTATGTCATGATTGCCTGCTCCTACACACCCATTTGCGTGGGTGTCATCGGAAGTTGGTTAGGATGGCTCGTCTTCGGCTTCCTGTGGTTAGTGGCGTTGATAGGTTCCATAGTCAAGATCGTGGCAATAGGCAAGCACCCCAGGCTCTCGTTAGCAATGTATCTCATCATGGGTTGGAGCGTTCTGTTCATCTTCCCCACCGTGTTAGAAAAGCTCTCTCCCCTCTCGATGACCTTCCTCATCAGTGAGGGGGTACTATATACCGCCGGCACCTATTTCTTTGCCCATGACAGTAAGCCCCACTATCACTCCATCTGGCACGTTTTCGTACTACTTGGTGCCATTGCCCATTGGAGCGTCATCCTCACAATCATGTTGTAATTTGAAATCTTTAATAAGCTTGTAAATAGCCATTCAGAGTGATTCGCACCAAGCCTTGAATTCATCCATCGATTTCATTTCGAAGACTGGCTCTTTTCCACTACGTACGTCTTCGATAATCTTCATCGTCTTATCGTTGAGGTACTCGCCTGTCTTAGGATCGTAGAGGCGGGGCTTGTGACAGAAAGGGGCCGTTCCTATAATGTTTTTCAATCCATTAATGGCAGAGAGAATATCTTCCAAACGCAACAAATCTCTTTCAGGCTCTCGCATAAACTATACTTTATCACGGTTTGCTGTTTTTTCGGCAAAAGGAAAAGGTCACCTTCGACAACAAGGTCAACAGGACGATGCAGCAGTTCCTCTAATTCCAGATTCATTGCAAAGAACTTCAATCCCATTCGCGTACCAGGGATAAGGGTAATCATGATATCAATGTCACTATCAGCTCGTTCTTCGCCTCGCGAAAACGACCCGAAAACCCACGCCTTATCTACAGGCTGAGTTTTGAAATACTCACTAATTTTATGTGACAGTTGCGCATCCATTATTTACTGTTTTGTGTAAATATACAACGCTTTTTTGGAAAAACCTCATAACCTCCCGATTTTAACGCGAATTACGAAGGTTTCCCAAAATCGAGGTAATGATTTGGCAACCGTTCTGGTTTCTACGTTCTGCACACCATTACGTCAAACAACTCCTTTGCAAATGCAAAGGTAATACTTTTATTTGTATCAAGCAAACTGTATGCCATATTTTATAATAATGTGTGGGTATTTCTTGAATATATGAATCCCAGATTGTTTTGGGGCTGGCATTTGGCTACGACGTGAATTCCATGCCAGTTGGTTCTTCCTGTGTTAACAGATTGTAAATAGTAGGCGCAACTTACTAGGAAGTTGCGATGACAGTTTGGAGTATACATGTACTTTTGCAACGACAGAAGGAGCAACTGGTAGAAAATAGCAGGGAATCTGTATAAAGTTGATATCAAGTTGACATTAGAATACTTCCAAAATCTCTACTTTTGCTCCCGAAATAGTAGTAAAACGTAAAAAAATGAGGCAAGAACAACCTTTCAGACAAGAAAATTTTCTTCAGGTTGTACAATGTAGAATATAAAAGTCTGCAAGAATGCCGAATTTTGCACCGTCAAAACAAAAAAAGACAGAGATGAGAACAGATAGATGTATCATAGAAAAAAAGATTTATTGGCAACTTGTTAACAATTTGCCAATCCAAGTCGATTTTAATACCGAACTTTGTTCTGTTGAAGCAAGAAACGGCTGATTTGAGAGCAAAAACTGGGCACAATCAGAAAAATTTATACCAAGGTGTTGACAAGGTGACAAAAAGTTAGGATGATATTACCGAAATTTGCCCTCGAAATAGAAAAGTAAAGAATCTGAATGATTGAAAGAGACCACATAGAACTCAAGGCACAGCTCGACAGACTGGAGCAGAAGGTTCAGAAGGACAGCCTTCTGATACAGTTCCTCGTCGAGCAGAACAAGGACCTGCAGGAACAGTTGGATAAGGTTACCCAACTGCTCATCTCGCAGCAGGGCCAGTCTATGCCAAAGCCTGTGGAGGATTCTCCGCTACATCAAGACCAGTGGCTCGACAATCAAGATTTGTCACAGTTGCTTCATGTCTCTGTTCGCTCCCTTCAGCGGTATCGAAGTTTAGGAATCCTGCCATATAAGATGATGCACAAGAAGGCTTACTACACAAAGGAAGGTGTATTGCAATTCCTAAATTCGAATGTGGTTAGTTATGATAGAGAAGAAGTTGCACTCTACTTCGCAAAACTTGGAATATCCCCATAGTATAAGGCCGTATATTATTTGCCCGAGAGATACCAGAATTAACAAACGTACAGTCTTTATAACTCCCGAAATTGCAATATTTGACTGTATTTTATCTTTTTTCTTGGATAATTTGATATTTTTTCTTAACTTTGCAGCGAGATTGCAATTCTATGGCAGAAAAGGAATTACAAATTGTTGACTTTCATGACATTCTCAAATTTGAATTTGAGAAAGATGGAATGTCATCTGTTTTTCTGACCTCAAAGCTACCGGAGTATCTTGCAGAAAACAGGTTTTCCCCTTACATAACTTTAGAGCTGGAAAACGCTAAAAAGTTTAAGGCCGATGCTGTTTTCTTTCGATATTTAGACAATGGAAGAAATTGTATTCCCCAAATATATATATATGATAACATCACTAATCCACGGAGTGATGAGGATTACGCTATTATCCACAGAGATATTTGGAGCGCCTCTGAAATACCATTGTATTTCATAATCGACAGACATCAACTAAGAGTGTTCGATGGACGTGTACCTATAAAGGTTGAGAAAGATGGAAGACTGGTATCCAATCCCGTCCAGATATTCCATAATATGGATGAGGCTGTGAGGCTATACAATGCCGATTTGTTCTCCACGGGTTCCTTCTGGAGTTCTCAAGAAGAATCTGGCAATTTCCTTTACAACAACACAATTAACCAAAAACTGCTATCCTCATTACAGCAAACAAGGAAATTCTTAAAGAAATGCTATCCATCAAAACAAAAACTCATAGACCATATACTAATTATCAGTATTCTTATCAAGTATTTAGAAGAAAACGGAATAGATAAGGAGGGTAATAATTTAGCAGGAAAATTCTTTGAGAATGCTGTTGGCCAAAATAGTTTGGTTGCAGTTATGGAAAACGGTGCCTTTGTTGATTTACTGGATAAATTGTCAAATCATTTTAATGGAGGTGTCTTTAAGTTATCGGAGGCCGACAAAACAGAACTTCGTAATACAGATTTGACACTTTTGGCAAAATGGCTGGATGGTAAGTTAGGCAATAACAATCAGTATATGCTATGGCAAGAGTATTCCTTTAAACATATTCCCATAGAACTGATTAGTTTTTTCTATGAAGAGTTTCTACCCAAAGATGAGAATACCCAAAAGAAAAAAGATACAGGAGCCGTTTATACTCCCAGTCACCTTGTTAAGTTGTTGATAGACGAATGCCTGCCAATAATGAATGGTGAATTAAAAAGCCTGATTGACGTCAGTTGCGGTTCTGGTATTTTTTTGGTGACCGCATTTAAACGTTTAGTTCAGATTTGGCGTTACCAGAACCGGAAAGGAAGGCAGTTGCCGGATATGGATGCCAGCACTCTCCAACAATTGCTGCACCATTATATATACGGTGTTGACATAGATCCCGTTGCAGCAGAACTGACAACTTTTAGTCTTAACCTATCTCTATGTTCAATGCTTTCTCCAGAACAGATCTGGACTGAATTACGGTTCGATGATTTGAGTAAAGAAAACATTGTTAATTGTGATTTCTTCCACTATCTTGTTAATTCTTCCAAAAAGTTTGACCTTGTTATTGGAAATCCTCCATTCAAGGAATATTCTGGTGGTGAATATAATAAGGTAAAACGGTTATTGCAAGAGAACAAACTTGATTTTGAGGTAGAAATTCCTCGATATCAGTCTGCCCTGATGTTTCTTGACAAAGCAATGAGTATGCTGGAGCCTCAGAGTGGCAAGCTCTGCCTGATTCTCCCAGCAGGTCCATTCCTTTACAGTAAGTTGGAACCCTTTAGAAGTTATTTCTTCAAGAAATATAACGTCCGTCAGATTATCGATTTCACTTTTTTAAGTGATATGCTCTTTAAAGCAAATATAGCTACGGTTGCACTTTTTGCAGAGAATCAGGAACCTGGTTCGAAAGATATTACACATATCATAGCCAAACGAACGGGGTCAAGCAGAGAAAGAATATTCTTTGAGTTTGATTACTATGATTTCTATGATGTACCAAAGGACATCGCTCAGACGAGTGAAATAGTATGGAAGTGTAATCTTTTAGGTGGGGTGCGCGTGTATGAAATCATGGAAAAATACCAAGCATATTCTACCATTAAGAATTTCTTAAACATAAGAAAGAAACAATATGGTTGGTATTATGGTGAAGGATATATCATAGGTAATATGAGCCAAAGGGCTGACTATATCACAGGAATGCCTTCTGTTGTTGACGATACTTTTACGGATGAAGGGACTTGGAATATTGAAATAGAGAATAGTGAAGGCTTCATACGTCCACGTGAGAAAAAACTATATGAACCTCCCGTTCTTCTGATAAAGGAAGATATTGGAAAACGACTGATTCCTATAGGAATCAGTCGAGAATATGTCACATTCAAGCACGGAATTATTGGCATTCATAGTTCTCCAGAAGATTATGACTCCCTTGAAAAACTTTTAGGCTATATTAAAATCAATAACGACTTTCTGCGTTTCTACATTGTTGCAAGAAGCCCTCGGGCTGGCATATCGAAATCCATTCATACCCATTTGGCTGGTGACTTCTACGGTTTACCTTATAGCGAGAGTGGCTTCGAACTCACCAAGAACGAACAAATAGTGGTAGATGATGTTGTGAAATACATTTTCCCATATTTTGACACCACCGTTAATCCCGAGTTGGATAGCATAATTTCATTCAAAGGGCAAAAACGTGTATTGGTAGATTACGGTTCTGTATATTGTAATAGGCTGAATGTCATTTACGAGAAAAATGGCAAGAAATACAGGCCTGCTGGGATTTATGAAGGAGATAGTTATTTTGTATATGTAATTGATTATACATCGGAAGAGAAAGAATTTCAAAAATATGAAAGCAAAGTGGATTTAGAAAACTTGCTGGCATATAAGACTGAGGAATATGTTGTGAAGCGAATTGTCAGGAAATACGACAACGACCGTATAGTCATAGTTAAGCCCAGACAATTCCGATATTGGATAAAATCTATCGCACTTCGTGATGCAGACGACACGTTTGCTGATATAACAGATTATTATGTATAAGCCTGAACTGACATCAATAGGGATACCCCTGCAACCAGAGCAACTGTATGTAAAGTTGTATCAGTTCATAGATTCTGTTATTGATGGTTTTGAACCGCCTATACAGGATAATGACAAAAGTGTTGAAGCTGAAGATAAAATCACAGTTGGTATGTCACGTTACCTTGACAGTAAAAGTGAGCAATCGGATGATGTCTTCAAGTTTGTAAATCAGGATAGTCCTTGCGATATCGGGGTATATTTGGGAAGGGCATACAATAAGTATAGCAAGAATTTTTGTTGGATAGAAGCAAAAAGATTACCAACTCCCAAACTGGCAAATAGGGATGAGCGTGAGTATGTTTTTGTTGATCATTCCAAATTAAACCATAATGGGAATAGGCAATTTGACAACAACGGTGGTATTGAGCGATTCAAAATGAGTAAACACGCTGCCGGGTATCCTATTGCCATAATGTTTGGATATGTTCAGGATGAGACTTTTGCATTTTGGGAAAGAAAAATTAATGAATGGTTGGATATCTATTCTACGACACTTCCATTTTCTAGCAAGGAACAACTAAAACGGATAGACAGCCAAGAGAATCGATACATTTCTATCCATCAACGTATAGACAAGAACCATCAGCCAGCGGGAGAAATCAAACTTTATCATTTTTGGATTAATGTTTGATTTGCATCAATATGTTTCAATTCTCTTTTTTTGAGACTATAAAATGAAAGAAATTCATTAAAATCGTTAGATTTTGCAATTTTTCCAGGGATTTTGTCTTTTTTTTGCAGATAATTGAGTAATTTTGTGCCATTAATCTAAAATGACTATATGGCAGGCAACAAAGATCTCAACCGCCTGAAGGTGGTGCTTGTAGAAAAGAAGAAATCCAGTCTTTGGCTATCTAGACAATTGGGATGTGCGCCAACGACAGTCTCTAAATGGTGTACCAATTCGTCGCAACCTCCGCTGGAGATGCTGATGAAGACCGCTAAACTTCTTGATGTGGACTTAAATGACCTCGTCAGGTTTGAAGAATTGGAGCAAAAGCAAGACCTAAAGTCGAACATGGATTAAATGGCATGTTTGATTTCTGAAATTCGAACATAATATGAATAAAATATATACATTTATAGACTTGTTTGCAGGTGCTGGAGGCTTGTCGGAAGGATTCGTCAGAGCAGGGTTCTCTCCTATTGCCCATATTGAGATGGACAAATACGCCTGCGAGACCCTAAAGACAAGAGCTGCATATCACTACTTGGAAGAATGCGGTAAACTTGACATCTACAAAAAATACCTATTGGAAAAGAAAGAAGGAGAAAGTGGCCAAAAGTTATGGCACCAGGTTCCCTCTTCAATTATTGACAGTGTTATTCATGTCACTATTGGCCCGTCAACCATTGATGACATTTTCCACAGAGTTGACAATCTAAAAGGGGATAACTGCGTTGACCTAATTATAGGTGGCCCTCCTTGTCAAGCATATTCCATTGTTGGGAGGTCAAGGATGGGAAAGGATGTTGAGAAAGACCCTAGAAATGAGTTGTACAAATACTATGTCCAATTCCTTGAGAGGTATACTCCTAAAATGTTTGTATTTGAGAATGTTTTAGGTATTATTACGGCAAAGAATGGTGAACCACTAAAGGACTTAAAAGAACTTGTTGACGCTATTGGATATGAAATGCAAATGCACGTCCAAAATGCATCAGAACATGGAGTGCTACAGAAAAGGCAACGGGTAATTATTGTCGGCTGGCGCAAAGAGAACGTAAACACCAAGGGTCAAAAACACTTTTATCCTATACTGGAAAAAGAAAGTAATTCATATTGCGTAATGGAGGACTTGTTCTCTGATCTTCCAGAAAGAAAGGCTGGTGAAGGAAGCCTTACAGCCACAGTTCCTTATTCCAAAAAGTTGAGCGATATGCCATATCTCAAAGAATCTGCTATCCGTAATAGTAATTTTAACTTTACAACACAGCATATTGCCCGTCCACATAATGCTAATGATAGAGAAATATACTGTATGGCTATAAATCAATGGAGAGAGAAAAGGAAACAGTTAGACTACTCTAAGCTGCCTTCTCATTTGCAGACTCACAAAAACACCAAATCGTTCTTGGATAGATATTCAGTAGTTGACCCTGATGGATACAGCCATACTGTTGTCGCGCACATATCGAAAGATGGACACTATTACATCTATCCTACACCGAACCCAACGGTTGAGAATGTACGTTCAATAACAGTAAGAGAAGCTGCCAGACTACAATCATTTCCAGATGACTACTTCTTTGAAGGAAACAGAGGAGCAGTTTTTAAGCAGATTGGTAACGCAGTTCCTGTTGTATTAGCCTATAAAATAGCGAAAGAGATTCTAAAACAAATGTAAACTATGGATTATTCATTACTGCCTAAAACAGAAGCAGTTCCTGAAGCAGCCTCTATGATTGAGACCTTTAGGGCTATTGGATACAACCTTGAAACTGCGGTTGCTGACATCTTGGATAATTCCATATCAGCAGGCGCAAAGAACATATATATCGAAAGAATCTGGGATGGTGGGAAAACTATTATTACCATTAAGGATGATGGTTTAGGTATGAACAGCGAAGAGATTGTTGAAGCTATGCGTCCTGGAGCACAAAACCCGTTAGAATCCAGAGGTATTAATGATTTAGGTCGTTTTGGGTTAGGAATGAAAACGGCCTCCTTTTCTCAATGTAGGAAGCTGACAGTTATTAGCAAGAAAGCTGGCTATCATCCTGCCTATTGGACTTGGGATTTAGATTATGTTGCAATGACTCATAAGTGGGAGTTAATAAGTTGGGCACCAGAAACTTTTACGAATGCTTTGGATGAACATAATTCTGGCACAATGATAATTTGGACAGATTTAGACAGAGTCATACCACCAGCAACATTAGTTTGTGACATTGTAGCCAAACAAAAATTCTCAGATGCATGGGCAAGGGTAAAATCCCATATTGCCATGACCTTCCATCGTTTCATAGAAAGTAATGATATTACTATATATTGGGGAGAGAATCCCATTGAAGCATGGAACCCCTTCTGCCCAAATGAGAAAAAGACCCAGATATTTCCTACAGAGAACTTATATTTTGGAAGTAATAAGGCAGAAGTGAAGGGGTACATCTTGCCACACAAGAACAACTTCAGTTCAGAGCAGAAGTATAAAGAAGCAGAGGGGATGAATGGTTATCCTGCCGCCCAAGGTTTCTATGTATATCGAGGTAAGAGGCTTCTGCTTGCCGGCAGTTGGCTTAACCTTTTTAGGAAAGAGGACCACTATAAACTTGTACGTATCAGCATTGACCTGCCAAACACGCTGGATTCAGAATGGCAAATTGACATTAAAAAATCTACCGCCATACCACCTCTGTCTTGTCGCGAACAACTCCGTTCTTATGCCCTTGATGTAAGAAACAAAGGAATGGAAGTTTACCGACATAGAGGGAAGATATTAAAGAAAAAGGCAGGAATTAACTTTCAGCCCCTTTGGTTAGAAAAGAAAAAAGGTAACAAATGGTCTTTTGTGGTTAATCGTGACAACCAATTGATAATGGATTTGCAAGAAGAAGCACAAACAAATCCTAAGCATGCTATTAGTATGTTATTACGCATAATAGAAGAGTCAATCCCCACTCCGACTATCTTCATCAAACAATCCAGCGAGGAGAACTTGCAAAAAGAACCATTCTCTGATATGGACACAGCCATTATACAAGAGATGTTGCAGAAGATGTTCAACAATTTAAAAGCCTCTGGTCATACCAAAGAACAAGCAAAAGCTGTTCTTAAAACAATAGAACCATTTAATAATTACGAAGACTTAATCGAGGAGTTATGAATATGGAATCTTAT
Organism: Bacteroidaceae bacterium; assembly: GCA_017471185.1. Lineage (GTDB taxonomy): Bacteria > Bacteroidota > Bacteroidia > Bacteroidales > Bacteroidaceae > Bacteroides. The sequence goes on from JAFUVZ010000050.1 coordinate 144,713, forward strand.
CAAAAAGCAATAGAAGTATGTCGAACCTTAATTGGTTTGAAAGAGTCTGTTACTGATAACGATATTGACACAGCGGTCAATAGTGTAGTTTTGATGTTTCCCACACTAAGCAAAGAGGTTCTCAAGACGAAACTAATGTCTATTTATAGTGTTCGTGTTGAACCTATGCAGATTTTAGAGGGACGTGAACGACGCAAACCTTGGCTTATGGCATTCAAAGCTTCTGAATGTTGTAAATGGTCTTTCTGGAATCGTTACAAATATTACCTTGAACATCAAAAAGGATTTGAGCCAGCAACAATACAAGGTGTTGATGATATGACTGACAGGATACTTGACAGGTTCTTTAATCCTCAAAAAACAGATGTGATTATAAGCAAGAAAGGTCTCGTGGTCGGTCAGGTTCAATCAGGTAAGACAGCGAACTATACAGGACTAGTTTGTAAAGCTGCTGATTCTGGTTTTAATCTGATAATTGTACTAGCGGGAACTTATAATAATCTTCGTAGTCAGACCCAGTTGCGATTGGACGAGGGTTTCCTGGGCTTCGATACTCAGTTTGAGCGAGCCAGTACAAAGGAAACTACCAAAATAGGTGTTGGCTTAATTCCGGGATTTGATGATGCTATTGCTAACTCGTATACAACCAATTCTGAAAAAGGAGATTTCACCAGTCGTTCAGCCAATACTGCTGGCTTTAACTTTAACGCCCCACAACCAGCACTTCTTGTTGTAAAAAAGAACTCAACAGTATTAAAGCGCCTTAATACTTGGCTGAATACGCATTCTGAGAACGGGAAAATAAGCAACAAGTCCCTTCTAATGATTGACGATGAGGCAGATAATGCATCTATCAATACAAATGCGTCAAATGATGACCCGACAACAATTAATAAGTATATTTGTTCTATTTTGAACAAGTTTAATCGTACTGCCTACGTTGGGTATACTGCTACTCCTTTTGCCAACATCTTTATCCCCCAAGATGATTCCAATCTGTTCCCAAGAGATTTTATCATCAACCTGCCATCCCCTTCAACATATATAGGACCCGATAAGGTATTTGGAACCTCATTAATACCAGACGACACGAATGATGAACTATTACCAATCGTTGTACCAATCAATGATTTTACATCATTCGTTCCCAACAAACATAAAAAAGATGATATTAAACCTACATTATCCGAGGTTCCTGAATCGTTACGACTTGCCATAAAATGTTTCATTGTGACATGTGCAATAAGAAATCTTCGTGGTCAAGACCACAAACATAATTCAATGCTCATACACGTTAGCAGATTCCAATCATGGCAAAACCACATAAAGGACCTGGTTACACGTATCTTCAATTACTACAAACAGGAGATTGAAGCCGGTGATAGAATGGTGTTGGAAGAATTACGAAAAGTATTTGAAGAGGACAATGGAGCTTACAAGTCTTACAAAACGACTACTCAAATGATATTGGATTCCAAATTCAAAGATATTGATGATTCATTGGAAATCCACAAGTGGGAAGATGTGAAGTCTCAACTCTTTAAAGCTGTCCAGAAAATAACTGTCAAATCTATCAATGGATCGTCAAATGATGCGCTGACATATTACGATAACAAAGACGAGGGAATTTCTGTAATCGCTATTGGTGGTGATAAACTATCACGAGGCTTGACACTAGAAGGTCTGTCTGTCAGCTATTTCTTGCGAGCATCAAAAATGTATGACACACTGATGCAGATGGGGCGCTGGTTTGGCTATCGTTCTGGCTATGTGGATTTATGTAGGTTGTTTACAAGTAGTGAACTGAATGAGTGGTATCGCCATATCACTTTGGCGAGCGAAGAACTTAGAGAAGAGTTTAGCTATCTATATGAGATTGGTGGAACTCCAGAAGATTACGCCCTTAGAGTAAGAAATCACCCAGGGGTTTTACAGATAACATCACTTGCAAAAATGCGATATGCTAGCACGATTGAAGTTTCTTGGGCTGGCAGATTAGTCGAAACATACCAGTTGCTAAAGGATAAGGCCAGCAGGCACATTAATTTTGTGGCAGCTGACACATTATTGTGCAAACTCGGATTGTATACCCAAGCAGGAAACAACTATTTATGGAAAAATATTGACGTTGAAACAATACTGACTTTTTTCGAGAGTTACCGTTTACCATCTTCAATGGTCAAGGTCAATCTAAGAGCCATATCCGAATACATAAGACAGGTAAACAATTCGGGTGAATTATCTGATTGGAGTGTGGTCTTGATGAACAAACCTACGGGAGAAAAAACAAGAGAGTGCGATGGCTATTTATCAAATGGGCTTGGATTCAATTACTTTATGCGTATGCCATCAAGTGATGCCTCTGAGCACTATCTGTTAAGAAAAAACCATATTCTTGGTAATCCACGTGATGAATTTATCGATTTGAACGATGAGATTCTAAAAGAAGCATTGGATGAAACAAATAAAAAGTTAAAAGACAGGAAACAATCATATCCAAGCCCTAAACTTGTGAGGGAAAAATATCGTGATGTTAAACATCCTTTGCTGATAATATATCCCATAAAGCCATCAGCTGATTATGTAACAGCCAACAAAGATGGCAATGAACCTTATATGAGTTTTGCCATTTCGTTCCCGCATACCAATACGGGTGTAGCAATTTCATATTCTGCAAATCAACTGACAGACTTTGCAGATACTGAAGATATTTTTGAACAAGAAAACGATAATGTATATGAACAGAGTTGATACAATAAAGGAAGTTTGGCAGAAACTCGAGAGTGAATGTACAGAGGGACTTGTCAAAAGAGCACTTGATATTCCTTCTTATCTTAAGACATTCTGTACATACAGTTTCTTGGAAAAATACTGTGGGATAGCGTTTTCTTTTCATCAGGACATCAAACTTGATATCACTAGTTTCCAAGATTTGTCCGAATTGAAAGTATCCTTATTCAATGATACATCTTTCCCTAAATCAAAAATACTTATTATACAGCTAAACAATAGAGAAAGCCGTGTCAATGACATTTTTGCAACCATCTGTGCAAATATTGTTAACTCAATTATTGGGGCCGCATCCGAAAAAGAGGGTATGCGGATAGTAATCACTCAAATGAGGAAGTGGAAAGAACTGTTCTCTAGAAGAAAAGACCAAAAGTTATCTGCGCAAGAACAGCAAGGTCTATTTGGTGAGTTATTCTTCCTCGGAAAACTTTTATTGACATCTATAGACAAGGTCACCACAAATGGCTTTTGGGTTGGACCAGATCAAGCTCCAAAAGATTTCCAAAGTGACATGTGGGCAGTTGAGGTTAAGACGACATCTGCTAATATTCATTCCGGCATCTCAATCAATGGTGAACTACAATTGGACGAAACAGAAGTTGAACACTTATTTCTATTCAATCTGGTTGTTGAAGTATTACAGCAAGATGGACAAACACTACCAGAACTGATTGCTGCTATCCGTCAATTGTTGAAAGGTGATAGTAGAGCCACCAGTGTCTTTGAGAGCAAGTTAATTCTTGTTGGCTATTTCGATTTCGATAAAGAATTCTATAATGATCGCCATTATCACATTCGGAAAGAACAATATTTTCAAATTAAGGACGAGTTCCCAAGAATCAAGAAAGATGATTTGAAGATAGGAGTATCTGAAGTGAAATATCGTATCTCATTAGACTTCTCTAGTGAGAACATGGTCATCGAAGAAAATGTCATTAATACCATTGAGACTTATGAAAGAAATAAATAAATTCTACAAATCCTTAATACAAGAGGTTTCCACCAGACAAATTGCAAATGAGGAGGGTGATAACCAAGAACAGACATTTACCCGTATGTGTCTGGAACTCTTAAGTGAAGCAGGTGAAACTGAGAATTCTGATGTTGCATTCTACGAAAGAGACTTGGGGACCAGAAACCAGCAGAAAATAAACGGTTATGCGATAGCTGACAATTACGAAACTGTGGACTTATTCATTTCCATATATGAGGGAACTGATGAGCCTGTTACAATATTAAAGAAGGACATAGATAACGCTGCCACACGAATAACCAATTATTTCAGGAATGCCATCTATTCTGATTTCAGAAACGAAATAGAAGAATCGTCTGCTATATTTGAATTTACGAACACTTTAGGGACATACAAGGAACTAAGGGATTCGCTCGTCAGAATAAATGCTTTCATTTTGACAAATGGTGTGTACAAAGGTGACATTCCTCAAAGCAAGGAAATAAGTGGTTATAAGATTTATTACCGTATTGTTGATATTAACTATTTATACCAGATTTCCGAGCAGTCTCATGCCCCTATCATTATCAACTTTGAAGAGGAAGGGTGGAAGGTTCCTTGTCTGCATGCATCATCAAGTAACCCAGATTATGAGGCATACGTTTCTATACTTCCAGGGAAATGTTTATCGAGCTTGTATGAAAGATACGGAGGACGACTTCTGGAGCAAAATGTTCGTTCCTTCTTGCAATTCACAGGAAAGATTAATAAAGGCATTAGAGAAACGATAAAAGAACGACCTCACATGTTCTTGGCATATAATAACGGTATCGCAGCTACTGCAGATGCAATGGAACTTGATGGCGATGGTAATATCCGGATTATATCCAACTTGCAAATCGTAAACGGTGGACAAACAACAGCCTCTATCTATCACACCGAGAAGAAGGATAAAGCTGATATTTCGGACATATATGTACAAGTAAAATTCTCGATAGTAAAGAAGAAAGACGAATATGCCAATATCGTTTCAGATATCTCGAAATATGCAAACACCCAGAACAAGGTAAACAATGCAGACTTCTCTGCCAACAATCCGATACTTGTTGAGCTAGAGAAAGTTTCACGCTATGTGATGACTCCCGTTACACCAGAGCGTTCAATACAAACCTATTGGTTCTTTGAGCGTGCAAGGTCTCAATATAAGAACATTCGTCTAAAAGAGGGCTTCACCAAGTCAAGACAAAAAGCTTTCGACCTTAAATATCCCAAGAATCAAATGTTCACAAAAGTTGAATTGGCCAAGTACATCAACTGTTTTGAAGAGGTCTATGAGGGCAGTAAATTAGTAATTGGTCCACATATTGTAGTAAGAGGCTCTGAAAAGAACTATGCTCAGTTCGTTGCCAAGAACCTGCCTTCAAGTGCTAAGAAAATCAACAACATCTATTTTGAGGACACTATTGCAAAAGCCATTCTTTTCAAAGCAGCAGACGAACTTTATGGAACTAAGAGGAAAGGTAACAATATAGGCGAGCTGAAATCTGTGGTAGTTCCTTACACCATAGGTTTACTAAATCACATGGTTGCTGGAAGAATAAATTTGTATAAAATATGGAAGAACCAAAAGGTTTCGGAATCGTTAGCAAAAGTCTTATATTCTTTGATGACGCAGGTTAACCCATTCATCATGAATATTTCGCCTTCTAACAACTATCTCGAATGGGCTAAGAAAGAAGAGTGTTGGACTGCCGTCAGAGACAATAGTGAATGGAAGTGCGATTTGAAGTCGATAGAAGAAGACCTAATTAATCTAAATACAACTGTGACAAGAAAAGTAACAGTCAATACGGATACTGTTGACAAGTATGACCATGACCTAAAAATTGTAATATCTATTCCATACAAGCTATGGATTAAATTTGCAGAATGGGGAGCAGAATCTGGCATGCTAAGTCTGAACCTTCAGTCAAAAGCCAAAGAGATAGCAAATGATTTGAAGTATAATCATAAATTGACATCTGCAACGGTTTCACGAGGTATGACTATTTTTGACAAGGTCTGTGAGGAGAATTATGAACTCTTGGAAGAGATAGACCGCTTGAAAGAGGAAGAACTAGAAGAGAAAGAACAAAAAGAGAAACAGCGCAATACTGTCAGGAGTATTAATGTAAATGAGATAGAAATCGATATGGAACTCATCAAAAGAATGGTCGAATGGGACAGAAAGAATCGTGTTTTAGAAGGTTGGAAGTTTAAGATTATGCATGATGTTGCAATAGGTCTGAAGCCTTTAACGGATAAACTAAAATGGGGATTTCGACTTAATCTCAAAACTTTGCTCATGAGAGGTTTCAACGAATTATAGGGCAGCAGTCGGTGGTTGTTATTAATCATGTCATAAAAACAAGCAATTACAGCGATGATAGCATCTAATCAGATATTAAAATCATATTATGGTTACGACTCCTTCCGTCCCTTGCAGGAGGAGATTATCAGTCATGCGCTGCAACGGAAGGATGCGCTGGTTCTGATGCCTACGGGTGGCGGCAAGTCGATATGCTTTCAGATTCCTGCCTTGATGATGGAGGGAACGGCTATTGTGGTGTCGCCGCTTATCTCGCTGATGAAGGACCAGGTGGAGGCACTGCGGGCCAACGGCATTGCAGCGGAGGCGCTGAATAGTGCCAATGACGAGATAGCCAACAGGCAGATAACAGAACGATGTCTGCGTGGTGATGTGAAACTGCTGTATATCTCGCCAGAGCGACTGATGACAGAACTGAGATGGATGCAGACGATGTTGAAGGTATCGCTCTTTGCCATTGACGAGGCGCATTGTATCTCGCAATGGGGGCATGACTTCAGACCGGAATACACACAGCTGGGCAATCTGCATGAACTGTTCCCCAATGTGCCTGTCATGGCGCTTACGGCTACGGCAGACAAGATAACGAAGGCTGACATCATAGAGCAGTTGCACCTGAAGGAGCCGGAGGTCTTTATCAGTTCGTTTGACCGCCCGAATCTGAGCTTAGACGTAAGGCGTGGCTATGCGGCCAAGGATAAACTGCGCACCATCGCGAACCTGATTCGTCGTCACCGTGGAGAGAGCGGCATCGTCTATTGCCTGGCGAAGAAAACCTGTGAGAAACTGGCAGAGAAACTTCAGAAGGAAGGTATCTCGGTGGGTGTCTATCATGCTGGACTGCCTACGGATGAGCGCAATCGGGTACAGGAGGACTTTATCAATGACCGCATTCAGGTGGTCTGTGCTACGATTGCTTTCGGAATGGGGATTGACAAGAGTAATGTGCGCTTTGTGGTGCATTATAACCTGCCCAAGAGCATCGAGAACTACTATCAGGAAATAGGGCGAGGAGGACGTGACGGACTGCCTTGCGAGACCATCTTGTTCTACAACATTGGAGATATTATCACGTTGCAGCGTTTCGCAGAGGAAAGCGGACAGCGGGAAATCAATGCGGAGAAACTACAACGGATGCAGGAGTATGCCGAGGCACAGGTTTGCAGGCGACGCATCCTGCTGAACTATTTTGGCGAGACCAGCGACAAAGGCTGTGGCAACTGTGACGTTTGCCATACACCCCCACAGACGTTTGATGGAACGGAACTGGTTCAAAAGGCGCTTTCTGCCATACTGAGAACGGGCGAACAAGTGGGATTCACGCTGACGATAGACATTCTGCACGGCAGCTTCTCACCTGAAGTCATATCGCGTGGGTACAATCATATCAAGACCTTTGCTGCTGTCAGGGATGTCCCAGTTAGAGACTGGCACGACTATCTGCTACAGATGCTGCAGATGGGATATATCGAGATAGCCTACAATGAGGACAACCACCTGCACGTTACGCAACTGGGGCAGGATGTTGTTCGTGGGGAAAAACGGGTACAGTTGGCAGTCATCAGTCGTGAGGACTTTAGTGTAAAGGGCCGTCACAAGCAAATGCTGGAAGAAGAGGTTTCAGCAGTGACTGTTAGTGGTCAGAGTGAGAACATGGAACTGTTTGAACGGCTGAAGGTGCTGCGGAAAGAGATTGCCGACGAAACAGGCTATCCAGCATTCGTAGTGATGTCTGACAAGACGCTCCATGTGCTGGCCACCGATATGCCAACAACGCTTGCTGCATTTGGCAATACCTTTGGGATAGGTGAACATAAGCGTGACACCTACGGCAAACGGTTCATTGATGTGATTAAGCAATATGCTCCAGCGGTAGAGGAACTCCCGTTCAAGGAGGCAGACGTTACCCTTGCCCCTCCAACGGTAGAACCCAAAGAAGAAAAGAAGAAAAAGCAGAAGAATCAGATTACGACACAAGGGAGAACATACGTCATAGATGAAGACATTTGGGAATCCATTGAATGGCGGAAGGTTCTGAAAGAGATTACGGAGAGGGCTTA
>JAFUVZ010000023.1 GCA_017471185.1 Bacteroidaceae bacterium
GATGGCTGCAATTCCTGACATCAAATACTTTTTCATTTTCTGAAAGTTTTAAATGTTTATACTATGGTTAATAACTATTTATCTGAATGACTTCATTAGGAATGAATCGTTTGCAAAGGTACAAAAAATATAAATAGGTAGGAAAGAATTTGGGTTAATAAAAGTTAATGTCCGTGCAATCGTTTGAGAAATCAATTCCATGATAGAGGGATGTTTTCTAAAAACGGGATTATTATACATTAAGGAAGAAGGGCGTTCGCTCACGCGGACGCCCTTCAAAAATGTTACAATTTTTATTTGAGGTATTTGAATAATCTCTGTTTAGAATGAATATAACGTTCTTTATGGTACAAACGTTACGCTCTTTACCTTAAATCCAGATCCAGATATCACAATCGTATCTTCTGAAGTTAGTTTATCAAGATAATCACCAATGGTAAAGGTGATTGTAGAGCCAGACCAAGAATCTTGAGATCCTGCCCAAAGTTGTGCAACATTCTCTGTATAATATTGATGCTTAATATTGATATGTATTTGTGGCCAATTGTCTGGTGAACCTATCATTTCAACATCGAACACTAATTTACTCGTAGCTGATGCTCCATTAAGAATACTTGATGAGAATTGTACTTCTCCGTTATAGCCAACATTCTTGTTGATAGTGATTGTAGTTTCTGATCCGCCACCAGTGACTACGCCTGTTCTGGGACTATCGTCATCTTTATCATACACTTCCCAACCGTCACCAGTGGGCCATGCGCTGCCATCTTCGGTTTCGCGAATAATAAATTCTGTTTTTACTACTGCAGAGTCGATTTTTAACTCAATATCCTTGCAGATGGTTGAGGATGCACCAGTTGCAACGCCGAAGGGGAGTGTTGTCTGCTGGTAGTTTGGGAAATTATTGTTATATAGATACTCAGAATTTGAATTAGCACTATATACAACTTCTCTGTTTTCTGCCCAATTATTAAAATTAGGATAAGCGTCGCCTAAGAAGCAGCGCTCGCTGGTCCATTTGTCCTGACTGGTTGACATAAACTTCTGCGGGATACCACCCTGCTCTGCTTCCAGTGTACGAGCCTCTGCGGTTCCTCCTTGAATGAAGATAGGGATATCCTTGATGGTAGGATTGGTCACAGTGATATATTGGATAGGAATCTCCATCTCATCGAGCTTTTTGGGATCAGCTAACTCGTGGTAGCCAAAGCCTCCCTCGCGCTCTGAGTGGGTATCAAAGGTATTGATGATACAATCAACAGAGTAGCCTCCAAAGGCTTCGTGCACTTCCTTGACGGGAGTTCCGTCTCTCTGGGCACCAACCTTGATGGGCTTTGTGGCACCACAAGCCATCAACAGGATGTCTGCGTAGTATCTTCTGCCTTTGCCGTCTGTATCAAGGCCGTTGGTCTTGATTTCCTCAGCACTCTTTACGCGCTCCCAAGTGATTTGTACTTCATCCTGGGGAATCCTTACCTCAGACTCTTTATAAACCAGAGCATTATAGGTCTCCATTACGGGCTCTTCTTTTTCGTCATAAAGAGTATTACCTTCTTCGTCTTTGAGAACGTTGCCCTGCTCGTCCTTTCTCTCTACTCTTACAGTTTCAGTCACAGGTACGTTGTCAACGATCTTCTGTCTCTTGAGTCCTTCTCTTTTCTCGAATTTCCTGACTTCGTAGACATTGATCTTTGTCTTCTTCTTCCACAGCTCGTCTCTATTGAGGTAGGCATCGAAAACGACATCGTTGTAGTCGAAGTCCTTGTGGTTGGAAGCGTAGTTGGCGCCAAGATCCTCACAGAAAACGCGTCCGTACTGGAGCAGTCTGCGCTTCTTGAAATATTCTGTTCTGGTGATTTCCTGCTGCCACTCAACGTTCTCAGTTGTAATGTCAGACTGGTTACCAGGATTATTGACATTATCCACCTCTTCGTCATCAGCATTGTCATCCTTATCCTCGCTTAAGTCGGGGGTTTCAACCTCACCGTTAGAGGTCTTCAGCTCGCCAGGAACGAGCTTGATAATCCAGTCGTCGTATATGCCATCGGGCTTAACCACCTTGTTCTCTGTTGTACCAGCATAATCGAAACCTACATAATAGGCGCCGTCGATGATCTGAATAAGATATCTGTTGGATACATACTCACTGGCATAGGAGTTATGATAGCCGAATACTCTTGATTCGCTGTTCTGCATGAACATCTTAGAACCAGAGCTGGCATTAAAGCGCTCAATGTGTACCATTTTGTCGTCTTCCATGACAAACAGGTAGTCCATCTGCTCGTTTGCCTTCACAGTAGCTTGTACATTGTTGTTGTCAGGCTCTGTCGTGTAGGAGTGATTACCTATATCCACATGCTGCACCCAATAGTTGATATAGCCAGGAAGTACATTGGCAGTATAATTGCTTTTATCCGCAAAATGGGCGACAACCTTCTGTCTCTCTGCCTCTGTAATAGCGGCAGGGAGAGCCCAGGCTGAATTGCCATCTGCAGCGTTTGTATTTACAGCACGGGTGCTTGCACTTGCCTTTTTGGCGAGTCCGAATCCCCAGTCCTGATTGGGGTCGATGTTACTGGTGAATGCCTCTTTGAAGGCTTTGTCGAATTCTTCCGTCTTGACGGTGACGGGATTACTGACATACTCGCTGTCCATCTTGTCGTGACAGCTGGTAATCAACAGACCTGAAATGAGCGTCAGTGCTCCTGATATCAAATACCTTTTCATTGCAACAAAATACTTAATAGACGTTACGTAACTTTTATTATTGAATCGATTCGGTTGCAAATTTACGATAAATTTCGTCAAGTTGTATCAAAAAGACCGTTAAAATCTGTAAAAGACGCATTTTTTTATCTGAGTGTGCGATATTTTTTGTAACTTTGACCCCAAAATGAACCCGTTTATATAAGATAAGGTATGAAGAAAATCGTCTATTTCGTCATCATCATCCTTGGCTTCTCAGCTATGGTTGGAACGGAAACGTCGTGCAAGAAGAATATGTTCGATGTAGACAGATATGATACATTGATCAAGATTCAGTCACCTGTGGACTCTATAGATCCCAGTCATACTTGGACGTTGAGTACGCAGAAGTATATCATCATAACAGCTAATGCGGGTGTCGGGACGAAGCAGGTTCAGATACTGACGGATAATCCGATGACAACAGCAGATGCACGCGTCATAGCCCAAGTGGATATGACTGAGGGTGAGCGAATCGGCTTGAGCATCTCTTATCCCACTATCTTGACGTCACTTTATGCTGCAGCTGTCGATTCTACAGGTGCTTACACAGTGTCGCAGTTTAATCCGTCGAATCGCGATGTGGATTTCTCCAGTCCCGTCTATAAGCAGCAGAAACCCGGCTATTCGCCTGAACCTCAGTATTATGCGTTCTGCTATGAACAGGAGTACCCAGAGCCAGGGGATTATGACTATAACGACGTGGTGATGCATATAGCCTTGAAGCGTGCCAATCCTCGTGAGATGTATATCAATGTGAGGCTGGCAGCCGTTGGAGGCAGTCTGCCGTTGGCTGGCTGTATTCGTCTGCCGGAAATAGGCTATGAAGAGATAGACACCGCTTATACCCTTGGTGGTCAGACGTTTAACAAGGACATCACAGATCAGTATATGGTGGCTCTGAAAAGCCATGATCTGTTGATGAAGGGCTTGAAAGAAGAGCCTATCCTGAACATTTTTGCAGATGCTCATTGGGCTACGGGTGATATCCTTAATGCCGATTTCGGTATGTTCCAGCGTAAACAATATAATGTGACGAAGCAGTCGGACAAGAATTCGCAGCTGATGGTGCCCAGGGAGATAACCTTCGTTCTGAGGTTCAAGACTGATATCCGTGCCAATGGTATGACGCTCGACAATATCGACCCTTTTATCATACGTCAATATAACGGTGCAAATATGGAGATTCACACCTATAATTATAGAAAGGTGAATGCACTTAATCAATATGAGTATGTTGACGTGGGCCATCTTCCTTGGGCTCTCGTGGTTCCAACAGGCTCCTTCTGCCATCCGTTGCATGGCGTCAACATGGGGTTCCGCATGAAGGATGCTACAGGGCTTGGTATCTTGTTTGGAGCCTATGCCTGGACAGGGCATGCCTTTGGAGAGTGGGCGATGAGTAAAAGTAAGTCTACCGACTGGTATTTTTACCCAGACAATTCAAATGTGTTTGTTTGGTAGACGCTGCTAAGTGTTTACCACTCTGGAATAATGTGGTTGCTGCTGGCATTGTTGCTGTAATACCAATCGGTGTTAGTCTGCTGATTGGCTGCCCAAGCGCTGAACTTCAGAAATGCCAAACCAATGTTGGATCCCTCTTTACACCAACGCCATTTGCCCTGAGAATTAGCACTGACAGCGATGTAAAGTGGTGCCTGATTGGGCGTTGTGGGCTGTAAGACTGTCTCGACGTTGCTGCCATCGCTATTGGCATAGCGGAGGGAGAATGGCAGTTTGCTGATATCGACATCAGAGGTGAACTTGATTTCTCCGATATAACGTGGGGCTAAAATAGCTTTAGAGCTGACATTGAAGGTTTCGTCCTTGTTGATGTATAGCAGGTCGTGGGCTTCCTGGCCAATCTGTTCGCCATTATATAAAAGCCAAAGGGGTCTTACAGAACCAACGGCAGCTACGCTGAGGAAACTGGTGAAAGTGCCGTCGCCATTGTCGTAAGGGGCACTGACCTGGAGGACTAGATCATTGTAGTCGAATTCCTTAACATCATATTCGTTAGGTATCTCGAAAGCGTAGAACATGCCATTATACGAAGGAGAAGAATTGCCCAGGAAACTGAAATAGCAAGTCTGGCGGCTGGCATCAAGACCTTCTCCGCTGCCATTAATCCAACTGACGATGTAGTCAAAGCCCATAAAGTTTGAAGGCATTTGCAGTTGTACATGGTCAAGCATAAAGGTGTTGGCATTGCCAGAAGTTGTTTCGCATCGGCTACAGGCATTTGCCTTGAAGATGGCGTTGCTTTTATAATTTTTACCTGAAGGCCCCCAAATACCATAGTTTCTGATAACGATAAAGCCATTACAGTTCAGATAGGCTCCATTACCCATTTGGAGCACAGAATTGGATGATCCGTCACCCTGCAAAGACAAGGAAGCGCATTCGATGGAGCTTCCGTCATCCATGCGAGAGGCATTGTTGAGAGTCAGATTCCCTACTACTTTGATATTACCTGCATTGAGAATGCTCAGGGCAGAGCCGCTGGTATTGGAGAAGGTGGCATTCGTATAGTTGATGAATTGCCCAGGGTTGCCTGTGGAATTGGCCTCGCCTGTCAGTGTAGAGGATTCTGATCCAGCAGTGCCTGCATTGTAGAGCGCTCCTCCAACCAAGTTGATATTAGCTGCAGAGACTGAACCTCCATTATAGAAATTGTTGGCATCGCTTGTAGCCTCCACAATGCCGTTGCCAGAAATCTCACCACCAGGCATGACGATGATCTGGCCACTTGTGGAAGATGTACCATCTATGCCGCCATTTGACAGCTTGAATCCTGTAGGAACTATGACTTTGCCGCCTTTGCCAACGACCAGGACGTTACCGTTGCTGAAACGTTGGTCGAAAGTAAGGGTCCAAGTGCCAGTTACGTAGACGGAGAGATTGCTATGGCTGTTAAGGGCAGGGATAATACCTGTATATTCGTTGTTGATGAGTACATGGAGCTCTGCTTCGGTTGGTGATTCTGGATCGATGTTTTCAGGTGACACCATGCTGCCCGTTGTATACTTAGAAGTGCTTGGCATACTCATAGATGGTACGCTCCAATTATTGCCTGTGGTGGGTGAAGGCGTGCCAGGGCTGCTTGAAATGGTTCCTGTGAAACTTACTTCGTTACCACTGATAGGGTTGCAGATGGCCGTGCCGTTTTCATCGTAACAAGCTACATAGAGTTGTGTAATACCAGTAGGGGCATTTACAAAGACGGTCTTGGATTCTCCTGAACTAAGGACGGCCATTCCTGCATAGCAGGCATCCGTATCCAAAGCTGGATTAGAGAGATAGAAGAATATCTTATATTGTTTGTTTGCTTCCAGGTCGACGCTGACTTTTACTGGTCTCGTGGAAGCCGTAGTCCATGTTTGATTAGGGTCAATGCTCTTTCCTCCCATCACTAAAGCGATAAAACTATCAGTCATTTCTTCTTGAGAAGAGGATTCTTTCTTCGAACAACTGGTTGCGATAAGACTCAGACAAAGGGCAACCATGCATAAGAGCCAGCACTTCTTTCTCATCATAAAGCGGAATGGATTAAGTAGTAGTGGACCAGCCTGGGCTTGAACCAGGGACCTCC
>JAFUVZ010000024.1 GCA_017471185.1 Bacteroidaceae bacterium
AATAGAACGACTGTCCAAGGGCCGAGAGGAACACATCACCGGTAATCATGTTAAAATCCGGTTTGAAGAGGAACTCAATACCCTTATAAGCATTTGGTAGCATGCACGATGCCACCACAATTACAAGAAGTAGGATAAACAGTATCGGCATCATCAGTTTCGAGGCTTTCTCTATACCATCACGCACTCCATGAACCACGACAAGGAAGGTTATTCCTAATACGACAAACGTCCAAAAAAGCGGTCTTACCGGGTCTTGCATGAAAGACGTAAAATAGTTAGAGAAGAATTCCGGGCTGCCGCCTTGGATACCTCCCGTCAGCGAAGCACCAATATACTGTAGACACCATCCTGACACCACAGCGTAATACCCTGTGATAAGGAATCCTGTGAGTACACTCATATATCCTATAAACGACAGGGGATTACGTCCACCAATCTTTCTAAAAGCCCTCGCAGTGTTCGACTGCGCATGACGGCCGATGATAAACTCGCTGATCATACACGGTATGCCCAGGAGGAGCACACAACCAATGTAAATCATGATAAACACAGCACCTCCGTTCTGACCTGTCATGTAAGGAAATCTCCAAACATTACCCAGTCCCACAGCAGAACCCGCTGTGGCGAGAATGATACCAAGTTTACTCCCAAAACTTGCTCTTTCCAGTTTAGCCATATGTACTTGTCTCATAATTTTGCCTGCAAAAATACAACTTTTTGCTGACATCAGCAAGAAATTACAGATATTTATGTACCTTTACAGCAAAATAGCAACACTCTCACAGGCACGCTGTTATGAGGAATATGATTAATTTTGCAACCAAAATTGAACTGATTTAATAACGATGAAAGAAAAGATTGTTTTTGTAACAGGTGCCAATAAGGTCTTGCCAGCATAGAACAGGCAGCCAAGGAAATCAGCGAGAAATACGCAGGTTTCTCACTGCTCATCAATAATGCAGGTATTCCTGGCGATATGAGCGTTGATAGTGAGCATACAGAACTTAGTGATATCAAGGAGACGCTTGACATGAACTTCATCGGCACCTTCGCTCTGACCAAAGCTCTGATACCCGTTCACCCAGGCCCTACGACCACCGATCTGAATGGAAACATGGCGCTACCTGATATCTTGAATGACAAGGGCCGCCAGCATAAAGCCAAAGATAGCGGTGATGTGGACGATAGAGCCATTGCCTTTGTCATCAGGATCTATAGGCATTTTGTTTTCTAACAACTCATCAGAATAAACACACTGGAACTTGTGCCCAGGGTACTTACCATCGCGCTTGAAGTGTTTACGCAAGGCACGAGCCAACGGATCGCCCTGCACTTTCCAGAACTCAGCAGTCTTAATGCGCGTGGGATCTAACTTCAGGGCAGCTCCCATCGATGAGTAGAATTTAGCGTCAGTTTGTGTAGCCATTAGGATGAGCAATGCCTTATCTTTCAATGAGTCGATGGCATCGATAATATAGTCATAGCTGCCTATATCGAAGCTTTCGGCCGTCTCAGCAGTAAATATCTGTTGTAGAGCATTAATCTCAGCTGAGGGATTGATGCTTAGCAGTCGTTCTTTCAGGGCATCCACTTTCACCTGGCCAACTGTCTTTGTGGTAGCCATCAGCTGGCGGTTAATATTGGTGATGCATACACGGTCAGAATCAACGATGGTTAGATGCTTGATGCCGGAGCGCACCAGGCTTTCAGCACACCAAGAGCCAACACCTCCTACGCCGAAGATGATTACGCGCTTCTCGCCTATGCGGCACATCGCCTCTTCGCCCAGAAGTAGTTCTGATCTACGGAAAATTGCTTGATATAATGCCATATGCTTATTCAGTTCTGATTCCATTATTTGCCAATCACCTTTCGCACCCGTCCATCTTTAGTGCGGATGATGTTCAGTCCCTGCTGAAGAGTGGACAGGCGACGGCCGTCAAGTGCATACACCTCGGAAGCTGAGTCTGCTGAGTCTGACTCCAGACTGCAGATGCCAGAGGAGGTATCACCGACGATACTGAAAGTTGCGGAAACAGGGAAATGATCGCCCATCGGCGTACCGTCATCGTAGGTATAGTCTGTCTCCAGACGGTAGGCCTCCAGTTTCAGGCGAAGCCCGCCTACAGGGTTGATGTAAAGTATCTTGTCAAGCACCTCGCCATTGTCGTAAGCCACATGACGGTCGCCTGTTCCTACTGCCGGATATTGTCCGCCCAGTTCATACTCCACCCAGGTGTCAGACACCAGATAACTGCCCGTGGAATTGATGGGGTCGATGAAAAGTGCCTGTATGCTGTCGCGGGGATAAAGACTGTTCATGTCGCCCATTAGAATTACGGGACGCTCATCGAGACGAGGCAGCACATAGTCGCGCAACTGCATCCACTGGCTGCGACGTGCATCAATGTCGCCCTGATCGTTGCCAGAAGCCTCGTCGGCATCAGTACCGGCATCCATGTGCATGTTGTAGACCACGATACGCTGCCCTCCCGAGAGGGTCACTTCACAGCGACGGAAACCCTTCCTGACGATGGCGTCCCAGCAGTGATCGAACTTGCCATAGCTGTCGTACCAGGCTACGGCTTCCTCTTGCTCCACGACGTGCTGGCTGCGCCAGAACACACGAAGCCCGTCGGTATCGAACCTGTCACCGAAGAGCACCTTCCAGATTTTCCCGAAGCTGAGGTCGATGTCACCCTGCCACTGTCCGCTGCTATACTCCGGCTCCAGGGCTGAGCGCAATTCCTCATCATAGTTGAAATCCTCCTGCACACCGATAAAGTCATAGCCTTTTCGAGCCAGGAACTGGCTGACGCGAACGGTCTCCCCTCCAGGTCCGTCGGGATTAATATGTATATTGCCTATATACGTAGGCAGCCCGTCTACGTTGAGTGAGGCCACCGTGAACACATCCTCACCTGCTATCGCATCCGGCAGGCAAAGGCTTAGAACAAAAAGGCATATCAAAATTCTCTTCATCATATCACAATTTTCGATTGCAAAGTTACGAAAAAAAGCTTGAAACAATACCATTGAAATCAAATTAAAACAAAATAAATGAGAATTGAGAATCGATAACAAAGATTTTTTTATAATTTTGCAGCAAAAATAGAGATAAGCATGAGTATTTTGCGCAATTTCATAAGGAATTATCCGTTCTCGATGATATGTATCGCACTGGTATGGACACTCTCACTGTTACCGTTTTTCCCAGAGACACCTCTCGATGATGTGGAGTTTATCGACAAGTGGGTGCATATCGTGATGTATGGAGGCACATGTATGGTTATTTGGCTTGAATATTTCTTCAAGCACAAGCAATATGACTATAAGAAACTGCTCTTATGGGCCTGGCTGGCCCCGGTAATCATGGGCGGAGTGCTGGAACTGTTACAGGCATACTGTACCTTTGGTCACCGTAATGGCGACTGGCTGGATTTTGCGGCAAATACCACAGGATGTACACTTATAGGGATAATCGGATTTGCAGTTACAGCAATAAGGAAGAAATAAACC
>JAFUVZ010000051.1 GCA_017471185.1 Bacteroidaceae bacterium
CTTCATAGCTGTTATCACCGCATAAATAGGCTGCGACAATCTCGTCGCGTTTCGCCTTGGGAGTTACTTCATGTAAAATTCTCATAAGTTTAACACATTTATAAAGTTACTAAATGTGTCAACCTATATCAGTATAAGACATCCTTTCCGTTAACCCCCTTTGCAAAGGGTAAACATTCACCATCAAAAAGGGAATCATTCACCAGAGAAAAAGGAACCTCTCATTAGAGAAAAAGGAATGACTCGTAGGGAAGGAATCGTTTGCCTATACCCAAACGATTGTGTCCCTATACCCAAACGGTCAAACGCCTATACTCAATTTGAAAAGCACATTTTTACAAGGGCCATTTTCAGACCTCTGTGTAGATATGTTCTTTACCTCGCACTGATTTCAGGAGCTTGGGATGATCACCTTGAGTCCATGCGTTCAGCTGCTTGCGGGCGGAATAGAGCGTAAGTCCTGACGCATGGGCGAACAAGCCAGCCGTAACGAAGCCATGATATTTCTCGAGGCAGTCCTTCAAGACCTGTTCCAGGTTCTCCTTGTCAGCCATAATCTCCTGTGTGTCAGGGTTATCATAGCGTCGGAATCCATCGAGCCATTTGTCAATTTCCCTGTTCCATATTTTCCCAGGGTTATACTCCACTCCTTCGAGCTGCACATCCCTGTCTTTCACCTCATTGGCATTGGTCACTTTCCGCTTCAGCGAGAGTTTGGGCGCAAACGATCCGATGGGCGTCTCAATGCGGTAGCCCTCTGAGAGGAACCACCCTGCTGCCCTCATGAACATATCGAAGGCCCGGCTCATCTCCCCGTATCGCATGGAATAGTTCCGTTCGCAGTAGTCCTCCAGCTGCCTCATGTTCATCTTCAGTCCGCTTTTGGGGCGCACATACATCAGGTTCCGTCCATCCTTGCCTTTGACAGGCGTTGGATGCACCTCATACCACATCCCTTGTTTCTTATTTGACATAATACTACATTTTTTCGCAAAGATACGCTTTTTCTCCCGAATATCTCTCAATCAGGCAGATTCTTTTGCAGAGACGAGGCGTGCCTCATCTACCACCTGGATAGTCTTCGAGGAATGGCAAAGCGGATTTTCACGAAAAAAGGCGTGAAATGTTTGGTGGTTTCAAGAATACTTCGTAATTTGCGCTTCGTAAAACATGAAGCGTAAAATATGAAGGAGTTAAGCAACCCGTTTGTTGTGTACGGATACAAAGGCGCAACCTACTTTTGCGACAGGGAGTCAGAAACTGAAACGTTCCTTCATTCAATTTGTGCCGAATGTATATTTCATTTTTGCAGGGAGCAAGCAACACATGATGGCAGACATGTTTCTGTTGCCAGAGCGCCCGTTTTATCAAGGAGCTCAGGTTGTCAACATAAAAGAAATTGACGAGCGTAAATACTATGAGTTTGCCAGTTCTAAGTTCCAGAAACGTGGGCAGCAACTGCCTGAGGCTGTTTTCCATCACTTATATAATAAATTGGAAGGGCAAACTTGGTATGTGCAGGCTGCACTGAACCGAGTCTATAGCAACCAATCTGGAGAAATCACAGAAACCGACATTGACATTGCTATCACCGAGCTAATAGATGAGGAGGAAGTTGCTTTTGAGAACTATTATTCTTCTTTGACTAACAACCAATCCATCCTGCTTTTGGCCATCGCCAAAGAAGGGCAAGTCAAGTCACCTATGGCCCAGGCCTTTATCAGCAAATATCACTTGCCTGCTCTCAGCAGTATCAAGACAGCTCTGAATAGCCTGTTAGATAGCCAATATATCTATCAGTACCAAGGAGCCTATATTGTGTACGACCGTTTCTTTGGTATGTGGCTGAAAGACAGAATCCTGTTTTAATGAATAAGAAAGCTGTTAATAATAAGTTTTAAGAACAAAAAATATCATGAAAAAAACATTTCTACTCTTTTTAGTTTTGCTCACGGCCTTCGCGCCAGTGAAAGCAGACGAGGGCATGTGGCTACCGTTGCTCATTTCCAACAGGATAGCGGATATGCAGGCCAAGGGCAGCCGCCTCACGGCAGAGGATATCTATAGTGTGAACAAGGCTTCGCTGAAGGATGCCGTCGTGCGTTTCGGCGGAGGATGTACGGGCGAGGTGGTCTCTCCTGACGGACTGCTCTTTACCAACCACCATTGTGGCTATGGGCAGATTCAGGAGCATAGCACGGTGGAGCACGATTACCTGAAAGATGGCTTCTGGGCCATGAGCAAGGAAGAGGAACTGCCTAATCCAGGACTTACCGTAAGTTTCCTGCAAAGTATGGAGGATGTGACGGAACAGGTTTTGAAAGGCTATGTGCCTACGATGACCAACGGACAGCGTGACTCTGTGGTGCAGGTCAATTCAAGGGCTATCACCCAAGCCATCAATGACCAGACGAAGGGCATCCGTGCGTCAGTGGAGGGCCTCTACTACGCCAACCAGTATTTCCTCTTCGTATATAAGATCTATTCCGATGTGCGGCTGGTGGGTGCTCCTCCTTCTTCCATCGGCAAGTTCGGTGGCGATACCGACAACTGGATGTGGCCCCGCCATACGGGCGATTTCTCCATCTTCCGCATCTATGCGAACAAGGACAATGAGCCTGCCGAATACTCCAAGGATAATGTGCCTTACAAGCCCAAACGCTACTTCACCATCTCCCGTAAGGGCGTGAAAGAGGGAGATTTCACGATGGTGTATGGCACTCCTGGCACTACGAAGGAATATGTCACTTCCGATGAGGTCCGCTATACAGGAGAGATTTCTGACCCTGAGAAGATAGCCTTGCGTACCATGCGTCTGGATATCCAGAAGAAGTATATGTCGCAAGACCAGGCTGTTCGCATCCAGTATTCTTCCAAGAATGCGAGCGTGTCTAACGCCTGGAAGAAATGGCAAGGTGAATCTAAAGGTCTGGCTCGCAGGAAGACGGTGGAATCAAAGATGGACTTTGAAAAGAGATTCCGCGAGTGGGCTGAAAAGAACCAGTACAAGGGATTGCTGGAGCAGATTACTTCACTCTATGAGCGTCGTAATCCCTACTTCCGAGCTCAGGAATATTATACCGAAACCGTCTCTACCATAGAGTTGCTGGCATTTGCCAACAGAATCCATGCGACTTTAGAGAATGGCACCGCTGTGGAGACAGTAGCCGACGCTTTCTACAAGGACTACTACCAGCCAATTGACGAAGAAATCTTCGTGGCTATGATGGGTGCCTTCGACAAGCAGCTCAGTGCGGAGTTCAAGCCTGCTTACCACACGCAGAAACTGGCTCAGTACGGCAGTCTGGAAGCTTGGCGCAACGATGTGTTTGCCCGTTCCATCTTCACGGACAAGGCCAAGGTATTGAGTCTCACCAAGGATGACCTTGCTAAGATTGAGGCCGATCCAGCCTATGAGATGTACAATGCTTACAACCAGTGGTACCGTAAGGATCTGCAGCCAACAGTGAGCCGACTGGGACAGGAGATAAACCTGGCTAACCGCAGATATATGAAGGCTCAGATGGAGTTCCAGCCCGATAAGTCTTTCTATCCCGACGCAAACCGCACGCTCCGAGTGTCATACGGCCAGATTGCCGGCTATAAGCCTTCAGACGCTATAACCTACTCACCAATCTCTACCCTCAAGGGTATCATTGAGAAGGATAATCCGGATATCTTCGATTACAACATTCCGCAAGCCTTGCGTGACATCTATGCCGAAGGTGGTCATGACGACCAGCCGGTATGTTTCCTGGCTACGAACCATACTTCCGGAGGTAATTCAGGCAGTCCTGTCCTCAATGCCGACGGAGAGCTGATAGGCATCAACTTTGACCGTGTATGGGAAGGCACCATGAGCGACTTGGCCTTTGATCCCGAATTCTGCCGTAACATATCTCTGGATATCCGTTACCTGCTTTTCGTGGTAGAGAAGATCGGTCATGCCCATTGGCTGCTGGATGAAATGACCTTTGCGGACTGATGGAAATCCTATATCGAAAGTGACCGCCTTCTGATTGGAAGGCGGTCTTTATTTTATATAAGTAATAAACACTGCTAACAGGAAGCTGCACAATACAGCTGTTTACCTTCGTTATCCACGTTCGCTTTGAATTGCGGGTTTGTGATTTTAGCATAGATATGGGTATCGAAGATTTGAGGGATATGCGACTCATACAGCATATCGTTCAGTCGGGCAAGGGTATGTCGGTTGAAGTCCTTCCCCTTGATGGAAAGATCGACATCCGAGGCTCGTGAATAGTCGCCTCTGGCGCGAGAGCCAAAGATAATCACTTCCTCTATCTCAGGAACAGAGGCCAGTATCAGCATCAATTCGTTATATGATCTGTCTGTCAATCCGTACATCTTCAGTCGCCAACTAATCGTTCCATTTTAGATTGTAATTCCAAAAACAAAGGATAATAAGTATAGATGATTTCATCAATTACATCCACTGCCATATCCTCGTCATAAAGATGAGAGGTTTTATTCCTGTCATCCACCATTTCCAACCAAGCTTCCCCATTATCAATCAGTGACAGGCTATAAGCCTTTCTAATGGCATCCTTAGAACCAACTACTTCCATAATGCCGTTATACTTTTCATAGCTCATCATCAGTTTCCACGCCAACTCATAAGTAAACTCAAATCTCTTGATCAAGCTGTCACACTCAAAAGGTGTTAATGAGCGTTGTCGCTTTAACTCAATAACTTCTTCCAGCCTCGCCAAGGCATTCTTGAATGCCCTGAAGCGGTCATGCCATCTAACAGGTATTGCTTCCATCTTACTTGCATCTTTGACTGCAAAGCTACAAAAACTATTACAACAATTCAAGCCTTATCAGCTTTTCCTTTCCCCTACAGCTATAATTTATTTCTTTTTTCACAAAAAAACTGGCAATTACAGCATTCCTCATTCCTATAATTTCTATTTTCTCGGAAAACAGTTGTTCTCGTTCTGATTTTTTCATCATCGCAGTCAAATGATGCTCTTTGAATTTGAAATGTATCACCATTTTCAAAACCACCTATTCAATATTACTCCACTTTTGGGCATTTATTCAATGAAGTTAAATTGTTTCTACTCTAATTAGAAAATACTGACTTGGGGGTTTTCAGCTAATTCTGTTATAACAGCATATTGAGCATCATACCTTGTAGTTGATGTATATGCTTTCTTTGTCGAATTGACAGATGAAGAATCCAACTCATGAGAATTATCAATATCGACTATGACATACATTTCTGTTGTGCTGATATTCCTGTAAATATACAGGCACTGTAAACTTCCCCTTTTTAGGACAGCCTTCAATTAGACTGCAAATATAGTTTATTTTCTTTTCCCTTGTATGTTTCATGTGGTGATTGATTTCAGATAGGCCACAAATAGCGTGAGCTGAAGAGATGTACAAGGCCGCCCATGGGGCGCTTGCCTTGGCCTTGCTCAACTCGGAAGCGAAGCTATATTTGCCGTTCTGAACATCAATCATCCTCTATTCTCCTTTCTTTTTCCGATACTCCATCGGTGTCATATTGTCGAGGCTTTCATGTGGCCTCTCATAGTTGTAATATCTTTTCCATTGCTCGGTCATCTGCCTCACCTCTTCAACGGTTCTGAAGATATAGGCATCCAGTATGGCCTTCCTGTAGCTTTCGTTGAAGCGCTCAACATAACTGTTCTGCGTCGGCTTACCAGGCTGTATGTACAGTATCTGTATGTCATTGCCCTTACACCACTCCTGAAACTCTCTGGATATGAACTCCGGTCCGTTATCACATCTTATATTCTGTGGCTTACCGCTCAACCAGATAACCTTTTCCAGCATCCTTATCACCCGCTTGGCTGGGAACGACATTGACACTTCCTGAGTAACGACAACCCTGTCACTGTCATCTATGATGTTCAGTACCCTGAACTTCCTACCACATTCCAAGACATCGCTGACAAAGTCCAATGACCAGGTCGTAAAAGGCTCCAGGGGCTGTTCCAGAGGTTTCTTCTCCCTAGCCGGAAGACGTTTCTTCAGCCTCACCCGCTTCTCATAGTGTATATTCTTGTATACACGATACACCTTCTTGTGGTTCCAAGGCTTGCCGTTCCTCCGTAACGACTTAAAAATCTTCCAAAAGCCGTCTCCATATTGAGCGGCAGAACGGATCGCTTCTTCAACCTCTGTGTCATCACGCTTCTCCCTATAGTAAAAATAGGAGCGGTGGATGTCCATTATCTTGCACGCCCGAGCGATGCTAACATCATACTCATCTACAATCCCGTTGGCCAGCTCTCTCTTGATCTCGGGCTCTAGAGTTTTTTTTCAATGACCTCCTTCAGGATGCGGTTATCCAAAGCCAGATCAGCATACATCTGCTTCAGACGGCGGTTCTCATCCTCCAACTCCTTGAGACGCTTGACCTGACTCACATCCATACCACTGTACTTCGACTTCCAATTGTATAACGTGGCCTTAGATATCCCATGGTCACGAGCTACCAAATCGGCATTTGTTCCGCTCTCTAGAGCCTTGACGGCACTTACCATCTCTGACTCACTGTGATTCTTCCTCTTCATAATAAAACTGTTTCGTGACAAATTTAATAATTATTTGTCTAATTTGAAACTGTCCTATTTATAGGGAAGGGTACAAAAAGGGGAAGTTTACAGAAACAAGGAATACCCAAATCCTTTTCCATTTTCTTTATTTCTTTTTTTCCGTTCTTGATGACCAATCCACATTCTATCCGAAATTGTGACTTTACTATTCGTATCATTTGGATTATCCAATGTATTTCTTGGCTCAAAAATATCACAAACATGAGTTTCAATACAGTCTATTTTAGCTCTTTCTTTTTCAAAAATAGTTTGACCATTTTTATCAATTCCATATGGAAATTTGAAATCGGCTTCAGGAATTTGGTCCTTATCCCATGCAATGATAAATAATCGTTCTCTATTTTGAGGAACGCCAAAATATTTAGCATTCAACACTTCCACTCTGTAATCATAGCCCAACTCGTCAAGAGTTGCAAGAATTATTTTAAGAGTATTCCCCTTATCGTGCATTTTAAGGCCCTTTACATTCTCCATGAATAATACTTTAGGCGCATGTCCATGCTCCTTTTTATATTTCACGATATTAGCAATATTGAAGAACAGAGTGCCTCTAGTGTCCTCAAATCCTCTTTTCAAGCCAGCTATAGAAAAAGCTTGGCAAGGGAACCCTCCACAACAGACATCAAAGTCGGGAATATCCTCCGGATTTGCATCGTTGATGTCCTCATTAAAGAACTTGTATTTCCCGTCTTTGTCTTTCTCGAATAGTGCAGGTTCAATCTCACTATAATTTGCTTCATAAGATATTCTAGCGAACTTATCCCATTCGCTTGCAAAAACGCACTTGCCGCCAACAGAATGCATAGCCTGATGAAAGCCCCCAATTCCTGCGAACAAATCTATAAATGTATATTTTTTCTCTGGCATATTATTATTTTGCCGTTATATTATTCAACTTCATTTTTATTCTCTTAATGTTAAAAAACATTCTTTCAACTTTGAGTGTTTTCTGCATCACCTGCCTTGCCCATCAAGCGTTTAGTCTCCTGCAACTCCTTTTGCAAGAGGCGTACACGTTCAGCCAATTGCTCTTGGCTCGGGAGGGCATCTTTAATTCTGATGTTGTTGTACGTTGCTACTCCCATTGGAGTGCTGATGCCTTTGAACGACCATTGGACGTCAATCTTATCCATATCGGAGCAAACAAGCAAGCCGATTGTAGGATTTTCATCATCTGTCTTCAACAATTCATCAACGGCATTCACGTAATAGTTCAACTTGCCAGCAAACTCTGGTTCAAATGGCTTAGCCTTCAGTTCACAAACGACGTAGCAACGTAGGCGAATGTGATAAAACAACAAGTCTATCTTGCGTGAATGGCCTCCCACAACAAGTTCTTTCTGCCTACCCAGAAAGGCGAAACCCGTTCCTAACTCTAACAAAAGGGCAGTCACATTTTTTGTAAGAGCTTCTTCCAACTCAGCCTCGTCATAAATCTCATGTTCAACCGTAGCAAAGCCAAAGTCATAGTTTTCTTTCAGAACTTCCTGAACGAGCCTGCTTTGCAATGCTGGCAGATGGTCGGTAAAGTTGTTGACTATCTTGCCTTGGTGCTCATAGAGGTTTGCCTTGATGCAGTTAGCAAGAGAATTACGACTTAATCCTTGCTCTATAGTTTTACCAACATAGAATAATGCTTCATCTATGGATTTGCATTTCGTTATTATCTCAACATGATGCCGCCAAGGCACCAACGCAAAAGGCAATGGAAATTCTCCACCAACTTGGTGGGGTTTTTCGGAACTCAATTCTGCACCAACCTGGTGCATTTTTGTCACATATTGATTTTCAATTCTTTGCAATTCTGCACCAGCTTGGTGCAGAATTTCTTCCTCTCCTTGAGTATAAAACAAATACCATTGTTTCATATACCAAAGATTGCGTACAGAAAAGCCATCCGCATTAGGAAATTCTCGCTTTAAATCTAAGCTTACTTGTTCTACAACTCCTGCTCCCCAACGCTCTTCGGCTTTTTTCTGTACCAGGTCGCAACCAAGTTGCCAGTTGAACAGAAGTTTCTCCGCATTCACCTTGACAGCAGCTTTTACCTGTGCGGAACGATAGCGACTCTTAATGTCCGCTATCCAATCCGCATAGTCCGCATCAATGTGAATATCGTGCGACTTCACGATATACGGTTCAGCCTGTGGCTGTATGTCTTTATTTTCTTGCGTCATTTCTTAGACGTTATGTGATTCGACCTTTATTCTATTTTGCTATCTGTCAGCAAGTCCTTCATGTTAACATTAAGAACTTTCGCTATTTTGTTTAATGTTTGAAGGTCTGGCTGTGATGCATTTGAGCACCATCGGCTTGTGGTTGTAGTGCTAACACCAAGTTGCTCTGCAAGCCACTTGCCAGTTTTCTTCTGTTCAACCAGCACAACCTTTAATCGATTCAAATCGTCCATCGTAATTTTATTTAAGTTCAATGCAAAGGTATTAACAATTTTCGGAATAGCCATGATAAAGGCTTTCTTTTTATGCTTTTATAACGAATTTATAGCTGAATCATCATATGTACTTCTCTCATGGCATTTTTCCTGCAATGCAATTAGCAATCAAACAGATTTTATAATCAGTAAGGTTTCACCGTATGCTTTGAGTTTATATGAGGTCATAAAAGGCAAGAATAAATCCCAAGGTCCAGAATTACCACAAACATGATTATCATATTTTCGATAATCATATTTGCAGAAAAGAAAACAATATGTATCTTTGCAAATAAAACAATTTGTAGGAAGTATGGCAAACCCATTCGTTACAAAAGGGTATGCAGGCCCTGAATATTTCTGCGACCGAGTGAAAGAGACTGAGGATTTAGTGAAACTGCTCACTAACGAGAATAACATGGCTCTTATTTCTCCACGCCGACTGGGGAAGACGGATCTGATATATCATGTGTTCAATCAGCCAATAATCAGAAACAACTACTACACTTTTATCATTGACATCTATGCAACAAACTCTTTAGGTGACTTTGTGGATGTATTTGGTAGAGCCATCTTGGAAGAGCTGAAACCTCTCGGACGGAAAAGATGGGAGAGCTTTGTGTCTGTACTGAAGTCTATCCAGCAACAGATTTCCTTTGACATCAACGGTAGTCCGGTCTGGGGTATCGGAATGGGGAACACCCCCTATTCTTCAACAACTCTCGATGAGATATTCAGTTATCTGAGAACGGCTGACAAGCCTTGTTTAGTGGCCATAGACGAATTCCAGCAAATCACTCAATATGCTGACAAGAATGTAGAAGCTGCCCTTCGCACCCATATACAACGTTGCACGAACGCTACATTCCTTTTCTCCGGTTCAAAACGGCACATGATGAGCGAGATATTCCTCTCTCCGTCAAGACCGTTCTACCAGTCGGTCATCACCATGGGACTGAAACCAATCTCAAAGGAAGCATACATTGATTTTGCCATAACTCAATTCCAGAAAAACGGAAAATCTGTTGACAAATCAGCCATTAACCTGGTCTATGACCGTTTTAGCGGGGTGACTTCTTGCTTGCAGAGAGTGATGAATGTGCTTTTCCTTAATACAGAAAAAGGGGGACACTGCACGACAGAGATGGTTGAGCCCGCCATCAACTATTTGCTTGACCTCTATTCTGAACACTACGAGATGCTTTTCAGTCAGATGTCAGAGCGTCAAAGGCTTGTTTTTACTGCCATCGCTTTGGAAGGCAAGGCACAAAACATAACAGGTGGCGCATTTATCAAGAAATACCAACTATGGTCAGCAAGCAGTGTAATGTCTGCCGCAAAAGCCCTTCTTGACAAAGATTTCGTCACCCAAGAAGAAAACGCCTACATGGTGTATGACCAATTCTTTGCTCTGTGGCTTCTGCGTCAGAAATAGTTTTTTAATACTGCACATCAGCCAGGAAAAGGCCTTGGGCTGGAACGGACATGCCGGCACTGCAACGGTCTTTCTGACTGATGACCTGACGGAAACCATCTAAAGTGAGCTTGCCGAAACCGACATCGAGGAGGGTGCCGACTATGGCACGAACCATGTTGCGCAGGAAACGATCGGCCTGGATGTTGAAGACCCAGGTATTCTCATCCACCTGACTCCATTCAGCACGGGTGACATGACAGATATTGGTCTTGACATCAGTATGCAACTTACTGAAACTGGTAAAATCTTCCTGCTTTAAAAGCATTTTAGCCGCCTGATTCATCAAAGCGAAATCGGGTGTCTTGTGCAGTCTGTGGCGATACTGGCGCATAAAGGGGTTCTTAGAAGTGGTGACAAAATACTCATAGCGTCGCGCCTTGGCACTGAATCGGGCATGCATCTCCGCATCTACAGGCTCCACCTTATATATACTGATGTCTGGAGGTAACAGGCGGTTCAGCTTGTCAGTCAGCAGCTGGCAATCCAACCCTGCCTCATCATCAAAATGAGCCACCATCAGTTTGGCATGAACCCCGGCATCTGTGCGTCCTGCGCCAGTTACCTCCACCACCTCACGACGAAGCAAGGTCTGCAAAGCATCCATCAAC
Source organism: Bacteroidaceae bacterium (assembly GCA_017471185.1). Classification (GTDB taxonomy): domain Bacteria; phylum Bacteroidota; class Bacteroidia; order Bacteroidales; family Bacteroidaceae; genus Bacteroides. Next base: position 11,131 of record JAFUVZ010000051.1, read on the forward strand.
CGTTGCTGAACACTGTCGCCATTAGGCTGAACCTGCCAACCATGATAGGCTGTGCCATCAAATGCCAAATATATGAAGTATCGTTGCATATCTGAAAATAATGTGTTATCTTTACGACGCAAATTTAAACAAAAGTCATGAAACATCCTAAGATTACTCCGTTTATCCTGCTGATAGCCGCCATTTGCGTGATGGCAGGATGTAAGAAGAAAGACATGTCAATGAAAATGAATGACCCACACAACATCAAAGGGGTCATCAGCTACCAACGAGATTTTCCTGACAACAATGATACACAGCTTGCAGCTGCCAGAGCGATTGGTGTGAAGCCTTTCAACAAAGCGGAGGATGCCACCAAGATCAAGCAGTTCAAACAGATAGAAAGCAACGAGCATTTTACCTTGGATAACTTGACACACTCTGTTCCTTATGTAGTGCCTCAAGCTGCAAAACTTATTGACGACATTGCCGTGAACTTTTTGGATTCTTTAGCCAACAAAGGACTGAATCCCTACCGCATTATCATTACCTCAGTGACCCGTTCTCAGGAACAGCAGCAACAGCTATCGAAGAGCAATATTAACGCCACTGTCAACTCTACCCACTGTTACGGAACTACCTTTGACATCAGTTGGAAACGCTTTGAGCAAGTGGCCGACAAGGATGGCAGGCCCATGCAAGAGGTGGGAGCTGATACTTTAAAGATGGTGCTGAGTGAGGTGTTGCGTGATGCACGCCTTGCCAAACGCTGCTACATCAAGTATGAGCGCAAGCAAGGGTGTTTTCACATTACGGCAAGGGGGTGATAGTAACGAGTTACGAGCTACAAGCTACAAGTACAAGCTACAAGAAATCGACTCGTAACTCGTAGCTTGTAACTAATTCATTCCAACGCTTTCCAGGCTTTGTGCAGATTTTCCACCACATCGCCTGCTGTCAGAGCGATTTCTCCCATCTCATGAGCAGCCAGGTCACCAGCCAGGCCATGAACACATACGCCCAGTTTAGAAGCCGTTTCTGCGTCATAACCTTGGGCAAGAAGAGCCAGGATCACACCCGTCAGGACATCGCCGCAACCACCAGTCGCCATGCCAGGATTACCTGTCACATTGAACCAACAGTTGCCATCAGGGGAAAGAACAGCCGTATAGGCACCTTTCAGAATGACATACAAGCTACAGGTCTGCGCCAGGTTCATCGCTTTTGTCAGCCTTTCATAAGAGTTATGGCATTCGCCCACCAGCTTGTCCAATTCTCCAGGATGTGGAGTGATAATACTACCTTTTGGCAATCTATGCAGATAAGTATGGTTCTGCCCTATCATATTCAGGGCATCAGCATCCAGCACCATCGGCACATCACTATGTGTCAATAGATTATATAATGCCTGCTGCGTACATTCCGCCTTCCCCAAACCTGGTCCTACACCTATCGCCTGATATGGTGTGAGGTCAGGAGCCTCAGCGAAACAGAATTCATTGCAGTCGAGCGAGGTCATCGCCTCTGGTACAGCAGTCTGTACGATGGTATTGTTACAGAGTGGTACATGCACGGTGAGCAAACCCACCCCTGAACGCAGACAGGCACGAGCCGCTAAGACAGATGCTCCAGCCATCCCCTGCTGACCAGCCACCAGCAACGCCCTGCCAAAATCGCCTTTATGAGCAAAACGGTTCCTGATTTTTAGCTGATACCTCATCATACGAGAATCTCCCAACTCATAAGGAGTATAGGTCTGTCGGATGCCTTCCTTGCTCAAGCCAATATCAAGCACTTTCCATGCTCCCACAAAAGGCTCATTCTCTGCAAAGAAGAAGGCCAGCTTGGGGAACTGCAGTGTCAGCGTGTAATCAGCACGGACAACATTCTCCATCACATTCGCCGTATTGTCCTCCCCCATCAGTCCACTGGGGATATCGATACTCACCACGGTAGCATCAGCAGCATTGATGAATCTAACCAAAGAAGCGAAGCCTCCACTAAGAGGCCTGTCCAGTCCACTGCCAAACAAGCCATCGATAATCACGTCATCCTCAGAAATCTGAGGAGGGACGAACTGCTTAGTCACCTCATAAAACTCCACACCATCCGCAATGGTCAGCAAGTCACGGTTTGCCTCGCAGTCAGCCGAGAGCTTTCCTGTAGTATTGAACAAATATACTACAGGCTTATAGCCCTGCTCTGACAACAGACGAGCCACCGCCAACGCATCACCTCCATTATTACCTGGTCCGGCAAAGACCACAAAACGGGTATCATCCTTATCCGGCCATTGGCTCATGATTTCTTTGGCGAGGGCATTGGCCGCACGCTCCATCAGAGCCAACGAATCAATGGGTTCATGCTCGATGGTAAAGGCATCTAACTGCCTGATTGCTGATGTAGGAAATATTTTCATAACACAAAAACTTTCATTGATTCATGGCTGCCAATGCTGTGGCAAGCATTGCCTCCTCTGGGTTTCCAAATGGCAGAATAGCGCCTACTGACGAAAATGGATTTACCTCATAATCAGGCGTAAATCCTGTACCCAGATAATCCGTGGAACCGTTTATATCACTCACCTGACAGACAGCCAAACGGAGCTGCTGGTCATGAGAAGGGTCACGGTAGGTCTCACACGCTACAGCAGTAGCGCCCTTCGTCTGCTGACCTACGATGACCACATTCATCACCCCTTTCAGGCAATTGATGAGAATCTCAGCCATGCCTGTAGTAGAAGAAGTGGTTATAACATATAAATTATTTAGATCCAAGTTCATTCCATTTTCAAGCTGATCTGCTCCCAGCAAAGACAAGGTATTCTCCAAGTGGCGTGATTCAGCATACTGCACCTGAGCGAGTGTAGTTCCCAGAGTGCTGGCAGGAGCCAAAACGGATGCCAGGTATTGCATACCACCCAAATCACCAGTAGTAGCATATCGCAGGTCAAGCACTAAATCCGTGATGGCCGCCTGGGCATATGTCTGGGAAGCTGATGCCACTTTGCTTTGGTTTTCAGCCGCGATGTCATTATAAAGCATATAGCCTATATGGTCGTCAATGACTGACACAACTGGCAGGTCTTCATGCTGATAACCAGATGCAGCAGGCAATGAGACTTCCCTGTCGTAAACAATCACCTCCTGTTCCACCTCCTCATCATCATTCTCTCCTGGTGCTGTAATCGTTGCATACTTACCTACCGTCAGCTGATGAGCTTCACCATCAGCCAGTAACTCCTGAGTGGAAGAAGTGATGAAAGCTCCATCCACCCCCATTATCCATTCTCCTCGCTGTAATCCTGCCAGAGCTGCAACAGAATTGGGCTCTAAATAAGTAATCACAGCCATATAAGCCGTATCATTCACTTGAGACATCATGAGTTCATAGCCGTAGTCAACCACAGGCACAGAACAAGCAGTGTCAATATAGCTCACTTTGTCATCAGTGTATTTCACCTTATTGAGAAAAGAGACGGCATCGAGGAAGTAAGATGAAGTCAGATCATCTTCATCGGCTAATTCATCATTCCACAAGTAGTTTTCGCGCATAATACTATCTATCCACAAGGCATGTGAAGTCTGTGGATAATAAGCAGCCCAGCGGTCTTCGCCACACGACGAGAAGCCAGCCACCAAAGCTACCAACGCTAATATCACGATGCTATATTTGCCTTTCATTACAGTTATTCTTGTTTTATGCATGCAAAGATAAATAAAAAATGTTTATCTTTGCAGATTATAATCATTAAATGAGTCTGCAAATGAATGTTGCCGTATTGATTTCAGGAGGAGTTGACAGTTCCGTGGTAGTGCACCAGCTATGTGAGCAGGGCTATCAGCCTACGCTGTTTTATATCCGCATCGGAAGGGATGATGTGGATTACATGAACTGTACGGCTGAAGAAGACATGGAGATCTGCACCGCTGTGGCTCACAAGTATGGCTTAAAGTTGGAACTCATTGACTTGCACCGTGAATACTGGGACAAGGTGGCCGCATACGCCATAGATAAAATCCGTCATGGATTCACCCCGAACCCCGATGTGATGTGTAACCGTCTCATCAAGTTTGGGTGCTTTGAAGAGCAGGTAGGCAAGGATTTCGACATTACAGCAACTGGGCATTACGCCACCACCCATGAGATAAACGGTAAGGTATGGTTAGGCACAGCCATAGATCCGGTAAAAGACCAGACTGACTTCCTCGCCCAAATCACCTATCTGCAGGTCAAGAAGCTGATGTTTCCTTTAGGCAACCTCCTGAAGAGCGAGGTACGTGCCATCGCTGAGAAAGCCTCTCTGCCCAGTGCCAAGCGTAAGGACAGCCAAGGCATCTGTTTCCTCAACAACATCAACTATAACGATTTCGTACGCCGTTTCTTGGGAGAACAGGAAGGAGACATCATTGAACTGGAGACTGGCAAGAAGCTGGGCAAGCACAAGGGTTTCTGGTTTCATACCATTGGACAGCGTAAAGGTTTGGGGCTCAGCGGCGGACCTTGGTTTGTCATCCAGAAAGATGTAGAACAGAACATCGTCTATGTATCTCATGGATACGACTGTACCAAACAATATGGCAATGAACTTTACCTGAAAGATTTTCATTTCATCACCGAGAATCCCTGGAGCGATGGTGAGCAAGAGGTGACGTTCAAAATCCGCCATACACCCGACTTCACCACAGGACGCATCATTCGTGAGGGAGACCACTATCACCTCATTTCTGACCATCCATTGCAAGGTATAGCTCCTGGACAGTTTGGCGTTATCTACGATAAGGAGAAAAAGCTGGTCATTGGCAGCGGTGAGATCTCCCTGTAGATACTCTCAACCACCCCCAGACACCCAGCACAATCACGAGGAGTGTCTGTATGGCGTGTACGATGAGAGCAAAAGTAGCAGCATCAGTACTCTCAACCCCATAGAGCATCATCATGGTGATGACGGCAAAATGCCAAGGGCCAGCGCCATTAGGAGTAGGCACAATTACGGCAAAGGTGCCACCCACAAACATCACCAGACCTGCCAACAAGCCTAAATTTGCAGAAAAGTCAAAACAGAAGAATGTAAAATAGAAATGCAGCAGATAGCATAGCCATATTAATATGGTGTAGGCTACGAACTTGGGGGGATTGGCTACTTGGCGCACAGAGAGGACACCTTGCCAGATGCCCAACAGAAGTGCACGCAGTTTCTTAGGCAAACCAAACACCTTAATTATATAAAATAGGAGAATAGAAGCTCCCACCACAGAGAAGAGGCTGACATAGAACCAAGGAGAAGCAACCAGATGTCCTACAGAAGGAATCTTTGTACCCGTTTCATGAAAGAAGCGCACGAACACAGGCATCTGAAGAACAAAGGTAAGGGCACTGATGAGTAAGATGCACACGCCATCAATGATTCGTTCTGTTACCACAGTGCCTAATGCTTTGCTGAAGTTTACTCCATCTGTCTTGTTCAGCACGGCACAACGAGTAAGCTCGCCCATGCGGGGAATGATCAGGTTAGCGGCGTATGAGATGAAAATGGCATCCACGCAATTAGCAGTTTGAGGATGCTCACCCAAAGGCTGAAGGGTCTGCTTCCAGCGAAGGCCACGGAAAACATGGCTCATGACTCCGAAAAGCAGCGACACCACCATCCAATCCCATGACACCTCATAATGCAGCACCTCACCTATGCGTGAAAAATCATAATCACGATAGACAAAATACAGCACAAAGGCACCTAAAACGATAGGTAAGATGGCTTTGAGAGATTTTTTCAGCCTTTCTTTCATCATTTTTAAACTAAAAAGGTTACTTTTGCAAATTACAAAGTAAGTGCAAAGTTATAGAAAGTTGAGGGCAGAACAAAATATGTTAGCATTTTTTATGCCGAGACGGAGTAACTTAGTTTGAATAAATGAAATTTTATCAGATGAGACTGGTTAGACCTAAAAAGTTTCTGGGACAGCATTTCCTGACAGACCTGAGCGTTGCGCAAGACATAGCCGACACGGTGGATGCCTGCGCAGACCTGCCTATACTGGAGGTTGGACCTGGTATGGGTGTGCTCACCCAGTTCCTGCAGCATAAGGGAAGGCCTTTGAAAGTGGTGGAGATCGATAGGGAATCCATCGCATACCTGTATGCTAACTTCCCAACCTTGGAAGGAAACATCATAGAGGGCGATTTCCTCAAGATGAACCTTCAACAGGTTTTTGACGGCAAGCCTTTCGTGCTGACAGGGAACTACCCCTATAACATCTCATCTCAGATATTCTTCAAGATGCTGGATAACAAGAACCTGATTCCTTGCTGTACAGGTATGATACAGAAAGAAGTAGCAGAGCGAATGGCAGCAGGTCCTGGCAGCAAGACTTACGGCATCTTGAGTGTGCTGATGCAGGCCTGGTATAAAGTGGAGTACCTGTTCACCGTGCATGAACATGTGTTCAATCCGCCTCCCAAGGTGAAAAGCGCCGTGATACGCATGACCCGCAACGACACGCAGGTGTTGGGTTGTGATGAAGTGTTGTTCAAGCAAGTAGTGAAGACCACCTTCAACCAACGCAGGAAAACACTTAGGAACTCTATCAAGCCTATTTTGGGGCCAGACTGCCCCCTGCTGGCTGACGAAGTGTTTAATCGCCGTCCGGAGCAGCTGAGTGTGGTTGAGTTCGTGGACCTGACTAATAAAGTGAAAGACTACATTAACCCTGTAAACTGAAAGTTATGGAGATAGATGAGAAGTATGTGGAGAACGTGAAGGAATTCATCGCCCACAAAGACGGAGAGAATGTCCGGAACATTATCTGGAATCTGCACCCTGCTGACATCGCAGAGTTATGTAACGAGCTTTCTGTCGATGAAGCCAGGTATATCTACCAGCTTCTCGATAACGAGAAAGCTGCCGATGTGCTTTCAGAAATGGATGAAGATCTGCGAAAGGAATTACTGGAAGGACTGGCTCCTGAGGTGATTGCCAAACGCTTCGTGGATAACATGGATACCGATGATGCGGTAGATCTGATCCGTGACCTCGATGAGGAGAAGCAGGAGGAGGTCTTGAGCCACATCGATGACATTGAGCAGGCTGGCGACATCGTAGATCTGTTAAAATACGATGAGGACACCGCAGGTGGTATCATGGGTACGGAGATGGTGATTGTGAATGAGAACTGGAGTATGCCTGAGTGTCTGAAGGAAATGCGTATGCAGGCTGAGCAGATGGATGAAATCTACTATGTCTATGTAGTGGATGATGACGAACGTCTGTTAGGCACATTTCCGTTGAAGAAAATGATCTCTTCTCCTTCAGTCTCGAAGGTGAAGCATGTGATGCACCGCGATCCTGTGTCTGTGCGTGTTGACACACCACTTGAGGAGGTAGTGCAGGCCATTGAGAAATATGACTTGGTGGCTTTGCCTGTAGTTGACAGCATCGGAAGGCTGGTAGGTCAGATTACCGTCGATGACGTGATGGATCAGGTACGCGAGCATAGCGAACGAGACTATCAGTTGGCATCTGGTATCTCGCAGGATATTGAGACTGACGACAGTGTGATTCAGCAGACTCGTGCCCGTATGCCCTGGCTGTTGATTGGTATCTTGGGCGGTATCGGCAACTCCATGATTTTAGGCAACTTTGACGCCACCTTTGCCACTCATCCGGAAATGGTGCTATTCATCCCCATGATTGGTGGTACAGGGGGTAATGTGGGCACACAGTCGTCTGCCATTGTCGTGCAGGGTCTCGCCAATAATTCACTTGAGTCAAAAGACATGCTCAAGCATGTGGGCAAGGAATCTGTGGTGGCAGCCATCAATGCCACCATCATCTCCATGCTGGTCTATATCTACAACTTCATCGTGTATGGGGGCGCTGCCACCATCACCTATTCCGTCAGTATCAGTCTGTTTGCCGTAGTGATGTTCGCCAGCATCTTCGGTACTTTGGTACCCATGACCTTCAATAAGCTGAACATAGACCCTGCGATGGCGACAGGTCCTTTCATCACCATCTTGAACGACATCATGGGCATGTTGATATATATGGGAATCACCGTTGCTTTGACATAAAGCATCTGTTTTGGAGTGAAAAAGGCATCAATCTGGGGCCATTTAGCGTTTTTTTTCGCCCTAAGAATAAAAAAAGATGCAAAAAAATATGAAATATCTTTTTTTATTCATTAATTTGTAACTTGATAATTGAATACGGGAGAATCCCGTGTATTAAAATATTTACTGACAATGACGGACACTCAAGACACTAATCTGCCAAAAGTTGAGGAAGGATTAGAAGAAGTTAAGATGACTGCTGAAGTACCTGAAGCTGTAAATCAGGAACCAGCAGCAGAGGAGACTGTAGCTGAAGAAGCCCTTGAGACTTTAGAAACCTCAGTCGTGGAAGAATCTGCACACAAGTTAAGCAAAGAAGAGATTCTGGCTAAGATGAAAGAGATTGCTGAAGATGTGGCAAACGCATCGAAAGCAGACATTGACACGCTGAAGCAGAATTTCTACAAGCTGCACAACGCCGAGATCGAGGCAGCCAAAAAGGCTTTTATCGAGAACGGAGGTGATGAAGCAGACTTTGTGCCAGAGAAAGACACCTTGGAAGATGATTTCAAGGAGGTAATGGCCGTCATTAAGGAAAAGAGAAACCAGCTAAATGCAGAAGAAGATAAGCAGCGTGAGAAAAATTATCAGGTAAAGCTCGCCATTATCGAGGAGCTGAAGGAACTGATAGAATCCCCTGACGATCCGAATAAGAATTATAACGAGTTCAAGAAACTGCAGCAGCAGTGGCACGAGGTGACGCTTATTCCCCAGAACAAAGTTAATGAGCTGTGGAAGAGTTATCAAATGTATGTGGAGAAATTCTACGACCTGCTGAAATTGAACAATGAGTTCCGTGAGTATGATTTCAAGAAGAACCTTGAAATAAAGACTCGTCTCTGTGAAGCAGCAGAGAGACTGGCTGATGACGACGATGTAGTGGCTGCATTCCATCATTTGCAGAAACTCCATCAGGAATACCGTGACACGGGTCCTGTTGCCAAGGAACTTCGGGATGAGATATGGGCTCGTTTCAAAGCCGCATCCACCCGCTTGAACAAGAAGCACCAGCAATATTTTGAGGAGCAGAAGAAGGCAGAGATGGACAATCTGGATAAGAAGACTGTTATCTGCGAGATTGTAGAAGGCATTGAATATAAGAAGCTCAACGGTTTCCAAGCATGGGAGAACAAGACCAAAGAAGTCATTGCCCTGCAGAACAAGTGGAAAACCATTGGTTATGCCCCACAGAAGATGAATGTCAAAATCTTCGAGCGTTTCCGTAAAGCTTGTGATGACTTCTTCCAGAAGAAGAGCGAGTATTTCAAGGAAGTGAAATCCCGCATGAATGAGAATCTGGAGAAGAAACGTGCTTTGGTGGAAAAGGCAGAGGCATTGAAGGACAGCCAGGATTGGAAAGAAACCGCAGAAGAACTGAGTAAGCTGCAGAAAGAATGGAGATCTATAGGTCCTGTTGCCAAGCGTTATTCAGAAACTTTGTGGAAACGTTTCATCGGTGCATGTGACTATTTCTTTGAGCAGAAGGGCAAGGCCACATCTTCACAGCGCTCTGTTGAAAACGAGAACCTGAAGCGTAAGAAAAACATCATTGAACAACTCAGCGCCCTCAACCAACAAGAGGATAACGAGGAGAACAGGCAGAAGGCTCACGATCTCATGAATGAATGGAATGAGATAGGTCATGTACCTTTCAAGGAAAAAGACAAGGTGTACGAGCAATACCGCACCTTGGTTGACAAGTTGTATAAGACTTTCAATCTTAGTGCAGTGAATAAGAAAATCAATAAATTCCGCTCATCCGTCAACAAGATTCAAGAAAGTGGAGTACAGGCTTTCTACCGTGAACGCGAGAAGTTGGTACGAAACTATGAGAATCTGGTAAACGAACTTCACACTTATGAGAACAACCTTGGTTTCCTGAACACTTCTTCCAAGAGTGGCAACAGTCTTCTTACTGAGCTGAACAAGAAGATGGAAAAACTAAAATCTGAAATTGAAGCGGCCAAGGAGAAAATCCGCCTGTTGGACGAAAGTGCGCGCAAGGAAGAAGAAGAATAGCATTTTTACCTTATACTAATTCTATAAAGAGAGGAACGCAGCAAAGTGTGTTCCTCTCTTTTTTAGGGAACAATCTCATCACAATAAAAAACCGCAGGTAAATAAACCCACGGCTTTTAGGTTGGAGTACCAGGATTCGAACCTGGAATGACAGGACCAGAATCTGTAGTGTTACCATTACACCATACTCCAATGCCCTAACATTTCTGTTTAGCGGTTGCAAAGATACGAACTTTTCTCTAAATACAAACATTATTTGGCAAAAAAAAAATTAAAAAAGATATTATTACCCTTCAAACATCACTCTTATGTGTATATTTTTCATTAACTTTACAAAAGTTAGACAGCGCTTGGAGAATAAAAATGAATGAATTCGTTTTGTATTTCACATAACTTACACTAACTTTGCATTTCAAACCTTTAACAAATAGAATGGAAGAAACAGAAAAACTTATAAAAGAAATTATTGAAGGTATTCAGGACAAGAAAGGTAAGCAGATTGTCATAGCCGACCTTACGGAAATAGATGATACCATCTGCCGCTACTTCGTGATTTGCCAAGGCAACTCCCCGATGCAGGTATCTGCCATAGCAGAATCGGTCAAGGAATTTACATTGAAAGGCAGCCATGAAAAGCCTTCTGCTATTGACGGACTCAGAAACGCCGAATGGGTAGCGATGGACTATGCCCAAGTGTTGGTACACATTTTCTTGCCTGATGCACGACAGTTTTATGACCTGGAACATCTGTGGGCAGATGCCAGACTTACTCACATACCCGATTTAGATTAACTAATTACTGACTATATAAACAATGAGCGACAATACTGACAACAATCTGCAGGATCAGAAACAGGAAAAGGATCAGAAACAGGATGAGAAGAAGCAGGATGAGAAGAAAGACATGAAAGTTTTCTCTTTTAAATTCAATCTCAATTTCCTGTATCTGTTTATTGGCCTGATGCTCTTAGGACTGATGTTCTTCAACGATGACACCAGTTCGCAAAGGGAAATCACCTATGGTGAGTTCCAACAATATGTGCGAAATGGATATGTAAGCCGTGTCATTGGCTATGATGACAACTCGGTTGAGGCATACATTAAACAACAGTATGTACAACAAGTGTTTAAACAGGATTCCAACAAGGTGGGCAAGAAGCCTTTCGTGATTTCGGAAGCGCCGTCACGCCAGAGCCTGGGTGAATTTATCGATGCAGAGACCTCGCAGTCTCATTTCGACGGAACAGTTTCCTATAAGAAGCGTCAGAATTATTTCTGGGCTGTTTTCTGGCAATTCATCCCCTTGTTATTCTTCATCGCGTTTTTAATATACCTTTCAAGACGCATGGGAGGAGCTGGTGGTGGCATCGGTGGCGGCATTTTCAATGTCGGAAAATCGAAAGCTCAACTGTTTGAGAAAGATTCCAAACAGAAAGTAACATTCAAGGACGTAGCTGGATTGGCGGAGGCGAAACAAGAAGTGGAAGAAATCGTTGAGTTCCTGAGGGATCCAAAGAAATATACCGACCTGGGGGGTAAGATTCCAAAGGGAGCATTGCTGGTAGGTCCTCCGGGAACAGGTAAAACATTGCTTGCCAAGGCAGTAGCTGGAGAAGCAGATGTGCCATTCTTCTCACTCTCAGGCTCGGATTTCGTAGAGATGTTCGTAGGTGTGGGCGCTTCCCGTGTCAGAGACTTGTTCCGCCAGGCCAAAGAGAAGACTCCTTGTATCGTGTTTATCGATGAGATTGATGCCGTAGGACGTGCACGCTCTAACCGAGCAGCGATGGGAGGCAATGACGAGCGTGAAAGCACATTGAACCAGCTGCTGACAGAGATGGATGGTTTTGGTTCTAACAGCGGCATCATCATCCTCGCTGCCACCAACCGTGTAGATGTGCTCGACCAAGCATTACTCCGTGCTGGTCGATTTGACCGCCAGATTCATGTAGATTTGCCCGACTTGAATGAGCGTAAAGAAATCTTTGGCGTACATCTGCGTCCAATCAAGGTGGACGATTCACTGGATATAGACTTGCTGGCACGCCAGACACCTGGTTTCTCAGGCGCAGATATAGCCAATGTGTGCAACGAGGCAGCGCTTATTGCTGCACGTCATGGCAAGAAGTCAGTCACCAAGCAGGATTTCTTGGATGCTGTTGACAGAATTATTGGAGGCTTGGAGAAAAAGAATAAGATAACCACAGAAGAAGAGCGCCGTTCTATTGCCATTCATGAGGCGGGACATGCCTCCATTTCATGGTTGTTGGAATATGCCAACCCTCTAATTAAAGTAACCATAGTGCCACGAGGCAGGGCTTTAGGTGCTGCCTGGTACTTGCCAGAAGAGCGACAAATCACCACCAAGGAGCAGATGCTCGATGAGATGTGCGCAACCTTGGGAGGCCGAGCTGCGGAAGAAGTGTTTACTGGAAGAATATCTTCTGGTGCGATGAACGATTTGGAGCGTGTTACCAAGCAGGCGTATGGCATGATTGCTTATATGGGTATGAGTGATAAATTACCCAATCTTTGCTACTATAACGCTGGTGATGAATTCGGTTTCAACAAGCCTTACAGTGAACATACTTCAGAATTGATTGACGAAGAGGTGAAACGTATGATCAACGACCAGTATGAGCGTGCGAAGAGAATCCTTACTGAGAATAAGGAGAAACATAATCAGCTGGCTCAAAGACTGGTAGAGCGTGAGGTCATTTTCGCTGAAGATGTTGAGGAAATCTTCGGTCCTCGTCCTTGGACATCCCGCTCTGAGGAGATATTCACGGCTAACAAGATTTCCACTGAGCTGAAACATGCAGAGGAAGAGGCGAAGGCTCGTGGCGAAAAGGCTGCAGAAGAAGCGGCTGAAAAAGGAGAAGAAGCATCATGAAGAATTTTATCACAAGAGCTATTACGGGAGTGCTGTTTGTGGCAGTATTGGTGGGGTGCATACTCTATAGTCCGTTTTCTTTCGGATTTCTGTTTTTCATCATCAGTGCCATGAGCGTACTGGAATTTGGCATGCTCATCAACAAATACACTGATTCCCACATTAATGTCTATATATCTGGGTTGGGAGGCGCTTACCTGTTTATGGCTTTCATGTGTTATTGCACCGACATCACCAATGCCAGTGTTTTCTTACCTTATCTCCTCTTGCTGCTATACATGATGATTTCCGAATTGTATCTGAAGCGAGAGAATCCCATAGGCAACTGGGCACATACCATGCTGAGCCAAGTATATGTGGCATTGCCTTTCGCCTTGCTGAATGTCATCTCTTTCCAGCATGATTCAACTGCTTCGATGGTAAGTTACAATCCCATTCTGCCTCTCTCCATTTTTGTATTTTTATGGATGAGTGATACAGGAGCCTATTGTATTGGCACACTGATAGGCAGGCATCGGCTGTTTGAAAGGATTTCACCAAAAAAATCATGGGAAGGAAGCATCGGAGGTGGCGTTGTGGCAATCATCGCAGCTGTTGTACTGGCACATTTCTTTCCAATCTTGACGGTTTGGGAATGGATTGGTCTGGCACTGACCATTGTGGTGTTAGGCACTTGGGGTGACCTGACTGAGTCACTGTTCAAACGCCAGTTAGGAATCAAAGATTCAGGCCATATTCTGCCAGGACATGGCGGAATGCTCGATCGCTTTGACAGTGCCCTTATGGCTATTCCTGCTGCAACGGTCTATCTCTACTTCATTTCTTTCTGATTAATTCACGGATCATGATACTTGCTGCGCGTTTAGGTGCTCCAGGAGTGCCTAAACGTTTTGTCATTTCATCATATCCGTCAAGCATCCGTTGCCTGTATTTCTGGTCATACAGCAAGCGATGCAGTTCCTCGCGGACATTTGTAACCGTCATCTGGTCAGCCACCAGTTCCTGAACCACTTCCCTGCCCGCTATTAAATTGACGAGAGAAATATATTTCACCGAGAGCACGATACGCTTCAAGAAGTTCACGATTTTACCTAACACTGTATAATAACAAACTGCTTGGGGCACACGGAACAATGCCGTTTCCAATGTAGCAGTACCCGAAGTCACAAGAGCAGCTTCGGCATGATTTAGCAGAGCATAGGTTTGATTAAAAACAATCTTAATCTCTGTATCTTTCAAGAAAGATTTATAATAACCAGGCTCGATGCCTGGTGCTCCTGCCAGTACAGGCTGATAGTCGGGGAAATCTTTCACAGCTTCCAGCATTTGGGGTAGATTGTCTTTTATCTCCTGCTTTCTACTCCCTGCCAACAAGGCTATCAATGGTTTTTCCGCCAATCCATTCTCTTTGATGAAGCCTTGAAAATCTTTAGGATGCCGTTCAATATAAACACTCACTTCGTCTAAAGTGGGATTACCTACATAGTGAATGGGATAATGGTGTTTACCCTCAAAGAAATCCATTTCAAAAGGCAGGATGGAGAACAATTTATCCACATCACGCCTGATATTCTTGATACGGTATTCTTTCCATGCCCAAATCTTAGGGGAAATATAATAAAAAACAGGGATTTCAGTATGGGCATGTATGTATTTAGCCACGTCCAAGTTGAAACCTGGATAGTCAACAAGAATGAGTACATCTGGTTCCCATTCCACGATATCGTGCTTACAAAAGCGCATATTCGCAAAAATAGTTTTCAGATGTAATAATACGGGAATGAATCCCATATACGCCAATTCACGGTAATGTTTCACAAGCGTTCCGCCTTCAACAGCTGACATCAGGTCACCACCAAAGAAACGAAACTCTGCCTCAGCATCAGCATCTTTCAATGCAGCCATCAGGTGAGACGCATGCAAATCTCCCGATGCCTCGCCGACTATCAGGTAATATTTCATGTCAGAACCAAGTTTTCAGTTCATTCATCAACTGACGGTCAGTAACATCTACTGTTGTTGGGGTAATAGCCACATACCCATTGGCCAGTGCCCAACGGTCGCTATTCTCGTTATCCGTATCAATATGCTGGAATTCTCCAGCCATCCAATAGTACTGAGAATTACCACGATGTGCGAAATTCTCCCATTCATTCACCCATACTCCCTTCGCCTGTTCACAGATACGAACACCTTTCAGTTCCTTAACAGCTGGGAAGTTCACATTCAAGCAAGTCAGTGCTGGCAATCCTTTTGCCAAAACCTTCTCCACAATATCACGAATATATGGTCCTGCAGGATCAAAGTCGGCATCTGGATCATGATCACAAAGCGAGAAGGCTACAGACGGTATGCCTCTTATGGCACCCTCAATGACGACTCCCATGGTGCCTGAATAATGGACATTAACAGAAGAGTTATCACCATGATTGATACCGCCTACAATGATATCTGGCTGACGGTCGAGTACAGTATAGAAGGCCAGTTTGATACAATCCACCGGGGTACCTGAGCACCTGTAAACAGACAGCCCCACATCTTTACGTATAAGCTGGTAATTCACTGGTTCATTCATGGACACGGCACAACCCACACCAGAACGAGGGGAATTGGGAGCCATGACCACGATGTCGCCTAACGGGCGCAGGAACCTAATGAGGGCACTCATGCCTTTGGAAATGACACCATCGTCGTTGGAAATCAAAATTAGCGGTTTCTTTTTCTCCATATTTATATCTGAATTATCATGAGAGACGGGCAAGCTCCGTTTCTTCAGTTTCTGGCTACAAAGTTATTAATAATAGCCAACTTATTCAAAAAAAATGAGGAATTAACATCAATTTAGCCTATATGTGGGATATTTTGCTTACCTTTGTTCCCATTAACACAAGAATTATGGGAAAGATAATCGCATTAGCTAACCAAAAAGGAGGTGTAGGTAAGACTACCACCACGATAAACCTGGCAGCGTCATTGGCAACACTGGAAAAGAAGGTGCTGGTCGTTGATGCTGATCCACAGGCTAACGCGTCTTCGGGATTAGGCATCAACATTAAAGAGACCGAAACAACCATATACGAATGTCTGATTGACAATGCTGACGTTCGTAAAGCTATCCAAGATTCAGAGATTGACTCTCTGAAGGTTATCCCATCTCACATTAACCTTGTGGGTGCAGAGATTGAAATGCTTAATATGAAGGGGCGTGAGAAGATACTCAAAAGCGTACTGTCTCCCCTTAAGAATGAATTTGACTACATACTGATAGACTGTTCTCCTTCTCTGGGACTAATAACCGTTAACTCACTGACAGCAGCAGACTCAGTAATCATTCCTGTCCAGGCCGAATATTTCGCTTTGGAAGGCATCAGCAAACTGCTGAACACCATCAAGATTATCAAGACCAAGCTGAATCCTGCTCTTGAAATTGAAGGTTTCCTGCTGACCATGTACGACTCACGTCTTCGTCAGGCGAACCAGATATATGATGAGGTGAAGAAACATTTCCAGGAATTGGTTTTCAAGACTGTCATTCAGCGTAATGTAAAATTGAGCGAAGCTCCGAGCTTCGGTTTGCCAGCCATCCTGTATGATGCCGACTCTAAGGGAGCCCGTAATTACATGGAACTGGCTAAGGAACTGATTGAAAGGGGGAAATAAGGCGTAAGGCAGAAGATCCTGTAGCTTGTAGCTCGTAACTTGTAACTATAATAATTATGAAGAAGAATGCATTGGGCAGAGGTTTAGATGCGCTGCTTGACATCAGTGATATACAGACAGAAGGCTCGTCTTCCATCAATGAGATTGAACTGGATAAGATCAAGGTCAATCCCAACCAGCCACGCCGTGAGTTCAATGAAGAAGCATTGCGTGAATTGGCAGACTCTATTTCGGAGATTGGTATCATACAGCCCATCACACTGCGTCAGACTGACGACAATCTGTATCAGATCATCGCAGGTGAACGTAGATTTCGTGCCGCTCAGTTGGCAGGATTGAAAACCATCCCCGCTTATATCCGTACAGCAGATGATGAGAACGTGATGGAGATGGCTCTGATTGAGAACATACAGCGTGAAGACCTTAACTCTGTGGAGATTGCTCTCGCATACCAACATTTGCTTGACCAGTATAACTTGACTCAAGAACGATTGAGCGAACGGGTTGGCAAGAACCGTGCTACTATCGCCAACTATCTGCGCCTGCTAAAACTGCCTGCTGAAATACAGATGGGCTTGCAAAACAAGCAGATAGAAATGGCGCATGCCCGTGCTTTGGTTTCTTTATCCGATGCCAAGCTTCAGGTAAAGCTGTATCGTGAAACCATAGAGAATGGTTACTCTGTCCGCAAAGTGGAGGAATTGGTGAAGTCTCTTACTCAAGGTGAAGCCGTGAGGTCAGGCGGTAAGAAGATTATGCCTAAGGGCTCAAAGCTGCCGGAAGAGTATAATGTCTTGAAACAGCAGCTGACCGGATTCTTCAAGACCAAAGTACAGTTAACTTGCTCACCGAAGGGTAAGGGGAAGATTAGTATTCCTTTTAATAATGAAGAAGAATTGGAGCGCATCATGGCGTTGTTTGATTCCATGAAGTAAGATATGAACAGACGCTTTCTGACATATAGATTCAGCTGGTTGTTGATGACGTTGCTGCTGGCTATAACCAGTCTTTCTGCTTATGCGCAGGAAGATGAGGCACGTGCATCACGGCATCGTCTGCGCCAGGCTGACAGTATAACTATTGAACTTCCCGACAGCCTTGTCACTGAAACACCTAAAATGCAGTGGATTCCCAATCCTACTAAAGCGACTTGGATGGCTTTGGTCTTCCCTGGAGGCGGACAGATTTACAACAAGAAATACTGGAAGCTCCCTATCTTTTATGCAGGTTTCGCAGGATGTGCCTATGCGCTCACATGGAACAACCGCATGTATAAGGACTATTCATCCGCTTACAAGGACGCAGTGAATGAAAACTGGACAGCCAAAAGCATCACTGACCTGATACCACAAAGATATATGGAACGGACCTCACACAGCCAAGTCACCGAACTATTGCGTAAACGAAAAGACACATACCGCCGCTACCGTGATATCAGTATCTTCGCCTTTATAGGTGTCTATTTGTTGTCTGTGGTTGATGCGTATGTAGATGCAGAGCTATCAAACTTTGATATATCACCAGACTTGAGCATGCGTGTTGAGCCTGCCGTGATGGACAACGGCATGCTTTCCGGCAGTGGATTGAAGAACCAGTCTGTGGGTCTGCAGTGCAGTTTGAGATTTTGAACAAATGAGGGTAATTTGCTAAGTATTAGATTGAGATATTATGAAAAACAAGGATAAATATTTTGGCAGGACATGGCGGCTTGTCGTACTGGCTATTATGATGACAAGTGGACTGTGTTCTATGTCTTATGCTCAAGAGCCAGAGACTTTCAACGTGACTATTCATGATAGCAACGGTGCCACCCATACCGAGTCATTCGAACTTCCATTAAGCATGACTTACCCGATTGACAGTCTGCTTGCCGACTGGAAAGCCAAGAATTTCATTGACTTAGGCAAAGACTGCAGTACGAGCGAAGAGAATCCTCTGTTCAGCGACTCAATTTATATTGACCGCTTAAGCCGTATCCCTGCTATCATTGAAATGCCTTACAATGAGGTGGTCAAAGAATTCATAGAGATGTACACAGGGCGATTACGCCAGCGTATGTCATTGATGCTGAGCCTCAGTAATTTTTACATTCCACTTTTTGAAGAGGCACTGTTTGCATACGACCTTCCTTTAGAATTGAAGTACCTGCCCATTATCGAATCCGCTTTGAACCCCAAAGCCGTTTCCCGTGCAGGAGCCAGTGGGCTGTGGCAGTTTATGCTTGGTACAGGCAAGCTATACGGCCTTGAGAACAACAGTTACGTGGATGAACGTCAGGATCCCATCAAATCGACTTGGGCTGCAGTGAGATATCTCAAGGACATGTATGATATATATAAAGACTGGAGTCTTGCTATAGCGGCTTATAATTGTGGGCCAGGCAATGTTAACAAGGCTATCAGCCGTTCTGGCAAGCGTGACTATTGGGAGATTTACAATTACCTGCCTAAAGAAACAAGAGGTTATGTGCCTTCATTCATCGCAGCTAATTATGTGATGAACTATTATTGTGACCACAATATCTGCCCAATGGAAACCAATCTGCCTGATGCTACCGATACCATTCAGGTGAGCCATAATGTGCATTTCCAACAGATTGCCGACATCTGTGGTGTGGATGTGGATATGCTAAAGAGCCTGAACCCGCAGTATAAACGTGATATCATACCAGGTGACAGCAAGCCCCAGACTTTGCGATTACCTCAGAACTATATAGGGACTTTCATAGAGAAACAAGATACTATATTCACACACCGCGCCAATGAGTTTTTCCGTAACCGCAGAGTGGTGGCTGTACCTCAGCAGAACGCCAGACAACAGCGTAACAGCCGGAATACAAGGAGTACAGCTCCTGCAGCAACGCCTCAAAATGGCAACGTGACTAACCATAAGATACGTAGCGGTGAGACTCTCTCCACTATTGCCGCTCGTTATGGAGTTACAGTAAATCAGTTGAAGAGCTGGAATGGCATCAGTGGCACCAGGATAAATGCCGGGCAGACACTGAAAATTTATAAATAAGGTGTAGGAAACAAGGATATAGGATAAGATGACTGTCTATTGTCAATCGTTAGAACATTAAATAAAATTTGTTATTATGCAGTATGAGAATGAGGAGGAGATGATTCAGCAGGCATTTCAAGAGTTGCTGAACGATTATATGGCCACTAAGCACCGTAAGCGCGTGGAAATTATCACCAAAGCCTTCAATTTCGCCAATCAGGCGCACAAAGGAATCAGGAGACTTTCGGGCGAGCCATATATCATGCATCCCCTTAGCGTAGCAAAGATTGTCTGCAACGAGATCGGACTGGGTTCCACTTCCATCTGCTCTGCTTTACTGCATGACGTTGTCGAGGACACCGACTATACCGTCGAGGATATTGAAAACATCTTCGGTCCTAAGATTGCTCAGATTGTAGATGGCTTGACCAAAATATCCGGCGGCATCTTCGGGGAGCACGCCTCTGCTCAGGCAGAGAACTTCAAGAAGCTGCTGCTCACAATGAACGATGATATACGCGTCATCCTCATTAAGATTGCAGACCGTCTGCACAATATGCGAACATTGGAGTCACAGGCTCCCAACAAGCAATATAAGATAGCAGGAGAAACACTGTATCTTTACGCTCCCCTCGCCTATCGCTTGGGACTGAACAAAATCAAGACTGAACTGGAGAACCTTAGTTTTAAGTATGAACACCCTGAAGAATACAGGGACATAGAGATTAAACTTCAGGAGACAGCAACCGAACGTGACAAAGTGTTTACAGAGTTTACCGCCCCTATTCGCCAGCAGCTTGATAAGATGGGGCTGAAATACCGCATCATGGCTCGTGTCAAGGCGGTATATTCCATCTGGAACAAGATGCAGACGAAACACGTTCCTTTCGATGAGGTGTATGACATTCTGGCGGTACGTATCATCTTCGAGCCAATTTCCCTTGACGAGGAGATGAACAACTGCTTCGACATCTATGTAGCAATTTCTAAGATATATAAGCCTCATCCTGATCGCATACGTGACTGGGTGAGTCATCCCAAGGCCAATGGTTACCAGGCATTACACGTAACCCTGATGGCGAATAACGGCCAATGGATAGAGGTACAGATACGTAGTGAACGCATGAATGACATTGCAGAACAAGGATTTGCAGCACATTGGAAATATAAGGACGGGGCCAACATAAGTGAAGACGACAATGAACTAAACAAATGGTTGGAAACCATCAAGGATATCCTTGATGATCCACAGCCTGACGCTATGGATTTCCTTGACACCATCAAGCTTAACCTGTTCGCACAAGAGATATTTGTCTTCACGCCGAAAGGGGAAATCAAGACATTGCCTCAGAATTCCACAGTACTCGATTTTGCATTCTCTCTGCATACTGAAATCGGCCGTCACTGCATCGGTGCCAAAGTGAACCACAAGCTGGTTCCCCTAAGCCATAAGCTACAAAGCGGCGACCAGGTGGAAGTGCTGACTTCACGTTCTCAACGCGTTTCCCCTGAATGGGAAAACATCGCAGCCACCGCCAAGGCCCGCACGAAGATAGCTTCTATCCTGCGAAAGGAAGCCAAGAATCGTCAGGCCAAAGGTCTCGATATCCTGACCGAGTTTTTGAAAGGTGAAGAGATTTACGTGGATGAGATTGTGCTTAACAAACTCACCCGCTTACATGAGAAACCTAATCATGATGCTTTTCTGGAGGCCATCGGTTCAGGCAGCATAGAATTGGGAGATGCAGACCTCAATATCCTGCGCGGCAAAAACAGTTCTTCATGGCGTAGGTTTCTCAAACTTCCGTTTGGTAACAAAGACAACAAGACTGATAACGAAACATCACCTAAGCAAGAACAGCCTGAGAAGATCAATACCAAGCAGATTACCAAGCAGATTCTCAAACTGAACGAAGACAATATCCAGAACAAATACGCTATCGCTGATTGTTGTCATCCTATACCCGGTGATGATGTTCTCGGATATATTGATACCAATGGCAGGATCACTATCCATAAGCGCCAGTGCCCTATTGCCACTAAGCTCAAGAGCAGTTACGGCAACCGCATCATCGCGACCCAATGGGACACTCACAAGCAACTCACTTTCCTGGTGACCATCAACATTAAGGGTGTGGACCGTTTAGGGCTGCTCAATGATGTCACCCAGGTCATCTCACGACAGTTGAGTGTCAATATCCGCAAAGTTACCATTGAGACTGTAGAAGGGATTTTTGAAGGTCATATCCAGCTTTATGTTCACGACGTAGATGACGTTCATGCCATTATCGCTCAGCTCAAACAGATAGACAGTATCCAGGAAGTGGTCAGGGAATAAAAAGAAATAGGTGAGGCCCTCCCCTCACCTATTTATATATAGTATTTTGATTCTTTCAAAGATTCTGATTCAGGTTGTCCACCTGCTCATAGGTGAACGAATCAAGGGCATCACGCATGCCGGCCAGTTCCTGACGAATCCGTTTGAGCCGTTCCAACACTTCCACCTTCTTATCAGTATTGTCCTTATTGACGTGAAGTCGCTGACGTGCACCAGGAATGGTCATGCCTTCCTCCTTTACCAGATGATAGATAAGCTTAATAAGGTCAATATCTTTCTGCTGATATTGCCTGATGCCCCTACCCGCTTTCTTGGGAGCCAATGCAGGAAACTCTTTCTCCCAAAAACGAAGGGTTGATTCGTTGACATTAAACATCTCCGCCACCTCACTGATGGTGTAAAACATCTTTAAATCATTCTCTTTATTCAGCATAAGCGTTTATTTTTTTGTAAAACTAATAAAAAGGCTGTATCTTTGCAACCAAATTTAGAAAAAAGTTAAAAATTAAAGTTTTGATATGTTGACAGCTAATGAGATAAGAGACGCTTTTACAGGTTTCTTTGAAAGCAAAGGACACCACAAGGTGCCGTCGGCTCCTATGGTAATCAAGGATGACCCTACGCTGATGTTTACCAACGCAGGCATGAATCAGTTTAAAGACATTATACTGGGCAACCGCCCCGCGCAGTGGAAGCGGGTGACGGATTCACAGAAGTGCTTGCGCGTGAGCGGCAAGCATAATGACCTGGAAGAGGTGGGACATGATACGTATCACCATACTATGTTTGAAATGCTGGGCAACTGGTCATTCGGTGACTATTTCAAGAAAGAGGCGATAAGTTGGGCATGGGAGTTTCTGGTGGACGTATTGAAACTGAACCCGGAAGACCTCTATGCTACCGTGTTTGAAGGTTCACCTTCAGAAGGACTGGAACGCGATAATGAAGCGGCCAGCTATTGGGAGCAGTTCCTGCCAAAGAGCCACATCATCAACGGCAATAAGCATGACAATTTCTGGGAAATGGGTGATACAGGCCCTTGCGGACCTTGCTCCGAGATTCACTTGGATTCTCGTTCTGCTGCAGAAAAGGCCGCAGTTCCTGGTTATGAACTGGTTAACAAAGACCATCCTCAGGTGATAGAAATCTGGAACTTAGTGTTCATGCAGTACAACCGCAAGGCTGACCAGAGCCTGGAGCCACTGCCCGCTAAGGTAATTGATACGGGTATGGGCTTTGAGCGTCTGGTTCGTTCTCTGCAAGGCAAGCAATCAAACTATGACACAGATATTTTCCAGCCAATCATCCAGGAGATTGGCAGATTGTCTGGCTATGAATATGGCAAAGATGAGAAAGTGGATGTCGCTATGCGAGTAGTGGCAGACCACTTGCGTACCATCTCTTTCTCCATAGCAGACGGACAGTTGCCAAGCAATGCCAAGGCTGGTTATGTAATACGCCGCATCCTGCGTCGTGCCATCCGTTACGCTTACACCTTCTTAGGACAGAAAGAGGCATTTATCTATAAGCTATTGCCTGTACTGATTCGTGAGATGGGTGCTACCTATCCAGAGTTGGAAGCTCAGCGTGAGCTTATCACTAAGGTGATGAAGGAGGAGGAAGATTCGTTCCTGCGTACGCTTGATAATGGTATCAGCCTGCTCAACAAAGCTATGGAGGAGGTAAAGGCCAATGGTAGGACTGAGCTGGACGGTGTTCAGGCATTCACATTGTTTGACACCTACGGATTCCCTCTTGACCTGACCGAACTGATTTGCCGTGAGAACGGAATCACCGTAGATGAGAAGCAGTTTGCTGAAGAGATGGAGAAGCAGAAGGCTCGTGCCCGCAACGCTGCTGCCGTTGAGACAGGCGACTGGGTGACGCTTCGTGAAGGCGAGACCGAGTTCGTGGGTTATGACTACAGCGAATACGAGTGCCATATCCTGCGCTACCGCAAGGTGACTCAGAAGAAGCAGAGCTACTACCAGATTGTGCTTGACCATACTCCTTTCTATGGTGAGATGGGTGGTCAGGTTGGTGAAAGCGGTGTTATCTGCAGCGAATATGAGACTGTTGAGATTACCGATACCAAGCACGAGAACGGTATGACTGTACATATCGCTAAGAAGATGCCGGAACATCCTGAGGCTGACTTCATGGCTTGCGTAGATTTAGACAAACGTGCTGCCAGCGCAGCCAATCACTCTGCCACCCACCTGCTTGACGCTGCTTTGCGTCAGGTACTTGGTACACATGTGGAGCAGAAGGGTTCATACGTATCTGGTGAGACCTTACGCTTCGACTTCTCTCACTTCCAGAAAGTGACCGATGAGGAATTGCGTCAGGTAGAGCGCATCGTCAATGAGAAGATACGTCAGGATATCCCTTTGCAGGAGCATCGTGACACTCCGTTGGAAGAAGCCAAGAAGATGGGTGCTATCGCCTTGTTTGGCGAGAAATACGGTGACAAGGTACGCGTGGTGCAATTCGCCGACAGTGTTGAGTTCTGCGGTGGTATCCATGTTAAATCTACAGGTCATATCGGCATGTTCAAGATTGTGAGCGAGAGCAGTGTTGCAGCTGGAGTTCGCCGTATCGAGGCCATCACCGGCAAAAAGCTGGAAGACATGCTCTACATGATGGAAGATACCATCAAGGGCATCCGCGCTTTATTCAACAACGCTCCCGACCTGACTGGTGCTTTGCAGCGTTATATCAGCGAGCACGATGGTATGAAGAAGGAAATTGAGAAATTCCAGGCACAGGCTGTTGAGAATATCAAGGACAAGTTGGTTTCACATGCTGAAACACGAAATGGCGTCCAGGTAGTAAAGGCCGTGATGCCTTTGGCTGCAAATGCTGCCAAAGACCTTGTGTTCAAGATTCGTGAGGCCGTTCCAGAGAACCTGTTCTGCGTAATCGGTACAGTAGAGAATGGCCGTCCGCTCATCAGCGTGATGATCAGCGACAACCTGGTTAAGGATCATAATCTCAACGCTGGCGCTATGGTTCGTGAAGCTGGCAAGCTGATTCAGGGAGGTGGCGGTGGTCAGCCTCACTACGCTACCGCAGGCGGCAAGAATGCCGATGGCCTGACTGCAGCTGTTGACAAAGTCATTGAGTTGGCGAAGCTGTAAAGCATTTGATTTAAAAGAACGATAACGTATCAAACCATTAACGAGGGCGGTCCTCAAAAGCATGAGAGCCGTCCTCTATTTTTAATTCTCTCGAATATTATCTGGTTTAGTCTAAGTAAGCGACCGGTTTAGTTCAGGTAAGCGGATGCTTTACCCGTAGCAGAACTGATGCCTGGCTGAAGCTATGCAAATTATGCAATGACACCTCACACTTCATATAACCCATTTAATACACTGATATACTGAAAGATACACGCATGAAGTATTGCCTCAACACTTCATTACACTTCATAAAGACTTCATGCGTATAATGACATGATATGAAGAGATATGAAGTGTTGACACGCCACTTCATGCCTATAACCTATTGTCTTTGTGCTACTTATAATAAAAATATGAAGTGTTGCGGTGTTTAGTCATATTTTCTTATTCGTAAATTTATGAGCCTCCAACTCATAGGTTTGAGGGCAACAAACCTATGAGTTAGGACCTGTTTTCATATGGTTTATGCACTGCAATTCATATAGAAATCAGCCTGCATCACAGTAGTAATGATGATGCAGGCAAGGTGCTGACAGCCCAACAAGTCATTTTATTCCTCCGGCAAAGAGAAGCTGAATGTGCTGCCTTTGCCCAGTTCGCTCTTCATCCATATTTTGCCTCGGTGCAAACGCACTGCTGTCTTGGCACTGGCCAAACCCACGCCAGTGCCACGCCGGCGGTAATCATCTTCCAATGGGATGCGATAATACAGCTTGAATATCTTCTTCTGATATTCAGGCGCTATGCCCCAGCCATTGTCTTCCACTTCCACCAGCGCGCCCTTCTCCGTCTGGTTCAACCTTACTTCCACTCTCACTCCGTACTCAGCATACTTCAAGCCATTCTCCACCAGATTTCGCATAATACGCTCAACCATCACCGGGTTAGCTTTGATTCTATATCCTTCTGGCAGCTTGTTGACTATTTCTATGCTGTGCTCCTTGTCTGCAAACAGCAAGTCACATTCCTCCTTCACACGCTGAGCCAACTTCACCAAATCCACTTGCTGAGTTTGCAGCTTGTCCTTGGGTCTGTCTTCGCTGACAGCATCCTTCAGCTCTTCTACTTGCAGCAGCACATGCTTGAACTTGTTGTAGTTATAATCCATCGCCTCGTGCAACACCGCATCGTCATTCAAAGCCTTCATACCCTCGGCTATGGTCATGGCCGTAGTGAGCGGGTGCTTCAGGTCGTGGATGATATCCCTCGTGGCATCATCACGCCACTTCAACTCTTCTTCTTTACGCCGTATCACGGTAAGCTGAAACAGCAGACAGCCCAAGGCAAGAAGCATCATGAGGGAGCTGACAATAAGCCCGAGCAACTCGGTTTCAATAAAGTTTTTTATGGGGATATTAGCATCAAGCTGGAGATATTGCCAACCTCTAAATCCCAAGGGCTGAAATTTTTGGTAATTACCCTCCTTTAGGTTAAATTCGCCTATGGAATCTACACCTTGCATATCTTTATTGTACAATATAAAACGATGTGGTAGTTCGATTGGAGACAAAGCACAAAAGATGCTGTCAAGCACATCCATGCGCATCATATCATTGAACCTCAGATGTCTGTCTTCATAACTATGGGTATAAGCATCTCCACTCGTATTAAACACGCCTAATTTGCGATATTCGTCAATATCCACCTCTGTTATCTCAATATATGGCACAATTTTATAGACGCTGTCTCTTTCCTCCCTTGTCATCTTCTTCATCAACCTGCTGAAAGCTGTCTGTCTGGCAACCATCTCATTGTCTATGGCAACCCAACAGACTCTATCGAATTTCAAGGACATATCCTGTATGTATTTGCTATACATACTTGTTATGTTGTTGTGCTGCAACAATATTATAGCTACAGAAGCTATAATGGCGATTATTCTATAATTTCTCATGGCAACTGTTCTTTCAAAACCTGTAATCTGAGACCTATTCTATTCATTGTTATTATTTCTACATTCTTATTCCTACTGAATATCTTATTAAATTTAGACTTCAGGTTATAAGTTCCATGACTATTGCCAACTTCATCACCCCAAACATAAAGATTGATTTCCTCCGATGTGAGAACTTCGTTGGGATGGGAAGCAAGAAATGACATGAATCGGCACTCTTGTGGTGTGAGTGTTTCAATTACTTCATCCCCCATTTTAAGTTCATGAGCCTTCACATCAAGCGTATAATTACCGAAACAAATATAATCGGTGAATAAGGCTTTAGTTTTAGTGAAGCGGTTGAGCAATTCTTTGAGAGTAGCCAGACCTATAGGCTTATGGAGCATATAATCAGCATGAGACTTCAACACCCTTGAGATATATTCATCTTCAACATGATTGGTAATCAGAATGACAGGCGTATCAGGTGCAGCCATCCTGACATCAGGCAACCTCCTAATGCCATCAGCATCAGGAAACTCTATGTCAAGAAGGATAATGTCTGGAGCTATCTGTAACACCAGACTTGAAATGTTCTTCAACGAATTGATGGCCACAGCCTCATGCCCCAGTTTCCTCAGCATCATGACTGTGACATCACAGAATGCTTTATCGTCATCTATTATTAGAATCTTACTCATAGGTTTCTATCAATGCAGGTATCGTTATTCTTGCAAATGTCGGAATAAATCCCTTTTAAAAAAAACAAAGAATAAAAAAAGTTGTATTGCGTACAATAATTACATTTTAATTACATGAGCCATCAAATATTTTTCATATTTTTGCCTATAAAACAAATAAGTACGATCATGAAAAGAGTAATTGGACTATTAGGACTGTTAGCATTGCTGATGTGCCAGGCATTACAGGCGCAAGACCTCACAGGCACCATTCTGAAGGACGGTAAGCCTCAGAAGAATATCCGTGTGTGGCTGAAGCATAATCGTGGAACTGCCAAAACAGATAAGGAGGGACATTTTTGGTTGCCGAGAGTGATTCCCACAGATACTCTGGTCATGAGCGTTAGTACGAAGTACGATGCCCAGTTGCTGATAGGGGAGCATAGGGATATCATTGTCAACTTAGAAGAGGATGGTTTTACTGTTTCTGGAGGCTTGGAGGAAGTGACCGTAACAGCTCCTTCTGGTAAAAGAACTGAATATACTTCGGTAATCACCTTAAAGAAAATGCAGGTGGTGAATCATGACATCATCATGCGAGAACATGTTAAGACAGTACTTGATGCCATCAGGCGTATTGTGCCAGGCGCACAATATATTGAAGATCCAATATCCAACCAAAAGTTCATCACCATCGTCAGAGGCCCCAACTCCATGCGCGATCATCTGAGTCCTCCATTGTTTGTCATAGATGACGTGCCATACGAGTCTGGAGTATGGGTTGACGATTTCCTCTCAATGGATGATGTAGCGGAGCTGAGAGTTGATCGCGACGGCAGTGGTTATGGCGTTCGTGGTGCTAACGGCGTGGTAATCATTAGGACGATGAAGGGGAGCGACAGGTAAACAAAGGCGATAAAGGATAGATGACACAATTGAAAAAGATTTGTAAACTTCACGATTGCGGCCATTTGCTTTAAAAGTTATTATTTTGCAGTGTCAAACTAAAAAAGGCTATGAAAAGAGTAATTGGACTATTAGGAATGTTCATACTGCTGATGTGCCAGGCATTGCAGGCACAAGAACTAACAGGCACCATTCTGAAGGACGGTAAGCCTCAGAAGAATATCCGTGTATGGCTGAAGCA
>JAFUVZ010000025.1 GCA_017471185.1 Bacteroidaceae bacterium
CCCTTGTTTCGAAGTATTGATGTAAACCCTATTTATGACTAACGTAAAGTCGAGTCAACGTGAATTAAAATTAAGTTTAACACGGGTCAACCCATATCGTGAGTAAGACCACAAGTAGTCAACTAAAATCGTTAAACTACAAAGAGACCATGTCTTGGCCAAAATTAGCGTTTCAAATCGGGTATAGGCGAATGACCGTTTGGGTATAGGCGAATGGTCGTTTGGGTATAGGCGAGCGATCACTTCCCTACGAGAAATTCCATTCTCTTAGGTAAGAGAGTTCTTCTCGGCTCGTGAGAGTGTACCCGTTTTATAGGCAATAGCAATCATAAAAGGTTACATGGTTACACTGTAACCGTGTAACTGGCTCTGCCTGAAATTTCCCTGGCAATCGATCATATTCCTTTACGCTCTCGATTGCAGTTAGAATAAAATCCATTATCTTTGCAGCCGGATTGAAATAAATCATGGCTTGATGCGACATATTCTCTACATATTGGCTTTGGTGACTGCACTCTGCCTGACAGGATGTGCAGGGAGCTGGGGCGATTCTGATGCTGACCCCACACTCGACTATGTTGATAGTCTGCTGGATGCCTCTCAGTACCGTGAGGCCTACAATGTGTTAGTGGTGGCTGACAGTGCCATGCGGAGCAAAAGCAGGGGAGTGCAGATGCGATACCAGTTGCAGATAATTAAAGCGGAGGACAAACTTTATATCAAGCATAATAATGATAGCACCATATTAGCATTAGTAAACTATTATGAGGAGGAGGGGAACAGACTTCTTTTAAATGAAGCATATTATTATGCTGGCAGTATTTATAGAGATTTGCAAGACGCATCCCGTGCCTTGGAGTATTACCAAAAAGCATTGAGCGGCTCATCTGATAACGATTTGATGTTAAAAGAAAAGATAAACTCGCAGATGGGTTACCTATTAAGTAGTCAAATGATATATGATGAAGCCATTCGTTATCATGATTCTGCAAAAGAACTAGCCGCAAGATTAAAAGACACCTTAGGACTTATTTATTCTAATAATGACATTGCTACTATATATCGTCATAAAAAATCTTATGACTTGGCTTTCTTTTACTTTGACAAGGCAGAAGAGCTGTCTTTACAGTATAAGGCTGCTAATACTTCTTGTCTGATTTATTCACAAAAGGCGGCAACTTATAATGAGACTGGAAATTATCAGCTTGCAGAGAAATATCTCAATCTTTCTTTAACAGATTTGGCACCTTCAGATACTAATAGCGTTTATGCTATTGCTGGAAACATTTATTTTAAACAACACAAATACGAAGCTGCTTCATTTTATTATCATGAGTTGTTGAATTCTAATGACATATATTCACGCCAATTAGCCCGAGCCATGTTGTTAAGTATAGCTGCTAATGAAGGTGATTTTTCTGAAGCACTCAAACATTTAGTTCCTTATAAGAATCTTACGGACTCCATTGTAAGTTTAATGGATTCAGAGAAACTGGCTCGTATAAATAGCCTCTACAATAGTCGTCAGTTAGAAAAACAAAAAGAGGTTCTCGAAAAGAAGAATGATCGAAATACTTTTTTAATTATTATTGGAGGCTTTCTGCTGCTGAGTATCATTGCGTTTTCCTGCACTTATACATACAGAGTGCATTCAGAACGCAATAGATTAAAGTATAATAATGCCATGCTTGACCAATATTTGAAAGAGGAACAGCAGAAAAGGGAACAGGCAGAGCAAGAGAGGCTCAGGATACAAGCAGAGCGTGATAAGCTTGCTGAAGACCATATGCAAGAACAGCACAAACTGGTCTTGGGTGATGAAAGAAAAGCCATCATCCAAGAGGCTGAATTATACCAAAAGTTATATAACTCAAGTAAAGGCATTTCTGTGAAAGACCTCGAGGATGTAAAAGTTTTGTTAGATGAAGTCTATCCAGAATTCTTTTTCCGCCTCCACTCAATAGGAGTTGTCAAGGATCAAGTAATTAAGGTCAGTATGTTACTGAAGATGGGTTTTGCACCTTCTAAAATTGCTTCCCTGTTGAGCCTGTCATTGAGTGCCATTAGTAATATACGCAAGAGAACCTATGAAAAAGTGACGGGAAAGGTAGGTAAGGCTGATGACTGGGATAAAATCATTATGAATATGTAAGATGTTGCATTAAAGTTCATTACGTTTCTGCCTGTGAAGTTTTCGTGAAGTCAAAACACTTTGGTATCAGCATTTGTAAATGAAATGTAAATAAAAAACATGGTGGAAAACCATTCGTATTTTCTATATTTGCGAAACGAATAATAAAACAAGTTAAAAGGAGGAAAAGAACCGATTTTAGATTGATAAGATTATGACAAACAAAAAAGCATTTACTTATATTATTCTCTTTTCTTTGATATTGCTCTGCTCTTGTGGGCAGAGCATATCTGAGAATGAGGCACGCAGAGATGATTTCAGCAGCTACCAAGAGTTGAAAAGGACTTATCGCACTCATGAGGAGGACCTTTTCTTAGGACGGCCACAATCGATTTTTCTGATTGAAGACAGACTGGCCATTTATGATGTTTACGATGAGAACTATATTCTTTGGCTGACTAAAGACTTCAAGACCTTAGGCAGAAATTTTCACAGGGGAACTGGCCCCGGGGAATTTTCCTCAGCTTTTCGCTTATACCCATCGGAAGATGGCAAGCTTCTCACTGTTTGTGAATATGGGAGAGATGCCGTTAAAACATACAGGATGCAGGATGCCATCAATGGACGCTTAACCCATCCCGTCAGAGTGGATAGCGTTAGGACAAGAGGAATAAGACCTGTTCCTCTTAATAATAATTATATAGCAGCGGAGGCAAAAGGTGACATGAAGCTTTTTACTCTTTTAAATCAGGATGGAGAAGAAATCGCAAGATTTGGGGATTTCACTGGTAAAATAAGTGACGGATTTAAAGCCGGCTATGATTATTTGTGGATGTTTATTCAGATTATAGTGGCAGCTAATCCTGAAAAAAACATTGTGGTAGGAGCTGGTTATTTTACAGATTTGCTATGTTTCTATAAGATTAGTGAGAAAGGTGAGGCTACACTGCTCAATCAATACCGTACTTATGATACAGAGCTAACTGTGGAATCATTTGAGAATGGTGTCTCTGCACAATACAATGAGAAAACGATGGATGCATATAGGACATTATACCCGACGAAGAACTTCCTTTTTGCCTTATATCGAGGATGTCTCATGAAAGAATTGAGGGCTCATCAATACAGTTATCTTCAAGTCTTCGATTGGGAAGGCAACTTTATAAAAGGGTACAAACTTGACGCTCCGCTTACAGACATGGTTATAGACGAGGAAAACAGAATGGTCTATGGCTTGCGGGGAGGAGCAGAGCCTCATATCAGAACCTATAAATTGGAAGGACTGAACTAACTGAACTATTACAAAAAACGTATGAATATGGGAAGAATGATTTTCAGCGAACGAAGGATGAGAGTTCTATGGCTTTTACTTTTGCTTTGTCTGGTTTTTCTGGAGAATGCCCAGGCACAAGTAAATATGGATAACATGAGTGATGCGGACGCTCACTACTACATTGATAAATGGAGAGTGACGCATGTTGAGCTGATGCAGTTTGACAAGACTACTCTTGTGAAGATGAACATCGGCAATGACGCAGAGGGAGTAACCTCGGTTTTCATCGAAAGCAAGCAGCCTAAAGACACTGACGAGGCACCTGGCAAAATCAACGGCATCCCCGTGTCACAAGGCATTCTTGACAAGATGGACCCTAAGGATATTGACACCTTAGCGGTAACGAATGAAGGCAAGCTTAACATCACTACCAAAAGCGGGAAAATAACGCTGCTGACGGATAAAGCTAACTCATAATTCAGGGTGTGTCGTGTCTGGTATTCGGAAGACAGGAAGGGAAGCGTCAGATGGAAAAGAATCATGAAGAAAGTGGAGTGACAGATGGCTGTTTCAGAGCCTCTTATGAAAAAGTGAACTAAAAGTGAACTCTCTTTTGACTATAGATAATGGCATAAGTGTTATATTTGTAGCGAGCTTTTTTATTAACCTTTAAATAATTGTGTCATGAAGAAACTATTGATGAAAGTAGCCCTCGTGACTGCTGTTGCAGCCGGCTACATGATGTCAGGCTCTGATGAGAGTGAAGTGAATGTGAGTGACCTGACTTCCGCTAATGTCGAGGCATTGGCAGATGATGACAAATGTCCGAATGGGTGTTTAGATAAAGTGGGTAAATGCCATTGCTATAAAGACTATGATTATAAAGAGGCAGGTGAAGCGATTCTTGAGTGACTGTTTGTACGCAGTATTGCTGGTCTTTGCCATGATGTCTTGTTGTCATGGCAAAGACCCGTCTGGCATTTATCAGGACAAGAGGCAAAATGTTATTAACGTTAAAGATAACATAGAACCTCTCAATGTTTTTGAGATAACAGCTTCAGCATGGGGACGTGCTACTATTAAGGGGAATTATATACTCATTAGTGATTGGAAATCTCCAGATAAACTAATACATATATTTGATAAAAACACGTTTCAGTATCTTCGTAGTATTGGTAATTTAGGTCAAGGACCTGGCGAAATCTCTAATTTGGGGTCTATTACAATGGATGAAGATAAAAACATCCTTTATGTCATAGACCGTGGTGGGCAAAGAGTTTTTAATTATACAATGGACAGTGTTATGTTAGATGAGTGTTATCAGCCTTACGTGAAACAGCATATCGGTGAAACGCTATACCCATACGATTTTGAATTTGTCAATGACTCTTTGTTTGTTGGTGTTTTGGTTGAGAGGAACTCGCCAACGCATGCCGATGAGGTTGTTGGCCTGTGGAATGTCTTGAATGGAAATGTCGTGAGGGTATCACAGGATATTAACAGCCTGAAGATAAAACGGATTGCATTTGATTACTCAAAAGAGAAAGACTTGTTAGTAGTGTGCAATCAGCGATATGACTTGATGACACTGATGGACGGAGATCTACAGGTGAAGAAACGGATATATGGTCCAGCTTGGGATGGTAATTATGATGGATGCCAGCATTTTGTAGATGTGGTTGTTTATAAAGACTTCATAGTCGCTTCTTATGATGGAACTCCCTATACTGATTATAATTATCCTCTTATTTGTCATGTGTTTGACTTAGAAGGTAATTATATCAAGACGTTAGACATTGGGATTCCCATGACTTATTTGAGTGTTGATGAAGACAATGACCGTTTGTATTTTACCTTTGATGATGAGATGCAGTTCGGTTACTTAGACTTGAAGGATATTTTGTAAGCTTATGAAGCGATGGCAACAAATACTTGTTAATTTAGTGTTTTACGGGTGCTGCGTTTTCGTGGCACTCGTATTCTTTCATGTATTTGTGGTGGTGTCGTTCAAGATACCGTCCAGTTCGATGTATCCCACGCTCAGGCCTGGTGACTTCGTGCTGGTTGACAAGCTCACGGGAGGTGTCAGGCTTTTTGATGTGAAGAAAGCATTGAATAGGGAAGATGTGGAGATATACAGAACGCCCAGTTGGAGGGATTTCCATCGGAATGATGTGCTGGTGTTCAACGCCCCCTATCCGGGATTGCAGACAGACAGCATCAGGTTCGATGTAATGTTGTATATGGTAAAGAGGTGTGTTGCCTTGCCTGGTGATACCTTTTTTATTAAAAACGGACATGACTATGTGGCTGGCAAGCCAGAGCCAATAGGCTATCAGGCAGGTCAGGATGAAATAGAAAGATATGACGGGCGGATGTTGCAGGATATGCGCATGAATGACTTGTTTCCTGATGAAGGAGCATTGGGGTGGACACTAAAGGATTTCGGCCCGTTGCCCATACCCAAACGTGGGCAGACGGTGAGGATGGACAGCACGTCATGGATGCTTTACCGTCAGTTGGTGGAATGGGAGCAGAAGCGGAAGCTGAGCATAGACAGCGTTGGCGTGGTGAGATTAGGAGGCGAGGTGATAGAGGCTTATACCTTCACGCACGGCTATTACTTCATGGCAGGCGACAATGCCATTTCCTCCCGTGACTCACGCTTCTGGGGGCTTGTGCCCGATGACTATATCGTGGGCAGGGTATGGCGTATCTGGTATTCGGAAGACAGGCAGGGAAGCGTCAGATGGAAAAGAATCATGAAGAAAGTGGAGTGACGGATGGCTGTTTCAGCGTCTGATGTGAAAATGTGAACTAAAAGTGAACTCTTTTTTGACAACAGATAATGGCATAAGTGTTATATTTGTAGCGAGCTTTTTTATTAACCTTTTAAAATTTCAGTTTTATGAAGAAGTTATTGATGAGCGTAGCCCTCGTGGCTGCTGTCGCAGCCGGCTACAAGATGACAGGCTCTAATGAGAGTGAAGTGAATGTGAGTGACCTGAGTTCCGCTAATGTTGAGGCATTGGCAGACGATATTAACTCGGTTGTTGGTTGCACTCCTGTAGCGGAATATGTCTGCTCTACGCCAAGAAATGATTATGATGATAAAGCACCTATCATCTATCCAGAAGAATGACATTATCATTCAGGCATGGCTTTCAGAGTCATGTCTGATAAAATTATAAGATTATGAAGAATTTTGCATTGATTTGTTGTCTTTTAGTTATAGCAATGATGTCTTGTGATAGAAACAGAATGGGAAGAGATGATTTGCTTGTTGTTGCTACAGACTCTATAGAGTTGGAATTGGGAGAACCCAAAGAAATGTATAAGTATGGGGATTACCTGTTTGTGATAGACCGCAAAGCCATTGATAACTATGTCCAGGTATATGATTTAAAGTCAAAGGATTTTCTCTTTTCATTTGCGCCGACGGGGCAAGGGCCAGGTGAATTTTCCAGTTTGAATAGCCTCAGTGTTTATAATGCTGGTGATGCTATCAGGCTGTCATTATATGATTTTGGAAATAAGATAGCTGACTATGATTTCAACGAGGTTATGTCAGTCAAGGAAAATTCCATGCCAATTAATGTGATGCATGTTTCTGACACAGGACTGAGAATGTATGGCCTGAGTAAGACCGGCAACGGCTACTTAGCATCCGGAAGGTTTGAGGATGGTAAATTTGTGTTACTCAACGATTCCTTGGAGTTGATCAAGTTTACAGGAGAATATCGTAAAAAGCCGAAGCCTTCTTTCCCTGAGAACGTTCACTTTATGGCTAACTTCGGGAGTCAGTATTTTTCTGAGGACAGGCGTTTTATGGCTGATTGCGTTACTGCTGCATCTCTTATAACCTTGTATGAGGTGAAAGGCAACGATTTGGTAAAACAATGGGAGTATGTGCTTGAAGATCTGGATTATGATGTTGAAGCGGGCGTAGTGCCTGTTTACAAGTCAAACAGAGGATATGCTTCCGTATCTATTGGAAGCAAATATGTATATGCCATTTATTCAGGTGAACCGGCAATGACGCCAGATTTCTGCGGAAAGGAGATTCATGTTTTTGACTTTAATACAGGTGAGTTGGTTAAGAAGTTTATGCTTGAAAGGAGGTCAAGCCATATCGTTGTAGATGAAAATAAAGGTAAGATGTATATAGAGACTGATTTCCCGGAACCTGTCGTCTTGATATATGACTTGCCCATCTGATTATTATCATTAAAATAAAATAGTATGAAGAAATATTTATTGTTGACATTAATTGTCGTGATAGCTTGCTGTGCTATTGTCTTTCACCAGTATCGGGGATTGACAACAATAGCCATTGTAAATATAGAAGCATTGGCTGATGATGCCAGTGGAATCCAAGCGCTTGCTTGTGTTCCATGTGAAGGTGCTGTTTGTGATGCGGGTAATGCTTCTCTTATGAATTATACTTTAGCTATAGTAAAAAATCAATAATAATTACATATGTTTATGAAGAAACTATTTGTGATATTATGAGAAGTTTTATTACATGTTTCCTTGGTATATCTGTCTTGTATTCATGCCAGCAAGTATCAGACACTCAGATTGTCATGGATATTGTGCCCAAAGACTCAATCGTTTTGGAGTTGGGACTGCAGACGGAAATGGAACATATTGGAAATAAGTTGTATGTCTTCAATATGTTTTCAGAAGATAATCTGATAGAAGCGTATGACATCAATACTGGTGCATTTTTTGGAAATTTCGCCCCCAAAGGAAGTGGTCCCAATGAATATGTGTTTGTTGATAATGTTGACATTTACAAAGATGATTTGTTGTTGTTTGACCTTGGTTCAAAGAAGATTGATAGCTATAATACAGCTTCGTCTGATTTCTCTGAGCCAACCAAGCGTATTTCTATGAAAGACAGCGATTATAGGTTGTGGAATATATGTAAGACTGCTGAAGGCTACTTGGCGAGCGGTGTCTTTCCTGAAGGTAAGTTTGCATTGCTTTCAGAATCCTTGGATTTAATAAAATATGCAGGCTCTTTCCGCCCCAAGCCCATGGAGTCAATAGATGACGATGTTCATGCGCTTGCGAATTACGGTACTCAGAAGCTGTCTCGCGATAAACGGTATATGGCAGACATCATCTACAATGCTGGGATCCTGACATTATATGAAGTGAAAGCAAACGATCTGGTGAAGAAATGGGAGTATGTAGGCGATGAACTGAATTATAAAGTGAGTAGTAACGGGGCGATTACCAATGTAAATCCCATGGGCTATATATCAGCTTCAGTAACCACTCGGTATGTATATGCTTTATACTCAGGAGAAGATGATGATCCTGACGCTTTGTCGCCATACGGACAAGAAGTGCATGTGTTTGATTCATCTAATGGTAATATGATTGCTAAATATAGACTTGACAGGCGAAGTTTCTCAATAGATGTTGATGAGGGAAATAGCAAGATGTTTGTTTTATCACATTTTCCTGAGCCTGTTGTCTTAATATATGAATTACCTTTTTAGGTGAATTATTGATAACAACATACATTGAAAGGTTGTCTCAACATATTGGTGAATCTGGTGTTCTATGGGAGTATAGCTGTTGCGGGATATCTGCTGCTGCAAGTATTTCTTTTGGTGTCGTTTAAGGTGCCCACCAATTCGGTGTTACCTACTTTGATGCAGGGGACTTTATTATCTTTCGACGGCGTTATTCTTCTCGGCTATTATGATTTGGATGAAGTATTGGATTGATATTTATTCTGCTAATTATAATTATGTTATTAACCAGTTACTTAACAATAATGCCGTTTTAATGAGAGCTGATGATACAGCAACAGGTGCTGGTCATACTTTTATTGCAGATAGAATAATCACAACCAATACAACTTATTGCGATTATTATGGCTGGGTTGGGACAACAAGTACAGGTGAAAGTGCAAATTACATTGATGAAAGCAATGGCCATATTATCGGATATAAAATTTAGAAACAAGAGATTGTAACACGAACAACATATGGTCGCAAAATGGCGAGGCAATAATAACATATAGATTTAACACTTTTTCGTGCAATGTTTTCATGTTTCTGTATTTTATGGGTGTTAGAGATGTAGAAACAAATAAAATGGAGAATTATGAAAAAGGTATTATTATTTCTGTTAGCAGTAATTTTGTACGGTTGTGGTGACGAAGAGCGAATTGCCAATACGAGAAATGAGGTAGAACCCATAGAACTCGATGGGAAACTTGTGGATATTAACTCAAATCTACAGGCTTTTTCCTGGGAGTTCTTCTCACAAGTTTATCGCGGCAAGAGTGCCGGGGATAATGTAATTGTGTCACCCATTAGTTTAGGAATGAATCTTGGAATGTTGCTCAACGGTCTAAGTGGTAGCAGTAAGCAAGAATTGTTGAAGGTTATGCATTTGCAGGGGCATGATACCAATGACATAGACCTGTTCTTCAAAAAAATGATGGAGGGGATACAACGGACTGATAAGC
This sequence comes from Bacteroidaceae bacterium, assembly GCA_017471185.1. Lineage (GTDB taxonomy): Bacteria > Bacteroidota > Bacteroidia > Bacteroidales > Bacteroidaceae > Bacteroides. Next base: position 9,898 of record JAFUVZ010000025.1, read on the forward strand.
AGACCACTTTCAGTAGTGCCAATTCTTTTTGGTTTGATGAGAAATACAGTTTGTTGAAAGACTTCAGCTCTATTATCAAAAACAACTATGGTGCTGAAGTCGGAGGTGTTGATTTTGCCGACAGCAAGACCAAGGATATAATAAATACTTGGTGTGCCAGGCATACCAATCAGCGTATTCCCCAGGTTATTAACGAGACGAATCCTGAGATGTTGTTCTATTTAATCAATGCCATTTATTTTGACTCTACGTGGGAGAAGCCCTTTGAGAAAGGTGATTCTGAGTCATTTACCTACGAGAATGGAACTCAAGACAAGATTATCATGATGAAAAAGAGTGGTAATTGGTTTTTTACAGAAATGGATTCATATATGGTTTGCAGTATGCCATATACCAACGGCTCTTTCAGCATGTTACTGATTCTGCCAAAAGTAGGGTATAATGTACAGGATGTGATAGCTCAATTAGAGGTGGAGGATTTGCTGCAGAATAGGATGTATAAGACAGATGTACATATATGGATGCCAGAGTTCCAATGTACTTATCCTATCAATGACATCTATGCAAAACTCAGGGATATGAATCCGGGCTTTGTTCTGGATGCCAATGAGATGGAGATGTTTGATGAAACGGTAAAGGGGAATGTTTTTATAGCTCAGAAAAATTATATCAAAGTGGATGAGCGTGGAACAAAAGCTGCTGCAATTACTTACACTGGGATGGACTCTTCTGCTCCTCCTGCTTTTGAGCGTAAGTATGTTGAGATGCATTTGGATCATCCTTTCCTATACAGTATTATTGAGACAAGTACTAATTGCCCTCTGTTTATAGGCTATCATGGCAATTGAAGTATGATACTAAACTGAGGAAATTAATTGAGAAGATGGCTTGATATATTGGTGAACTTAGTGTTCTATGGGAGTATAGCTGTTGCGGGATATCTGCTGCTGCAAGTATTTCTTTTGGTGTCGTTTAAGGTGCCCACCAATTCAATGACACCAGCTCTTTTGCCAGGTGACTTCATCTTGGTGGAGAAGCTCAGCATGGGGCCAAGGCTGTTCAATGTGTCCAAGTCGCTGAGGCGCGAGGATGTGGAGGTATATCGTTTGCCAGGTCTGAGAGGTATCAGGCGGAATGATGTGGTGGTGTTCAACTTTCCTTATGAATATGACAGATGGGATAGTGTGAGGTTTCATGTGATGCAGTATTATACCAAACGTTGCATAGGCTTGCCTGGCGATACCCTCAGCATCAGGAACGGATTGTATCAGATAGCTGGTGAGAAAGGGGAGATAGGAAAGCGGACGCAGCAGATGGAATTGGCTCTACTCTCAGACAGCATACTCTTTGAAAGGTATCCTGACCCTGTTTATCCTGAGTCTTCAGCGTACAGGGGACTGGGCTGGACCCTGAAGGAGTTTGGCCCGCTGCCCATCCCCAAGCGAGGGCAGACGGTGAGGATGGACTCAACGGCCTGGATGCTCTATCACCAGTTAGTGGAGTGGGAGCAGAAAAGCAGGCTGATGATTGATGATGAAGGTGCAGTGAGACTGGGAGATGAGCACATAGAGACATATACATTTACTCACGACTATTATTTCATGGCTGGCGATAATGCCGTCAGCTCCATAGACTCACGCTTCTGGGGCTTAGTGCCGGATGACTATATCGTGGGCAGGGTATGGCGTATCTGGTATTCGGAAGACAGGCAGGGAAGCGTCAGATGGAAAAGAATCATGAAGAAAGTGGAGTGACGGATGGCTGTTTTCAACCACAAGAGGACGGTTCTCTTTGTTCTTGTGTTGTTATAGCTTTACAACCTACGTTTTTTATACTTAAAACAATAATTGTTAAACTTTTAATTTATAAATTTGCATTATGAAAAAAAATATTAACTATTGGATGGCTGTTATCTCGTTATTTACAACAGTATGTTTACTCACGGCTTGTAATAACCGTATAGACATGCCTCAAAAAGACAACAACATGCGTGAAAGATTTGAAAACAGTATCAAAATTGCAAAGAACCATAGCAACATGGTAGATCACATTATGAATTCTATTGCCCAGACTAGAGCAGATGGTGGAAATTGTGAAGAAGTCATATACACCATGTTTTGTGATTATATCAAAGACAATGGTTTAGAAAACATTTTTGACTCTGAAGAAAGCATTAATAATGTACTGCATCCGCTTGATGTCGAAGATAGTATTAATGAAACTATTGGAAATGACTTTATAGCAGATGTTGAGACCATAATAGATAATGTTACAGACAAAGATATGCTAAAAGAATCTTTACTTGAACTTCTTATTGATAATAATAACTCTCAGAACATTGAAGATATGCTAACAATGTCTGGAATAGCTGTGGATTCATATGAATATTGGAACACCCAAGCTTCTACAAGAGGTATTTTGTCTGCAGCTACAAGGATAGTCAAGGCAGATGTTCTATCCGCTGGAGCTTATATTTGTAAATGCGGTCTTGTAGCACTTTTCTCTGGAGCAACTCCTCCAGGAGCGGGAGCAATAGCTCTTGCTGCTGGTTTTGGCTCTGCTGTTCAAGCTGTTACTTTGGCATTTGAATAAAAATACATATTATGGAAGAGCATAGAACCCATAAGAACAAAAGAATAATATACTATTCATTGAGTGTAATTATTCTGTTACTGAGTTTCTTAATAGCAATATGGATTGGCAAGGATGAGATAATGAGTATTGCTTTACTGACTATAGGGGCAACAGGTGGATTTGTATTTTTGAGGCTGGGATATAAGTGTGAAAATACTGATAAAAAAGTACTTAGCATACCTGTATTGGCAGTAATCTCCGTCATCTTCTTCATAGTGCTATTCTACCTGACATCATATCTTGATGTATGGGGAGGACCTATTATTATCAGGATTATCGGATGCCTTGGGCTAACACTGATCAGTGCCGGAACCATTTATAGAAGCAATCGCAAGAAAACTGATGATTAAACTCATCTGCTTCCGACAGCTCCGCCACCATAGCGACGCGATGATGCAGACATTAGGATTCTCTGAGAGGGTGTGTCATTTGACACACCCTCTCTTACATTAGCAATGTATCGAATAAAAAATAATAGGGCAGTAATGAACATAGGAAAGACGATGGTGACTCCTCCCATGACTCGCGCTTCTGGGGCTTAGTGCCTGATGACTATATCGTGGGCAGGGTATGGCGTATCTGGAAATCTGCTGACAGACAGGGGAATTTGCGATGGAATCGGATCGGTAAAAAGGTGGAATAAGCGTTTTGTGAATTTTTTGTGAACTCATTTATTTGGCAATTATAGCAGTTTATGCCTACATTTGTAGCATGATGAAGTCGCAATAATTATATTTTGATTATATCTCGGGCGATGAGATTTGTGTATATTTGCAAAAATAATGATTCGGGAAGATATGAAGGCTATGAAAACAAAGATTACGCTGATGGCAATAGCTGCCTTGATGATAACTGCCTGTTCGGAAAAGGAAGTAAGCCCTGATACACCTTATATGATAGAGGGCGAGCTGACGGGAGTGAGAGACAGCCTGCTGATAAGACTGGTGAGATGGGAAAACAGTTTGGGAGAAACAATCGACAGAGACACCATCATCAACGGACACTTCATGTTCAAAGGCACCTCGGATGAAGGGCTGAGGCAGTTAACCCTTTCTGTCTATGATGAAGAGTTCCCTTCCATGTCCCGTGTTGTCTATGTCGCCCCGGGTGCTCACGTTAAAGTGAAAGGCAGCGATACCTATATCGCTACATGGGATGTGGAAAGCTCGTTGGATGAGCAACGTGTTTTCGATGAGATTCATTTTGCTGCCAAAGATGATATGTTCGCCTATCAGAAGACATTCATTGAATACTACAAGGCCATGAATGTATATCATCCGGAAGAACGGGCGAAAGGGCTTGCGGATGCGGATAGGGCAAGAAAGCTTAACCAACAGATGGACTCAATCCTGAATATAATGGAAACAAAAAGAATCGGTAAGATGAAGCTCATGAAGCCTTCTGCGGCATGGTTAGACGAACTGGCCCAAATGGCGAGGATGGTTGATAAAACCCCGGTTTATGGCAAGCATAAAGCAGAGATAAAAGCCATGTATAACGCGATCCCCGATGAGATGAAGCAAGGGGAAAAGGCACAATTGACGCATGCCTATCTTAACCCTCCCAAACGGGCAAAAGTGGGGGATGATTTCCCTGAATCCGACTTCTATGACCTGCAGGGCAACCTGCATCATATCAGTGAGTTCAAGGGTAAATATATCCTGCTCGACTTCTGGAGCAGAGGGTGTGGGCCCTGCATAGCCTCGTTTCCTAAGATGAAGGAGCTGTATGAAGAAGAGGATGGCAGGCTGGCTATCATCAGCTTAAATATTGACACAGATAAGCATTGGCGCATCGCTTCTGAGCGGCTTGAGATAACGTGGAACAACTGGAATGAACTGAAAGGGCATGCCGGTCTTTACGCCAATTATAATATCACTGCCATTCCGTTCTATGTGCTTATCAATCCGGAGGGCAAGATACAGGAAATTATGAGAGGCTTTAGCAAGCAGTATATTCAGGAGGCTATGAAGTAAAAGCGGTAACAGAGCGAAAAGTGAATTTTTTGTGAACTTATTTCTTCCTGTTCTTCACGCTTTATGTTATACCTTTGCATCGATAATTGGCTTCATGCTCACGAGCCGTGTCTGCAATCCAGAAGATAGATAAGGGAATGTGAGGTGGAGAAGAATCGAAATAATTATATTTTGATTATAGATGGGCCTACGGGAAATGTGTATATTTGCAAAATGATAAATAGAACGCGTATGAAGATAAGGACAATTTGGCTGATAGCGGCTCTGGCTGTCTTAACCTTGACGGCTTGCAACGGGGGAAAAGAGGCTCAGGATACTTCGGCTGAGGGGGTGAATGCCCTGGAACAGGCGGAGCCGAATGAGGTGACTACCGTGACCTTGAAACGGCAGGCTTTCGAGCATGAGCTGGTGAGCAACGGCAGGGTGGAGGCGATGCAGCTGACGGATGTGTATTTTGAGACTGAGGGCACTGTGGAAAGCGTGAGGGTGAAGAATGGCGACCGTGTGGCGCAAGGTCAGGTGATTGCTGAACTGGACAGGTATAAGCTGCACAATGCGGTGGAGCAGGCACAGAACGCTTTCGAGCAGGCAAAGCTCGACCTGAAGGATGTGCTGATAGGGCAGGGCTATGGCAACAAGCCTGATGCGGAGATACCGGAAGATATCTTGCAGCTGGCCAGGACACGAAGTGGCTACAGCCAGAGCCTGGCGGCATACGAACTGGCGGTGGCTAACGAGGCCAATGCTTCACTGAAGGCTCCGTTCGCTGGTACCATCGCCAACCTTAATCTCAAAAGGTTCAACAAGGTAACGCCTTCTGAGGCCGTGTGTACCCTCATCGGAAGCCAGGGGATGGAGGCCACTTTCAGTATTCTTGAGAATGAGCTGCCCTTGATACACAGGGGCGACAAGGTAGTAATAGCTCCGTACGCTGACGCGACTGCCACCCATGAGGGAACGGTGTCGGAAATCAATCCGATGGTGGATGCCAACGGCATGATTACGGTGAAGGCGCAGGTAAGGGGCAGTGACCGCCTGCTGAGCGGTATGAATGTGAAGGTGAGTGTGCGCAGACAGTTGCCCGACCAGCTGGTGGTGCCTAAGAGTGCGGTAGTGTTGAGGCAAGGTCGTCAGGTGGTGTTTACGCTGCAAGGCGACCAGGCGATGTGGAATTATGTGCAGACGGGTCTGGAGAACGCTGACACCTTTACGATATTGGAAGGACTGAATGAGGGGGCTGAGGTTATCGTGACGGGCAATGTCAACTTGGCACACGAAAGTAAAGTAACATTGAAGATTGAAGATTGAAGATTGAACATTGAAGATTGAAGATTGAACATTGAAGATTGACCATTATTCATTATTCATTATTCATTGTTAATTATTCATTCTCCATTCTCCATTCTCCATTATTCATTAAATAAAGTGGTAAAGTTCCTGATAAATAGACCGATTGCGGTGCTGATGGCATTCACAGCCTGCTGCATCATTGGCATGGTGACCTACTTCACCTTGCCTGTGTCTTTGTTGCCCGATATCGCCATACCGGAGATTACAGTGCAGGTGACGGCACAGAACACCTCTGCCCGTGAATTGGAGAATACGGTGATGAGGCAGGTGAGGCAGCAACTGATGCAGGTTTCGAAGCTGAAGACCTTGGAATGTCGCACTCGCGATGGCAACGGCATCATACGCCTGGGCTTCGAGTTCGGTACCAATACAGACTTGGCGTTCATCGAGGTGAATGAGAAGATTGACGCTTCCATGAACTTCCTGCCCAAGGATGTGGACAGGCCCAAGGTGATCAAGGCCAGTGCCACAGACATCCCCGTGTTCTATCTCAACCTAACTTTAATTGACAATGGACAATTGACAATTGACAATCATAATAGGGATAAAGGTGCTTTCCTTGACCTTTGCGAACTGGCGGAGAACATTATCAAGCGGAGGATAGAGCAACTGCCGGAGGTGGCGATGGTGGATGTTACCGGCATCATACAGCAACAGTTGCAGATAGAGCCTGACGCTTCCAAGATGGCATCGCTCGGAATCACCATCAGCGACCTGGAGAATGCGCTGGAGGAGAACAATGTCACGCCAGGCAGCATGACCGTCAGAGACGGCTATTACGAATACAACATACGCTTCTCAACCATCCTGCGGACGGTGGAAGACGTGGAGGGCATCCTGCTCAGTAAGGGAGGACGCATCTTCCGCATGGGCGACTTCTGCCAGGTGACCCTATCGCCTGTCAAGGCACAGGGCATGAGCGAGGCCAATGGCAAGCAGGCGGTAACGCTGGCTATCATCAAGCAGGCGGATGAGAATATGGATGATATGAAGGAGGCTGTTTATGAAGCCATTGAGACTTTCAAGGCCACCTATCCCCAGATTGATTTCCAAGTGAGCCGCAACCAGACGGAGCTGCTCGACTATACCATCTCTAACCTGCAGCAGAACCTTCTGCTGGGCTTTGTGTTCATCTTCATCACCTCCATCTTCTTCCTGAAGGATATGCGTTCTCCAGTGATTATCGCGTTGAGCATGGTGGTGAGCATCATCTGCTGCTTCGTGTTCTTCTACCTCTTCAAGATGTCGCTCAACATCATCTCCCTCTCCGGCCTTGTCCTGGCGTTGGGTATGATGATAGACAGCAGCATCATCGTGACGGAGAATATCTCGCAATACCGCGAACGGGGACTTGACTTGGAGCAGGCTTGCATAGCGGGCACTACGGAGGTGATCACGCCTATGCTCAGTTCGTCACTGACTACGGTTGCGGTGTTCGTGCCGTTGATCTTCATGAGTGGCATAGCCGGCGCTCTTTTCTACGACCAGGCCTTTGCCGTCAGCGTCGGTCTGCTGGTGTCTTATCTCACGGGCATCATGCTCCTGCCGGTGCTCTACAAGCTTATTTATGGTGTAGGGGGTAGGAGAAATGAAGCTGAGAATAATACCCTACACTCTGCTCCCTACACCCTACGCCGTATCTATGACACCGGCGTTGACTGGGTATTCAATCATAAGCTGCTGTGTTCTGTCGCCACTTTCCTTACATTGCCCCTCTGCGTACTGATGTTCTATGTCATTGACAAGGAGCGGATGCCGGAGGTGGATCAGCAGGAACTGATGGCCAGGGTGGAGTGGAACGAGCATATTCACTTAGATGAGAACCGCATGAGGGTGGATGCTCTCTTCGCCAATACACAGGAATCTGCCATAGAGCAGACGGCTGCCATCGGACAGCAGGACTATCTGCTTGACCGGGGTGATGCCCTCAGCGTGACCGAGGCGGAACTGTATTTCAAGACGGAAGATACTGATGCCATACGGTCTTTGCAGGAGCAGGTCGCCCAATGGATTCATCAGCGTTATCCGATGGCTGTGGTGACCTTCTATCCCCCTGAGACGGTGTTTGAGAAACTGTTTGATACGGGTGAGGCTCCCTTTACCGCAGAGTTCTATGCCCGTAACAAGGGAGCGGCTCCTCAGTCTGATGAGGTGCGTTCTCTGCAATCCCGGCTCTCACAGCTTGCAGGCATGGAGCCAGAGGGACTGGCGTTTGAGAACCAGCTTAACATTCATGTGTCTCAAGAGATGCTACAGCTCTATCGAGTCAGCTATGATGAGGTGATGCAGACGCTCAAGACGGCTTTCAAGGAAAACAGTGTGGCGGTGCTGCATACCTATCAGCAGAACCTGCCCATCAGCATCGTGGGACAGGAGCAGACGGTGAGTGAGGTGATGTCGCAGACGCTGGTGAGAACGCAGGCTGATGAACAGGGGCAGGTGAACTATATCCCTTTGAGCAGCCTGGTGAAGCTCGTGCCTGCAGAAGACCTGAAGACTGTTACGGCAGGACGCAACGGTGAGTTCATCCCCTTCAGCTTCTATGAGGTGAAAGATGAACGGCCGCTGGAAACTGCGGCACGTCAGGTGGCTGATGAGGCCGGGCATTGGGATGTGTCGTTCAGCGGCAGCATCTTCTCTAACCGTGAGATGCTGGATGAGCTGGTGGTCATCCTGCTCATATCCATCCTGCTGATGTATTTCATCCTGGCAGCTCAGTTTGAGAGCTTCGTGCAGCCGCTCATCGTGCTCTTGGAGATTCCCATTGATGTGGCGGCGGCTCTGGTGGTGCTGTGGCTCTGCGGTCATACGCTGAACCTGATGTCGGCCATCGGTATCATCGTCACCTGCGGTATCATCATCAATGACTCTATACTCAAGATTGATGTGATCAACGAACTGCGCAAGGCGGGTATGCCTTTGCTGGAGGCTATCCATGAGGCTGGTCACCGCCGTTTGCGATCCATCATCATGACTTCGCTCACTACTATCTTCGCTATGGTGCCGTTGCTCTTCAGCTTCGACATGGGTTCTGAGCTGCAGAAGCCTCTCGCCATAGCGATGATCGGGGCGATGGTGATTGGTACGTTTGTGAGTTTGTTTATCATTCCGCTGGCGTATTGGAGAATTTATAGACATTGAACATTGAACATTGAAGATTGAACATTGAACGTTGAGCGTTGATGTGAAGCATAACTTAAAAATAGATTATTATGAAACATAAGAATACCATAAAGCCCGTAAAGCCAGTCAGTACCATTTTTTACCGCTTGGCGCTGTTCTTCATCATGTTCAATGTTCAATGTTCAATGTTCAACAGATTGAGCGCACAGCGCTCAATCACCCTTTCCCTGCAGCAAACCATCGCCTTGGCTAACGACAGCTCGTTAGAGGCGTTCAGGACCCGTAACATGTATCTCACCAGCTACTGGGAATACCGTTCTTACCGGGCTAACCGCCTGCCATCACTGACGCTCAACCTCACGCCGGCTCAGTATTACCGCGATATTACCCGTCGTTATGACTCCGGGCAGGATATTGATGTCTATCGTAGCCAGCAGTCGTTTTATTCATCGGGCCAGCTCTCGCTCACGCAGAACTTCGACCTTACTGGCGGTACGTTCAGCGTAGATACCGACCTGGGCTTTATGCGTAGCTTCGGACATAATAACTATACGCAGTTCACTACCGTTCCCTTGCGCATCGGTTATTCGCAGAGCCTCATTGGCTACAACGCCTTCCGCTGGGAGCGAAAGATTGAACCTCTGAAATACGAGAAGGCGAAGAAGGAATATCTCTACAACGCTGAGCAGGTATCTGAGCAAGCAACGGAGCATTTCTTCGCCTTGGCGATGGCGCAGGCGGAGTATGACCTGGCTAAGGAGAATGCCCAAAGCACAGACACACTTTATGAGATAGGTATGCAGCGATTCAAGATTGCTGCCATCAGCAATGCTGATCTGCTTACCCTTCGGCTGGATAGGGTGAATGCGCAGAACACGCTCAAGAACAGGCAGAGCGACTTGAAGAGGGCGATGTATTCGCTGGCTACCTTCCTCAATATGGACAAGGAGACGGAAATCCGTGTGGAGCTGCCTGGCAAGCCGCAGACATTCTCTATCTCAACGGATGATGCCATTGCGGCGGCTCATGCCAACAATCCTAATTTTCTGGGCTTGAGGCAGAATATCCTGGAGGCGGAGCAGCAGGTGGACAAGACTCGTCAGGAGTCGCGATTCAATGCCAGCCTGACGGCCAGCGTCGGTTTCAACCAGGTGGCTGAGAACCTGCGTGATGCCTACAGTCATCCTATGCAGCAGGAACTGGTGTCGGTGAGTGTGTCTATTCCGCTCATCGACTGGGGGGTGCGAAAGGGTAAGTATAATATGGCGAAGAACAACCTGAATGTGGTGCAGACTTCGGCCAGGCAGAGTGAGATAACCATTGAGGAGGAGGTGATTATGGCGGTGAATGATTTCAATATGCAACAGGACTTGATCACGAGTGCTGAGGAGGCGCTCGACCTGTCTGTCATGGCTTATAATGAAACCCGCCAGCGTTTCATCATCGGCAGGGCAGACATCAACAGTCTGACGCTCTCGCTCAACCGTCAGCAGGAAGCGCAGCGCAACTATATCTCTGCGCTTCAGAGCTACTGGCAGAATTATTACAAGATCCGAAAGCTCACCCTCCACGACTTCGCCTCTGGCTTCTCCCTCTCCAATAAGTTTGACTTTGAGAACTAATGGATATTGGTGTAGGGTTAATGGAGAGTGGATAATTGTCAATTAACTAAAGTTTCGCAAGTGAATGAATATACTATTGACAGGGCGCAGGATGCACACTACATTAACCCAGGGCGTTGCCCCTGGGCTGGGAGCTTACTGGCCTTTCAGACCGTCAATATTAGCTTGCGAAACTTGAATCAATTAAATATATTATGAATAAGCTCTCTTCCTTTACAGTGATTGTGTCGTTCGTCTGCCTCGCCTTGGTGGGACTGGCGATGCTGCCTTTGCTGCCAGTCAAGCTCAACCCGTCGAGGGCGTTGCCGGGCTTTACGGTCACTTATTCCGTGCCGGGCAGCTCTGCCAGGGTGGTGGAGATGGAGGTAACCAGCAAGTTAGAGGCGATGCTGGCACGTATCAAGGGAGTGAAGAATATGGAATCGTCTTCCGACAATGGATCAGGCAGCATCACTGTGGAGCTTGACAAGCATGTGGATGTGGATGCGGCACGCTTCGAGGCTTCTACCATCATCCGTCAGACCTGGCCACAACTGCCTGATGGCGTGAGCTATCCTGTCATTACCATGCATGTGCCCGATGAGGAGAACGCGCGTCCTTTCATGATCTATACGCTCAACGCTCCGGTGGCTCCTATCGACATACAGCGCTATGCAGAGGAACATATCAGCCCGAGGCTGTCACAGCTCAACGGTGTCTATCGCATCAACCTGTCGGGGGCTACACCGATGGAGTGGCAGCTGGAGTATGATAACCGGCAGTTGCAGAGCTTAGGCATTGAGGTGAATGACATCGTGACTGCTATCCGTAATCATGCGCAACGGGCTTTCTTAGGAACGCACAACAGGGATGCCTCTGGCGGTCAGGAATGGATCCGTCTGGCTGTGATGCCGGAGCAGGATGAGGCGTCGTTCAATCCGGCTGACATCGTGGTGAAGGCAAGTGGTGGCAAGCTCATCCGGCTGGATCAGTTGGTGAAGGTGGCTCATGTGGAGTCGGCTCCACAGAGCTATTACCGCATCAATGGGCTGAACTCCATCTATATGACAATCACTGCCGATGCCTCAGCCAACCAGCTGGAGCTGAGCAAGGCGGTGAAACGGGAGATGGCGGAGATGCTGCATCTGCTCCCTCTGGGGTATGAGGTGCATGCCAGCTATGACGCTACGGAGTATATCAGCAAGGAACTCGACAAGATTTATTACCGCACTGCCCTGACTGTCATCATCCTCCTGTTGTTCGTGTGGCTCATCAGCAGGCGGTGGAGGTACCTGCTGCTCATCACGGTGTCATTGGCGGTGAATATCGCCGTGGCGTTCATCTTCTATTATCTCTTTGGTCTGGAGATGCAACTGTATTCCTTGGCTGGCATCACTATCTCGCTCAATCTGGTGATCGATAGTACCATCGTCATGGCTGACCATATCATGCACCGCCATAATCTCAAGGCGTTCATGTCGGTACTGGCCGCTACCCTCACCACCATGGGAGCCTTGGTGATCATCTTCTTTCTTGATGATAACATCCGGCTCAACCTGCAGGACTTTGCCGCTGTGGTGATCATCAACCTTGCCGTCTCCCTGCTCGTCGCTCTGTTCTTCGTGCCGGCCCTGCTGAAAACGTTGACCGTTGACCGTGGAACGTTGACCGTTAAGCGTTCAATGTTGAGCGTTCAATCTTTTTTCTCCCGGTATTACGAGACGTTCGTCCGTCAGCTGGCACGGTTCAGGTGGGCGGTATGCCTGCTGCTCGTGGCAGGATTCGCCTACGGAGTCTATATCTTTGTCAACAAAGTCTATAACGGCAGCTACTTCACCCGAAACGATGAGGTAGTGCTCTATGCCAACGCCAACCTGCCCAATGGCAGTACCCTCGACCAGATGAATACCTTGATCCGCCGTATGGAGGTATTCCTCAGTGAGTTTGAAGAAATCAAGCAGTTCCAGACCACCATCTATAATGCCAACCGTGCCAATATCAGCATCCTGTTCAAGGACGAGTATGCCCATACGGGCTTCCCTTATCAGCTCAAGAGCCGCATGACTACACGGGCGTTGCAGTTGGGTGGGGGCAGCTGGAGCATCTACGGACTGGCTGACCAAGGCTTCAGCAACGATGTGCGTGAGACAGCTGGCTCCTACCGCATCCGCATGTATGGCTACAACTATGACGAACTCTATGAGTGGGCAGAGCAATTGAAGGCGAAGCTGCTGGAGCATAGGCGCATCCAGGAAGTGGCCATCACCAGCGAGTTCTCTTTCTGGAAAGACGACTACCAGGAGTATTATTTCAATCTCGATAAGGAACGGATGATGCAGGCTGGGCTGAACGCCTCACAGCTTTTCGGTCAGCTGCAGCCCGTGTTTGGCAGAGACATGGCGGTAGGCTCCGTCTCTACGCCCGCTGGCAGCGAGCGTATCGTTCTCTCCTCACGCCAGTCTCAGGAATACGATATCTGGGCCATGCTTAACTTCCCTATAAACCATGAATCTTCAATGTTCAATGTAAAATCTTCCAAGCTTTCTTCCCTCGCTACGGTGGCGAAAGGCCAGATGCCACAGCGGGTGGTAAAGGAAAACCAGCAGTACAGGCTCTGCCTGCAATATGAGTATGTGGGAGCCTCTGAGATGGGAAAACGTGTGCAGGAGCGAGAACTGAAAGCCTTCACCCCTATGCTGCCTATGGGCTATACGGCTGAGGGCGTGGATTATTACAGCGGATGGACGAAGAAAGACAACCGCCAGTATCTGCTGTTGCTGGTTGTGGTGGCCATCATCTTCTTCATCACCTCTATCCTGTTCAACTCGCTCACCCAGCCCCTGGCCATCATCTTCGTCATACCCGTCAGCTACATCGGTGTGTTCTTCACCTTCTACTGGTTCCACCTCAACTTCGACCAGGGAGGGTTCGCCTCGTTCGTGCTGCTCTGCGGAATCACCGTGAATGCCAGCATTTATATTATCAATGAGTACAACAATATTCGCAAACGCTATCCCCTTATTACTTCCGCTCGTGCTTATGTCAAGGCGTGGAATCATAAGGCGGTGCCCATCTTCCTGACCGTCGTCAGCACCATCCTCGGCTTTATCCCCTTCATGGTAGGCACGGTCCGCGAGGCGTTCTGGTTCCCTTTGGCTGCCGGCACTATCGGCGGTCTGCTCATGTCAGTCATCGCCATTTTCTGCTTCCTCCCGGCTTTTGTGGTCAAAAGACGCGAGAATGTCAAATAATATTGATACCTTTGCTTCGCATTAGTAAAAGTTTGTATAGACACTATACTACAGTTGTCTGGTCTGTTGCATATATATTCCTCCTTTGTCTTTGGGCATTGAACATTGACATACAAAGATTCAACTTTTTTCTCTAACCATCAAGCGTTTTGGATGTTTTTTCCCCTACACACGATGAAAATTTTTTCACGCTCTGCGTGTGCATACATCGCCCGTTTCCTGACGGCCCGTGCGGTAGTCATTCCCACTCCTGCCTAACCCCCTTCCTTATATAGCCATCCCCCTCTCGCAGCTGTTGCATGGTCAATCCGGCCGGTAATGCCTGCCGTGGCTGACGGGGGACGCTCCTGATGCCCGGCGCAGTATCTGGCACGACAGACGGGAGGCATTCCTTTAGGGGTATAGGAGGCATTCCGCTGACCCGTGGCAGATACCGCAACCACCCGAAGGAGTCTCTCCTTTACCCCAGGGGGAGCTTCGCAGAGGGGGTTGGGAGACGATTGAACATTGAACATTGAGCATTGAACATTGACTTCGTCCTATTTCGTCACGACTCGGCAAAGTTCAAGCAAGCTTGACTTTGCTCTCGCTGCTCCGAAATGTGAACATTGAACATTGAGCATTGAACATTGAGCTTCGCTCCAAATTGTTCATTATTAATTGTTCATTATTCATTAACGAAGTTGATGCGAAGTATAACGTAAAACGGTCAGAATGATTCTGGCACGCACTCGCTTTTGCGTTCTATAGAGATTCTACTTGTTCTTTGGTCAATCCTGTGACCTCTGTGATGGTATCAATGGGCACTCCTTTCTGCTTCATGTTCTTAGCAGCAAAGAGAAGGCCTTCAGCTCTTCCTTCAGCCCTTCCTTCTTTCATGCCTTTGGCTCTTCCTGCTTTCAAACCCTCGTTCCAGCCATCGCGCTTGGCAGTCTCCCACACGTCTCTGTCAGCATGAAGATTGATTATAAACCGTTCGTATGCCCGGCGGTCTTGAATGGTCATCTTCATGAAGTCGAGTTTCTGACGTGCCTCTTGAAGACCGGGAGTGCTGGTGTCTGGGCGTATGCTTCCGCTCTTCAGATACTCCATCCATTCCTCTATAGGAGTCCTTGCCACCTCATTGAACTGGTTCACACGAAGCAGGAAGTACTCTGGGAAAACCTCTTTGGGAGAAACGACACTGGATCCCTCGCTCACGATCTCAGACTCGCGCCGGTTGAACTTTAGCACGGATTCTGGCCGCGTCAGGCCACGGAAAGTGGTGGTGCCATGATAGACATAGTCCTCACCGTCACCCAAGTCGAAATACAATACATTGATGGAATATACCTTCTTGATAAGCTCATAGCCCTGTCCGATCTCCAGCTGTTCGACAATGGCTTTGGATGTACCGAACAGGATGCGTTGCATGAAGTGTGACTCACGGGCCAGCTGCACCTCTATCAGTACAATCTCGCCGTCGGCAGTCTTGGCCTTCACGTCCACACGGTTAGACTTGTCTTCTGCTGAATCCCGGTTGCTTTCGCTCTCCAATACCTCCAGAATCTTGATGTCAGTATTGATGAGAACGGTCATCAGCCCCTCCAGCACACCGAAGTTGGCCTTGTCACGCAGAATGCGCTTAATGGCCCAGTCAAACCTGATGTATTCGCTGTCCTTGTACATCTTTCTTCCTTTCCTCGTTTTTACTTTGTCATTCTTATTCATAGTACATTTGTTAGAATGAATTAAACATTAATCTTATCGCTTGCAAAGGTAATGCAAGCGGAAGAAAAAAGCAAATAAAACAGTTAGATTGTTTTTCAGCCTTCTTTACCTTTTACACAGTCGGTAGCCTGCGCCACTGACGGTCTCGATGGCTACTGACGGATCAGAAGCAAGGATCTTACGCAGCTGAGAGATGAAGTTGTTGATGCTGTATTCATGGCAGAGGTCATTATCCCAAAGCATCTGTTCTATCTGCTCACGAGAAACTGTGAGGTTCATGCTGGCGGAAAGCAGGAGAAGCAGCTTGCTCTGCATGGGCTTGAGGCGTATCATCGTGTCGCCAGCTTTCAGTGTCTTTTGTGTAGGGATGAAGGTGAAGGAGCCGATGCTGATGCCTTCGTCAATCACTATCAGGTCTGGCTGCTGTCTCGCCACTTCGTGGGCAAACGTGTCTGGTCCGTTCAGACTGCCTATACTGGCAGCCCTGCCTTCCATAGCCCTGCGCAAGTCAGCAGCCAAATCCTGATTCTCTATGACCAGTATCTTCATTTTAGCTTCACAATCATCAGTACAGGGTTATCGTCTTCATTCAGGTTCCTCAGCACATCGATGAGCTGCTTCTTCCTGTGGGGCAGCTTCACCTCCTTCCGTTCCAGTTCCTCAATATCAATTTCATGAAGCAACCGCTCTGCTGGAATAACGCCAATCCATTCATTGTCGTTGGTATGTCTAGGGAAGAAAGAACAACCTCCGGCGAGGTCGTCGGTAAAGCCTGGGGCATCGGCTCTTCTGACATGAATGCCCATTGCTTTTTGATGAATAACCTCTCCTTTGTTATGAACACTTTGCACTTCACCTGTCATTTTATTAAATCTACACAAATGGGAATATACCCCTTTCTCTGCCACTAAATACATATAGTCCCGTGTCTCCAGGATGTCTCGTGGCTGAATGTATTTGTTTAGGAAGTCGCCAGTCTGATCTGTGCTATGAAGAACTTCTGGTGTGAACACTTCACTGCCTGTTTTCATGAGATACCTGGGAATCAACCTTTCTTTTGATGCTGGTAAAAGGTAGATAGTGTCATTGGCATCAAATAAGATGCTGTGTGTGCCATGATAGAAGCTCATAATTGGTGCTATACAATGCCAGTATGAACTTGGCATTGCTGTCATTAAGTCAACGGCTATCTTGTCTTCATGCTGAACATTGATAGGATCAGCTATTTTTGCAACCAGTCGTCCGTTGTAATCAAATATCATGATTTGCCAAGACTCATTCACTGTGGGTACAGGAAACATCCTGCGGAATATATGATAACCATCCGCAAACCTATAATCACGTATCTCACGGGCATCTCTATTGGCATACCAATACTCACCGTCTTCCCTATACCTAAACAGCTTACGTTTGAATTTACCATTTATTCCATAAACTTTCAAATCTACCATATCAGGTACGATTATCTCTTGCTTATCCTCATCATAGCCTATACTCGCATGCAGCAGCATATCTTCAGGACCTTGTCCAATAGAGCCTATATATCTGACAAACTTCCCCTGTCGGTCAAACAACATGATTGGTCTGGTTTTTTCACCTCCTCCGGGGCATAGTAATACACCATGTCTGAAAGATATAATGTGCAGGTCTCTATGAAACATTGTCTCTTCTTTGGTCTCCAGCGGAATAATCTCAATATCCTCTGCCACATCGCTGAGCAGCATTTCCTTTACAGGGCTACTGATGGCTGTCTGCAGGTCAATGACCAGCGGCTTCCCGTTCTCATCTGTCTCCGTCTGCCTGCCTCCACAAGCAGACAGGAGGCAGACGGAAATCAATATGGTTACATATTTCTTCATAATGCTTATTGCTTTTCAATACTTACTGCCATCATGTATTTGGAGCTGACGGATTTACCATCCTTTTTGGCAGGTTTCCATTTAGGCATACTCTTGAATGCCTGGATAACTTGCTCGTCAAGAGCCGGGTCAATGCCTTTGCGAAGCATAACGTCTGTCAAGCTGCCATCAGAGTTGACTATAAATGACACCTGGACAAGACCTTTGACATCAGCACTGACGTTGTCAGGATAGTGTACTCTGTCTCTGACATATTTCAATGCCCCCTGTACATCGCCATCTGGGAACATGGCCCAATCATCCAAATCATTGTATTCATAAACAGTGGTATCTGCTTCTGCTACGTCAGCTACTTGGCTTACAGGCTTTACTTTTACCACACCATCAGGATCAAAGTCCATGTCTTTCAGTGTGAAGCCCTCGTCCTTGCTTTGCTTCAGCCTGCCAATCAGCACTACATTGTTCATGTCTTCGGCATCCTCTGTCTGGATATACTTCACGAACCTGGCCACGCCCGCAGGCAAGCCAGAGAGGTCTTGCCAGTCCATCCACTGCTGCTGCAGATAGTAAGGGGGAATGTTCAAGGTATAGTTGCCGTCAGCAAAGCCAGTATTAGTTACGTCTATGTCGCCCATCATGTCGAGTATGAGGCGTACATAGCTTCCCTTGAGCGTCTGCTTGTCTATCATAGCCAGCATCGACTGAGGCGGATTGGGCTGAAAACGTGAGACCAGATAATAACCGGGCAGTTCCAAGTAGTTGTGCATATTCTCCTTGCTGTTCAGGTTGGTGGTAAACATCGGCACCATGCGGTTGGCCGCTTCATCGTAATGATAGAGCGAGTCCAGTCGGTCTTGTCCCCACCAGAACATGGAATAATCGAAATCCGAAGTGGCTTGCTCAAAAAACACCTCGTTGCTGAAATCCATCACTTGCGATGCCAGATGATTGGACGGCAGTTCCTGAATCAGGTTGCCCTCAAAGTCCTGGATATAGAACGCAGGCTCATCCTTTTCAAAGCATAAAGCCGCCATATAAACCCGCTTTTTCTGTGCATCAATATGGAACTTGCCTTTCTTCACTTGCTTAGCCAAAGGGATATGCTGTTGAGCGTTACCTTGCAGGTCGAAGACCATCAGCTTGTCAGCATTGAAGTTGATGAAGTACAGGCGGTTGTTTGCATCATCAATCTGAGCGTCGTAAAGCCCGTTACGGTATTCGTCAGGACCATTGCCTTTCTTCGATACAGAGGTGATGAAGCTGCCATCCCTGTTGAAAAGCTTCACCCCCGACTGATAGGCCAGGGAAACGATGTGGTCAGGACTGACAAAGGTATAGCCGTCACCTACCAACGCCTCCTGCTTGTCGTCCAGCTTCACTATCTCTAAATCAGAGAGTAAGAGAGACATCGGGAAGTCGATGGTGTCAGTCATCAAGTCCATGTTGGCCACTATCACCTCATTCCCTTGTGGAGTCAATACCCGCTGCGCCACTACAGGACTGTTGTCGAGGCCAACAGGCCGTTTGCTTGCCGGGCTGCAAGCGCAAAAGATGCCCAGAGCAGCCACCATTGTGGTTGCTGAAATAATATCTTTCATATTGTTATATTATAATGGTTAATGCTTCATATCCTGAAATTGACTGGCACGGTATAGCGCACTGCCACTGTCTCTCCATGCTGCCTGCCAGGAGTCCATGTCGGCATGGAGGCAATTACCCGCAGTGCCTCGGCATCAAGTGAAGGCTCCACGCCACGCAGCATGTGGATGTTGCTGATGGACCCGTCCTTGTTGACCACAAACTGCACAGTAACCCGTCCTTCGATACCAGCAGCTTTGGCTTCCTCTGGATAGCGCACGCTGTTCTTGAGGTAGCTCATCAGCGCCTGCATTCCTCCGGGAAACTCAGGCATCACATCCACCACCTGGTAGATGCCATTCTCATCTATATATGGTATATCTATCTGCGAAGTCTTGCCAGTGCTCTGAATCCTGAAATTCACTGGCACGGTGTATCGGGTGCGCACAGGCTTATTGTCTTGACGGCCCGGCTTCCAGGTTGGCATCGAGCGGATGACACGCAGGGCCTCTGCATCTAATGATGGTTCCAAGCCACGCAAAACCTGCACATTACTGATGGTTCCGTCTCTCTCAACGATAAACATGGTGGTGACACGCCCCTCAATGCCTGCCGCCAGTGCGTCAGCAGGATAGCGCACATTGTTACTGATAAAATTCATCAGCTCCACCATGCCTCCCGGGAACTCTGGCATATACTGAACCACTTGATAAATGACGGTGTCTTCAGGATTTATCTGCGAAGCAGGTTCTTCCAACGGTTCACTGTCGGGCAATATGTCATGCAGCTGTGCAGCTTCCAGTTCCTGGGTTGCCGTTTTCAGTTCAGGCCTTGCGAAAGCCGTCAGTGCCAGAGCTGCTAAAGGTAGCACGAAGAAAGCCTTGCTCCGAGCCCATGGACCGGAGGCTGGCTTGAGCATCATGATGATGCGCTTGCGCAGATTGCTTTGGTTGAGGCTGTTGCTCATGGTAATCAACCTGCTCCCCACTGCCTTGCGGATGAGCAACATCTGGTACTGCTGGGCATCGACACCTGCAGTGAGTACGGCATCATCTGCTTCATACTCATGCAAGGTCATCAGGTCTTGCTTGGAGAGCCAGGCGGCAGGATTGAACCATTGCAGGCAGAGGCATAGCTCGCAGAAAAGCAGGTCGATGGAATGGCGATGAGAGATGTGGGCGCACTCATGCAGCAGTATCTCCCGGTGGTGGCCGGTATAATCAGCCTCAGATATAAATATGTATCTCATCCAACTGAAGGGAGACACGTCGCCAGGCAACACCACCAGTCGGACTGCTTCATCCGTATAGCCGTCAGGCATCGTGACCTGCCTGCCCGTGCGTAACAGCTGACGCATCTGCCAAAGGGAAACAAGGTTGATCAAGACAAGCGTAAGCACACCTATTATATAAATCAATATCACAGCCTGTGGCCAGCTGAACGCTGGCAATACAGACGCTGCTGTCTCAACAGACTGCACCACCACCTCATCGGTCAGCCAGTCTTCCATCTGCACCAGAGCCGTATCAACAAGTACGGGCCCCGGAGTATGCAGACGGATGGCCGGAAGCACAAAGCTGAGCACCAGCAACGACAGCAGCAGGAAGCGGTTGAACCGCCAGCATGTGTCACGGCTCAGCAACAGGCGGTAGAACAGGTAGAACGCTGCCAGACATACCGCCGACTTAAGGATATAGACTATGAAAGCTCCCATAGCGCACAGGGTTTAAATGCTGCCTTTCTCTACCATCTTGATGAGTTTCTTGAGCTCATCCACCGAGATGTCTTCATCTTTAACGAGGGCTGACACGGCTCGTAGGTAGGAGTTGTCGAAATACTTGCCGATGACACCCTTGAAGGTCTGCTGACCGAACTCCTCACGGCTCACGGCAGGACTGTAGCGGAAGCTGCCTCCGAACGCCTCATGCGTGAGCAATCCTTTTTCTTCGAGGGAGCGAACTACGGAAGAAACCGTATTGATGTGTGGCTTGGGTTCCTCATAGAAATCCATGAGCTCTTTCACGAACATAGGACCTCTCTCCCAGAATAGGTCCATCGCAATCTCTTCTTTCTGTGTGAGTTTAATCATACTGCAACAGGTATATTGTATAAGGTTCAACAATAATAATAGTGTGATGCAAACAATTTGCATGTGCAAATAAACGAAATAATTTCGTTGATTCAAACAATATTCCTGTTAAATAATGCTAAATACCCTTCTCTTTCATAATCATCAATACTGGGTTTGAATCTTCATCCAGCTTCGAGGCAATCTCCTTGAGCTTGCCAGTGAGCTCGTTTTTCTCATTGGCTTCTATCAGCTTGTGGGCCTGCAATGTCTGGATGCAGGCGATACTGCCGTTTTGTGCATTCCTGATCATATTAACCGTCTCACGAGTAGTAAAGTCGGCATTCAGCACTGTCACCTTGAACACCTTGTTTGTCTGGCGGTCATACACCAGGTCAAGATGGGGGAATCCCCTGCCAGTCTTCGTGTCAAGTGTCTTGTCAATGATCTGGAAAAAACAATACTGGGGCGTCACAGTGCCAATAGTTACCAGTCGTTCAGGGTCAGTAGAGGCCTTTTTCGCCATGAATGGCTCCAGCTGATGTCCCTTAGCCGTGAAACGGTAGATTGTGTCGGCTGAGTTCTCTATAATCAGCATGTCGTCTTGCAGTGGCATTACGGTAGGAATCACCGTTACTGACACAATGCCTCCCACATTCACCATCGGCACATTCACCTTTCCCATCGGCATTTTGATTTCCTTCACAATGCTCCCGTCCTGTTTGGATATCAGGAAAAAGCTCGCCTGTTCCAGGTCTATGGCCTGCAGGTTGTTCAGGTCCTTATAGAACATATGCTCATCATGACCCAACAGATAATCGCCGTCAAAAGCTTGCAGGCTAGTTATATGATATTCGCCCGGGTGTGAGAAACTACGCTGGAAGTTGCCCTCCAGGTCGTAAACAAGTATCTTCCTGATGCCCGTGTCATTGACAAACAACTCTCCGTTCTTTTCATCCAGCACAATATAGGATGGAAAGGTATATTCTTCAGCTCCCTGCCCTTGGTGTTCAATCACTCGGATGCCCTTGCCCGTGTATCTGTTGAATAGAACCAGTTTACCGTCACTTGACAGCACGAATAGCTTTTCTCCCACCGCCTTCAGGTTGGCATAGGTGACAAACTCTTCAGTCGTTTCCAGCGGGATATACTCCACTTCCATGAAATCCTGTAAGGTCAGTTCCTTTTCAGGATAGTCTTTGCCCAGGTCAACCGTCATCAGATGTTCTGTCTGCCTTTCACCTGAGCATGCCGTCAGGATGACAGTCGCCAATAATAAGAAATAATTAGTCTTCATTTTCAGCGTTCTTGAATTGTTAATACTGGCACAAAGGTATAGAGATGTGGTTATATCTCCCTCAAACTGGAGTTTACAAAATATTTACAAGTGAACTGCCTACTTGTAACCTACAGGCTCTGAATCACTTTGTCCCAGTCCTCGCCATTGCCTTCCTTGCCGAACACTTTCTTGTAAAGTCGGGCACGGCCATTGCTGATGGCACTGCCTGAACGGCTGAGGAGCACCGCCATACGTGAGGTCTTGAAGCCCATCTTCACCAGATAGCACATCCTAACCTCATGCTCCTTGACAACGCCGAATGTCAACAGACGCTTGTTGAAGTTGGGGTAGAGACGGTCAACAAGTGCCATCGCTTCAGCCGCTTCCGTATCGTTCATGGGCTTCTCAGTCTTCAGCAAACGCTGGTAGATGTCTGACTCGCGGATGGCGATGGACATGCTGTCTGCGTCAGGCTGTGGCATCGTAGCCTTAGCCCGCTCTGCTTCCAGGTCGGCACGCAGTGACTCATTGTATTTCTCTAACAAGGCATTGTTTCGCTCCACACGCATCCGTTCGCTCCTGCTGCGGTAGAGCAATATCAAGAAGATGGCTATGAATAAAATGGATGAGAGGATACCCATGACGGCGTAAAACCTGATGCGTTGGTTCTTGATGAGCAGGTCAGCTTTCTCTCTTTCAGCGTGTAAAGCCTGATAGACGGCTGCCACAGCCCCCGACGCTTCATATTCCGCGTCACGCTCCAGCTCTCTTCCCGTAAGTTTCCTCTCTGCCAACAGCTGGTCAGCCTTGCGGAAGTCGTGCTGACTGATAGCCTGCTGTAGTTTCCAATAGATGACCCTCCCCAGATAGTCAGTCTGCCTGTAAGCGGTCAGCTGAGAGTAATGATAATTAAGAGAATCCTGGTTGTGGCGTACAGAGTTGAACAGATGCCACATCACATAATGATACATGCCTTTATCAGCTTCACTTACAGGGAAAGGTGACCTTGGCAACTGCTTGTCCGCCTGTTCAAATTTCCCCCATCTGACAGATATCAATGCCTTGTGCAGGGCGATGGATGCCAATGCCTTATCAGCTTTCAGGCTGGCAGCCATCTGTTCCGCCTTGTCGAGGCATAGCATAGCCTCAAAGGCATTATTCATCATCTGGTAAGCGTCACCCATACCTTTGAAGGATTCTATCATGGATAGGGAGTCGTTTGTTTCTGTGGCGCAGATGTGTGCCAACAGGTATTTGTTGATGGCGTCCTGATACAGCCGTAGCCGGATTAAAAGCCTGCCCATGTCATTGAAGAGTGCAGTCTTACGCCTGACAGAAGCTGTGTCATCCGGCAAAGCATCAATGGCACGCTGGAAATAGAGTATCGATCGTATGGCAGGATAATTCTCCAGACTCTCCCGTCCGATGGCATAAAGGCTGTCGGCTTCCGCCAGGGCTTCAGCAGTGCCGGGCCTGTTCTGGCAGGATACGAGGAGCAGTAGAAGGATTCCTGTTGTCAGTCTGAATATCTTTGTCATAGCCACATGTTTTTCTTACTCATTTATCTGGGTTCATCGTCATTGCAAAGATAGTCATTTTTCTATATATCATCATCGAGAAAAAGGGAGACAGGGCGTTTTGTAAATGATTTGTAAACCCTATCTGCGTCTTGTTTATGGCCAAGCGTGGAAAAAGAAAGCCGCCCGCTTTTGGCGGACGGCTATGCTGTTCAGTAATCGGGGAGAGATTATTTCAGCTCAGCCAGATACTTGATAGTGCGAACCATCTGAGAAGTATAAGAGTTCTCATTGTCGTACCAAGAAACAACCTGTACCTGATAGGTGTCGTCGTCAATCTTAGAAACCATAGTCTGGGTTGCATCGAACAGAGAACCGAATCTCATACCGATAACGTCTGAAGAAACGATCTGATCCTCAGTGTAACCGAATGACTCAGTACCAGCGGCCTTCATAGCAGCGTTGATGCCTTCCTTAGTGATGTCCTTACCCTTAACAACAGCAACCAGGATAGTGGTTGAGCCAGTAGGAGTAGGAACGCGCTGTGCAGAACCGATCAACTTGCCGTTCAGCTCAGGGATAACCAGGCCGATAGCCTTAGCAGCACCAGTTGAGTTAGGAACGATGTTCTGAGCACCAGCACGGCTACGACGCAGGTCGCCCTTGCGCTGAGGACCGTCAAGAATCATCTGGTCGCCAGTGTAAGCGTGGATGGTTGACATGATACCGCTCACGATTGGAGCATACTTGTTCAGAGCGTCAGCCATAGGAGCCAAGCAGTTAGTGGTGCAAGATGCAGCAGAGATAACTGTATCAGCAGGAGTCAGAGTCTTGTGGTTAACGTTGTAAACGATAGTAGGCAGGTCATTGCCAGCAGGAGCAGAGATAACGACCTTCTTAGCGCCAGCGGTCAGGTGAGCAGAAGCCTTCTCCTTTGAAGTATAGAAACCGGTGCACTCCAGAACTACGTCAACACCCAGCTCACCCCAAGGCAGCTCAGCTGCGTTAGGCTTTGCATAGATAGTGATCTTCTTGCCATCAACTACGATGTAGTCGTCACCAGCCTCAACAGTGTGCTTGTTCTCACCGAACTTGCCAGCGAAACCACCCTGAGCGGTGTCATACTTCAACAGGTGAGCGAGCATCTTAGGACTTGTCAAGTCGTTGATTGCTACTACTTCATAACCCTCAGCCTCGAACATCTGACGGAAAGCGAGGCGACCGATACGGCCAAAACCGTTAATTGCAACTTTTGTCATTTGAATAATTAATTAAAAGGTTTATTGTATATTTAAATCAATCTTTTTTCGCTTACAGATAAAATTCTTACCTTTAGCGGTGCAAAATTACAAAAATCTTTTCATATATTTGCATTGAAGTTGAGTATTAATTAATAAAAAACTTTAAATTATGGGATTTGTTAAAGAATTTAAGGAATTTGCCATGAAGGGCAACGTGATGGACATGGCGGTAGGTGTGATCATCGGCGGTGCTTTCGGCAAGATTGTTACTTCTTTGGTTAATGATGTGCTGATGCCTCTCATCAGCAAGGTAACCGGTGGCGTTGACTTTACCAACCTCTTCGTGAACCTGTCTCCGGATGTAGTGATTGAAGGTGAGCAGACCTTAGCTGCTGCCAAAGAAGCCGGCGCTTCCGTGCTGGCTTACGGTCAGTTTATCCAGAACATCGTGGACTTCCTTATTGTTGCATTCTGCATCTTCTTGATGATTAAGGGTATGAATAAGCTTAACAAGAAGAAGGAAGAGGCACCTGCTCCTGCACCAGAACCTCCTGCACCAAGCAAGGAAGAAGTGCTGCTGACTGAAATCCGCGACCTGCTGAAGCAGAAATAATCACGGCTGACTGATTATTACTAATTAAGGAGTGGGGGCTATGCTCATGCTATAGCCCTCATTTTTTTTCATTATTCTTGTAGTTTTCCGATATGAGGATGCGTCTAATAGACAAAAGAACTTAATGAAGAAAGACGTATGGATACTTTGGAAACCAAATTTGCGCAAATGGTCAGGGAGCATAAGGACACTATTTATACAGTATGCTATATGTTCTCGAAAGATCAGGATGAGGTGAACGATCTGTTCCAGGAGGTGCTGGTCAGCCTTTGGAAAGGACTGGAGTCGTTTAAAGGCGAGAGCGACATCAAGACATGGATCTACAGGGTGAGCCTCAATACCTGCATCTCTTCCGAGAGGAAGAAGAAACGAAACACCGTGCCCTTGGACATGAACATCAATCTGTTTGAGGACCGTGATGAAGACACCCGTCAGGTCAAGATGCTCTACAACCGCATCAGCCGACTGGGCTTCTTCGACAGGGCGATAGTGCTGCTCTGGCTGGAGAACCTCAGCTATGAGGAGATAGCTGCCATCGTGGGTATATCGGTGAAGAATGTGTCCGTGCGTCTGGTACGCATCAGGGAACAGTTAAAGAACATGTCTAACGATTAAACTCATTGAATTATGGAAAACTATAATGAGACAAAGGATTTCGAGGAAATGCGTCAGCAGATAGGTCTGCTGAAGGAGAAGCTGCACACCCAGCGGATTGTGAATGAAGAGATAATTCGCCAGACCATCCAGGAGAAGGTTAGTGCGGTGCATAACATCAGTTGGAGAATTATTTTGATCGGCTTGATGGAGATTCCGCTGGTGTTGTGGATATTCAGAGGATTGCTCGGATTCTCATGGGGCTTCTGCCTGCTGACCGTAGCTTTCGTGGCACTGGCCGTGGTGTGTCATCTGCTGATGGACTTGTCTGTCAACAGAACCATCACCCGCAGTGATGACCTGGTGGCTGTGAGGGGACAGCTGCTGAACGTCAAGAAACGCTCTGTGCAATGGCTGTTCTTCGGACTTCCCTTTATGGTAGTGTGGATAGGTCTGCTGCTATGGGAAGCCATGACACATGAGGAACTGGCTGAAGACATTGAGTATCTGGCCTTAGCAGTATGCATAGGTGTGATAGCCGGATTATGCATTGGTCTCGCCATCTTCTTCAAGAAGCACAATGCAATCAAGGAGGCCTTGAGGCAGATTGAGATGCTGAAACGCGAAGAATGAACTGCCTGATAAGAGCGTCTATTATTCCTCACGGGAGATTTTTTCATCCCTCGTGAGGAATTATTTTTTCCCTCGTGAGGTAAAAATAAAATATTATTACTATCTTCGCAGAAATTTTATCGATATCAAATGCAACAGAAGATTATTATTCTGGATTTCGGATCCCAGACCACACAACTGATAGGGCGCAGGGTGCGCGAGATGGACACTTTCTGCGAGATTCTTCCCTACGACAAGTTCCCTCAGAACGATAATAATATAATAGGAGTAATACTGAGCGGATCTCCCTATTCGGTTTACGACAAGGAAGCGTTCAAGGTTGATCTGTCTCAGTTCATCGGGAAATACCCTGTACTGGGCATCTGCTATGGCGCACAGTTGATGGCTTATTGCGGTGGAGGAAAGGTAGAGCCTGCCGGAAGCCGTGAGTACGGACGTGCCCACTTGAAGCAATTTGACGCAGAGAATCCTTTGTTTAAAGGCTTTGAGAAAGACTCACAGGTATGGATGAGCCACGGTGACACGATTACCGCATTGCCTGAAGGCTATCATGCCATCGCCTCTACGGAAGACGTGAAATATGCCGCCTACGCCAATCCTGAGAAGCGGGTGTGGGCAGTGCAGTATCATCCCGAGGTGCATCATTCCCTGCAAGGGTTCCAGCTGTTGAAGAACTTCGTGGTGGATATCTGTGGAAGCCGTCAGGAATGGAGCGCCGCTTCGTTTGTTGACACCACTGTGAGGGAACTGAAGGAGCAGTTGGGCAACGACAAAGTGATATTAGGCTTGAGTGGTGGCGTAGATTCCAGTGTTTGTGCTGTTCTGTTGAATAGAGCCATTGGCAAGAACCTTACCTGCATCTTCGTAGATCATGGGATGCTGCGCAAGAACGAGTTCTGTAAAGTGATGGAGGCATATAAGGGGTTGGGCCTGAATGTGATTGGTGTAGATGCCAGTCAGCAGTTCTTCCGCGATTTGGCCGGTGTGACCGAACCCGAACAGAAACGAAAGATTATCGGCAGAAACTTCGTGGAAGTGTTCGATGCTGAGGCACGTAAGATACAAGATGCAAAGTGGCTGGCACAAGGAACCATCTATCCTGACCGAATTGAGAGCCTGAACATTACCGGCAAAGTAATCAAGAGTCATCACAATGTGGGAGGTCTTCCCGAAGAAATGCATCTGAAACTGTGCGAGCCCCTGAAGTGGCTCTTTAAGGACGAGGTGCGCAAGGTTGGGCGCGAGTTGGGGATGCCAGAGCGACTTATCAAGCGTCATCCTTTCCCGGGTCCAGGCCTGTCAGTCAGAATCCTGGGTGATATCACTCCCGAGAAAGTAAGGATATTGCAAGATGCCGATGACATCTACATCGAGGCGATGCACAACTATATTTGCGAAGACGGCAAGGCACTCTACGACAAGGTATGGCAGGCAGGCGTAATCCTGCTCAGTCCGATTAAGAGCGTGGGAGTGATGGGTGACGAGCGCACCTACGAGAACCCTGTGGCATTGAGAGCTGTCACCAGCATGGACGCAATGACAGCCGACTGGGCACATCTGCCTTATGACTTTCTGGCCAAGGTGTCGAATGAAATAATAAATAAGGTGAAAGGCGTGAACAGGGTGTGCTATGACATCTCATCCAAGCCACCTTCGACAATTGAGTGGGAATAAGCTACTAATAAGGAAGCGTCGGGTATCTCGATGCTTCTTCCTTTTATCTGTAGCAGACCGTTCTTCTCCAGTTCTTTTAATGCCTGCTTCACGTTGATTCTCAGTATATTCCCCTTGCTTGCAAGATCACTTATGTCGATGAAAAGAGATTTCCTGCCAGTGAGTGTTTCAAAATGGTTGAGTATGCTGTGGCAGACGATGGAAGTGCTGGTTGGCAGAGGTGATTCCCAAATGGTATCTTCCAGGCCCTGCATGCGCCGGCATACCGTATTAAGATAGTTCAGCCTGAAGACTTCATTCTTCATCAGCACATCAGCGATCGTCACCTTGCTTACGCTCATGGTGTCAACGTCTGTACTGGCTATGTAGGTTGAACGATATGTGGTGGTCAGACCGAAAACGGAGGCAGGCTCCAACAGGTATGGCGCATCCAGGTACTCCGTCACCTCATAAGCGCTTTCTCCCATGCCCACTGTGGTCTTCTCCACTTCTCCGTGCAGGATAAAGACAAGACCGTCACAACGGGAACCGCTCCTTACAATTGTCTCACCGGCTGTTCTCCTCTCAAAATGCAGCTTTGCTTTTTCCAGTATCTTGGTGAGACTCTTGGTGCTGATACCCTGAAAAAGGGGCAGTTCTAACAAGGTGTCAAACATTGATTTCATAGCGCGACCTTTATAATTAATAAGCAAATTTAATAATTCCATCTTAATTATTGTGCTTTTGGTAGGTAAAATTGTGCGTTTTTCATAAATATTCACTAAATTTGCACGCTTTATTGAAATGATTAATACTGACTGTATATGATGGAAATGTTATCAAAGTTTGATTATTTGGAAGTTATCAGGTGCTTTATCTCACTGATGATCGTGATTGATATCATCGGGTCAATACCCATTATCCTGGACCTGAAGGCGAAGGGGATGAACGTGAACGCCACCAAGGCTACCGTGCTTGCCTCTCTGTTCATGCTGGGATTTTTCTACGTGGGCGACTTGATCCTGAAACTTTTCAGTGTAGATATCCAGTCGTTCGCTATCGCAGGTGCCTTCATCCTTTTCTTCATGGCCCTGGAAATGATTCTTGACGTGACAATCTTCAAGAATACCGGTCCCACCAAAGATGCTACCCTTGTGCCGTTGGTCTTCCCTTTGCTGGCAGGCTCCGCGTCATTCACTACCTTGCTGGCCTTGAGGGCTGAGGCCTGGGACATCAACATCCTTATAGCTTTGGTGCTGAACATGATCTGGGTATTTGTCGTGCTGAAGATGGCAGACAGGGTAGAACGCTTCTTCGGTAAGTCGGGTATCTATATTATCCGTAAATTCTTTGGCATCATTTTGCTGGCTATTGCCGTCAGGATGTTCACTGCCAACCTATCTTTGCTGATAGAACAGCTGTCTAAGTGATTTTTGCCACAATATTATAAGTTTTTTGGCGGAAAAAGCCAAAATTTTAGCGTTTTTGTTTGCAAAGATGTCTATTATTCGTAATTTTGGGATGATAACGGATGAGAGGCATCTTCTCTTGCCTTTTATTTTTGGTAATGAATAACTTTTAAATGTAATGCTATGAGCTATTTGCGTTTTGATAAAGCCCTGATGAACAATCTGGAGGAAGCGCTGCCGCGCGAGATACTCAGAACCAATAAGTCAGGATCATATCATTGTTCGACGATAGTGGGATGCAATACACGAAAATATCACGGATTGTTGGTTATACCCGTGCCAAACCTTGATGACGAGAACCATGTGCTGCTGTCATCACTCGACGAGACTGTGATTCAGCATGGCGCTGAGTTCAATCTGGGCCTGCACAAGTATAATGGCAATCATTTCAGTCCTAACGGACATAAGTATATCCGTGAGTTTGAGTGTGACAAGATTCCTGCTACGACTTACAGAGTGGGTGGTGTCATTCTGCGTAAGGAAATTGTTTTTGTACATCACGAAGACCGTGTGCTGCTGCGTTATACACTGGTTGACGCACATTCTGCCACCACATTGCGGTTCCGCCCGTTCTTGGCGTTCCGTAGCGTGCGGGAATATACACACGAAAACTATCAGGCAAGCCAGGCTTATCAGTTGGTTGACAATGGAATCAAGACCTGCATGTATCCCGGGTATCCCGAACTATATATGCAGCTGAACAAGAAAAACGAATTCCATTTCCAACCAGACTGGTACAGAGGCATCGAGTATCCAAAGGAACAGGAGCGTGGTTATGACTTCAATGAAGACCTGTATGTTCCCGGTTATTTTGAAGTGGAAATCAAGAAGGGCGAGAGCATTGTATTCTCTGCAGGTACATCTCCGTTTAAGAATACCCGCACACTGAAGAAAGTGTTCCAGGATGAGGTGGATGACCGTACACCACGAGATACCTATTATCACACGCTGAAGAATGCAGCCCATCAGTTCCATAACGTTCATGGTGATGAGCATTATATCCTGGCCGGATATCCTTGGTTCAAGTGCCGGGCCAGAGACCTGTTCATCTCTCTTCCTGGTCTGACACTGGCTGTGGACGAGCAGGATCAGTTTGAGGATGTGATGAAGACAGCAGCGAAGGCTTTGCGCCAGTTTATGAACGGAGAGCCTATCACCTATAAGATTTACGAGATGGATCATCCTGACATATTGCTCTGGGCTGTATGGTCATTACAGCAGTATGCGAAGGAAACTTCAAAAGCACATTGCCGGAAGATGTATGGCGACCTGTTGGTTGAGATCATCAAATTTATCATCGCCCGCAAACATAATAATCTGTTCCTGCATGACAACGGCTTGCTTTTCGCAAACGGTACGGAAAGGGCTGTGACTTGGATGAACTCTTCATCTAACGGCAAGCCCGTTATCCCACGTACAGGATATATCGTTGAGGTGAACGCTCTCTGGTATAACGCCCTTCGTTTTGTGGCAGACATGGAACGCGAAGGTGGCAATACGGAATGGGCTGACGAACTGGATGCACAGGCAGAAGTGACCGGTAAGTCATTCGTTGAAGTGTTCCGCAATGAATATGGTTATCTGTTTGACTATGTTGACGGTTATATGATGGACTGGAGCGTACGTCCTAACATGATATTTACCGTTGCTTTCGACTATTCTCCATTGAACGCTCAACAGAAGAAGCAAGTGCTGGATATCTGCACCCGCGAACTGCTCACAGCGAAAGGACTTCGTACACTGAGTCCGAAGAGCGGTGGCTACAATCCTAATTATGTAGGCCCGCAGACCCAGCGCGATTTCGCTTATCATCAGGGTACTGCTTGGCCCTGGCTGATGGGTTTCTATATGGAGGCTTATCTGAGGATTTTCAGGATGAGTGGCGTTTCATTCGTGGAAAGACAGCTCATCGGTATGGAAGAGGAGATGCAGACACACTGTATCGGCACACTGTCTGAACTGTATGACGGAAATCCGCCGTTTGTAGGGCGTGGCGCCGTATCATTTGCCATGAATGTGGCTGAGATGCTGAGAATCCAGAAGTTGTTGAACAAGTTTAATATGTAATAAGGAGGAGGAATTGAGATGAAAGTTTTAATGTTTGGTTGGGAGTTCCCTCCTCATATCTTAGGCGGTCTGGGTACTGCCAGCTACGGACTGACCAAGGGTATGTCTAAGCAGCGTGACCTGGAGATTACTTTCTGCATCCCTAAGCCTTGGGGTGATGAAGACCAGAGCTTCTTGCGCATCATCGGCATGAACAGCGTGCCTATCGTATGGCGGGATGTCAACTGGGACTATGTAAAAGATAGGGTAGGCGGCTATATGGATCCACAGCTTTACTATGACATGCGTGACCATATTTATGCAGACTTCAACTATATGCATACCAATGACTTGGGATGCATGGAGTTCTCTGGCCGCTATCCTGACAACCTACATGAGGAAATCAACAACTATTCTATCGTGGCAGGTGTGGTGGCGCGTCAGCAGGAGTTTGATATCATCCACTCACATGACTGGCTGACTTATCCCGCAGGCATTCATGCCAAGCAGGTGTCTGGCAAGCCTCTGGTGATTCATGTGCATGCCACCGACTTTGATCGTAGCCGTGGCAATGTGAACCCTACCGTGTATGCGATAGAGAAGAACGGCATGGACCATGCTGACCACATCATGTGCGTGAGCGAGCTGACGCGTCAGACTGTGATCAATAAGTATTATCAGGATCCACGTAAGGTTTCAACGGTGCACAATGCCGTTACTCCTCTGGCACAGGACATCCTGGATATCATACCAGAGAAGAAGCCCAATGAGAAAGTGGTTACCTTCCTGGGTCGTCTGACTATGCAGAAAGGTCCCGAGTATTTTGTTGAGGCTGCCAGCCTGGTGCTGCAGCGCACGAAGAACATCCGCTTCTGTATGGCGGGTAATGGTGATATGATGGAAAAGATGATTCGTCTGGTAGCTGAAAGAGGCATCGCTGACAGATTCCACTTCCCTGGCTTTATGAAAGGAAAACAGGTATATGAGTGCCTGAAGGCAAGTGATGTTTATGTGATGCCTTCCGTTTCTGAACCGTTCGGTATCTCGCCGCTGGAGGCTATGCAATGCAGTGTGCCGACAATTATATCTAAGCAGTCAGGATGTGCAGAGATTCTGGATAAGTGTATCAAGGTTGACTATTGGGACATTCATGCGTTGGCTGACGCCATGTATTCTATCTGTACCTATCCCGCTTTGTATCAGTATTTGCATGACGAGGGTAAGATTGAGGTGGATGGCATCACTTGGGAAGATGTAGGTCTGAAGGTACGTCGCATTTATGAAGAAGTGATTAAGAATTTCTAAACAGATAATAATAACGAAATAGATATGAGAACAATCTGTCTTTTTTTTGAAATACACCAGCCGATCCTGTTGAAGCGCTATCGCTTCTTTGATATCGGTATCAATCATTATTACTATGATGATTATGCCAACGCCACGCATATCGCTGACGTGGCTGAAAGGTCTTATATCCCTGCCTTGAACACCTTGATTGACATGGTGAAGGAAAGCAAGGGGGCATTTAAAGTGGCTATCTCAATTTCAGGTATCGCTTGCGAGCAACTGGAGATTCATGCGCCTGCGGTGATAGACCTGTTGAAGAAACTGAATGATACGGGTTGCTGCGAATTTCTGGCAGAGCCTTATTCTCACGGCCTGGCATCTCTGACAAACGAGAAGGCCTTCAAGAACCAGGTTGGCCGACAGGTTGAAAAGATGAACGCTTTGTTTGGCGTTACACCTAAAGTCTTGGTCAATACCGACATGCTGTACAGCGATGAAATCGGTGCCGTCGCTGCCGATATGGGCTTCAAGGGTATGCTGACAGAAGGTGCTAAGCACGTGCTGGGTTGGAAGAGCCCTCACTATGTTTATCATTGCAACATGAATCCGAAATTGAAACTGTTGTTGCGTGACTTCAAGCTTTCTGACGATATCTCTTTACGTTTCTCTAATACGGAATGGAACGAATATCCGCTGTTTGCTGACAACTTTATCAAGAAGATTGACGAACTTCCACAGGAGGAGCAGGTTATCAACCTCTTTATGGAACTGGGCGCTTTGGGACTCGCCCAGCCATTGTCTTCAAATATCCTGCAGTTCATCAAGGCTCTTCCTGTTCAGGCAAAGGAGAAAGGCATCACATTCTCTACGCCTCTTGAGGTAATCACCAAGCTGAAGTCAGTCTCACAGATCGACGTGCCTTATCCAATCTCTTGGATTGATGAGGAGCGCGATACCAGCTGCTGGTTGGGTAATGTCATGCAGCGCGAGGCTTTCAACAAACTGTATGATGTGGCTGACCGTGTGTTGCTTTGCAACGACCGCAGAATCAAGATGGACTTTGATTTCTTGCAGTCAAGCACCAACTTCCGTGACATGACCACTAAGAACAGTGGCGTGGGCATTGACCGTGGCATCTATGAGTCTCCTTACGATGCGTTTACAAACTTTATGAACATCCTGGGTGATTTTTGCAAGCGCGTTGACTCTCTCTATCCTTCTGATATTGATAATGAGGAATTGAACGCATTGCTCACCACTATCAAGAATCAGGATACCGAGATCGCGAAGTTGAACAAGGAACTGCAGAAGGCGAAGGAGAAACTGGAAGATGACAACTGGAAGAAGGCTAAGACTTCAAAGGCAAAGGCTCCGAAGGCAGAGAAAAAAACTGCAGTGAAAAAGCCTGCTGCAAAGAAAGCGACAGCTAAGAAGGCGGAATAGTGTTATGAATATAAGATGAAAGACAAGAGGGGCTGCTGACAGGCAGCCCCTCTTTTGTCTTTCTTTATTCTCCAAATCGGGTGTAGGTAACCTCCAGCTTGATAGGATTGTTAAGCTTGCCGTTAGTGGTACCTTTGCCTCCCACCAGTCGGGCGTAACAAGGTTTCAAGTCGTGAGTCGTGCCCACCACTATATCTGTACTGGAACCGTATGAACTCTGCTGGCTGTAAATGTCAACGACTACAGGAATCACCAGCAGCTTATTCTCCTCCACCCAGTTCGCTTCACGTTGGCTATTCCATGCGCTACCGGCCTTTTCCTTCTCCTTCTGCTTTTCCGCCATGGTAATCTTTATCAAATTGGCAATATTCTTGAACACATATTTGTTTGTCTCTGTCGCATTGTGCTGCACGTAGAAGGAAGTCGTGTTGTTAGGCAGTGAGTTGTTCTCGAAGAACTCTTTCATGTCTTTCTTTCTGATTAGCAGTACCTTTGAAGGCTTGTCCATAGCATATTTGTAAGTGCTGGCATCTACATAATTCGTCAGCGACAGTTTTACGGCGTTCAGTGTGTCATTACCCAATGATTGGTAAATCTCATCATAAGGGACTGTCAGGGCTGTAAAAACGCCTGCGGGAGACTTGATGTAGGTGTTGTCCGGGTCATCAATCTTCTCCTGGAGCTTGTCTGAATGGGTGAACTTGTTGGCCTGGATTACCTCAGGCGTTGAACTGAAGATGTATTCCACGGCATAATAGGTGGAATCTGTGCCAGCCGCACCTTTCTCGTCAGTCACTTTCTTTTTCACAGCAACGCCCAGAGAGTCGGTTGCATAGAAATTAAAGCCCATATAAAGAATCAATCGGTTCACATAGATAATTGTGCCGTCGCCATAATCGGATTCCAGATAGTAGCCGGGAATAACATTCTTGGTCAATGTCTCTCCGTCAGCAAAGTATTCGGGATGTTCTCTGTTCATCTTCAGAATCTTGTTACCCATCTCCTTGTCTAACTTGATGTCGATGTAATTTTCTGAAGATGAGGATGAAGACACCGAGTAGTCATGAGCTGTGTAAGCTGTGGAGCCAATAGGCTTGTTCTTGTCATAATACTTATTAACGTCGATATTGGTATATCTGTAGAATCTGCCGTTTGACTTTCTGTCGGCAAGCCATTGGTCGTTCAGTTCATACGCGCTCACACGGCATGCTGTAATGGAATCTCCGAAGAAACCTTTTACACTGGAAGTGTTCTTGCTGTACGACACTCGTAAGAAGATAGATACACAGGAGTCACCGGCCATCGTGCCACTACCGGTCTTGGTGTTTGCGTCATATTTGTAAACGGCAGGGAACTTGTAGTTCTCGGGAGTCGTCATCTCTGTCATGAAACTGGCGTCATAATATCCGAATTCCGGGTCTGAAAACCTGCCGAGGTAGGCTGTCTGCGTGCGGGCGTAAACTGAATCAGCCCTTACGGTTTCTGACATCACGTCGAATGTAGCGGTGTAAGAAGCAGCCATGTCTTCCATTGGCATGATTTCCCAACCTATTTTGTCTGTCGTATCGTCACAACTAAAGAGAATCAGGAGCGCTGACAGCGCAAAACCTGGAAATTTTAATTTCATATATATACCGTTCTTATAGTTTGTTCAATCAACTGCTTTGTCAAGTCTTTTTAGAGCGTGTCATAGAAGTCGCTCACTTTCTGCAGCATATCTTCCTCGCTAAATGGCAGGAACGGTTTTCCGCTCTGCTTTGCATACTCTATCAGTTCCTCAGGCACGTTGGCGGTCTGCTGTACGATGGCATCAGCATGATTTATGGCGAGTTTACTCAACTGGATAAAATCAACCGGGTCAGTCACTGTACCCAAATCGGTCTTTTCAATCCCTCTCAACAGCAGCTTGTCAGAGAAATTCTTCTGATATGGCTGTGTGAATTCCTGGTCATACAGCGAATAAACGATTTTAGAGTCCATATATGACGGCTCATCGCAATAAGTCTTCTTCAGGTAAAGAGGAATGAGGGCTGTTATACATCCGTGACAATGAATGATGTCTGGTTTCCAGCGCAATTTCTTGACGGTCTCGAGCACGCCTCTGCCGTAGAAGATGGTACGTTCGTCATTGTCTTCATATTCCTTTCCATCCTGATCTGTCAGTTGAAGCCTGTTCTGGAAATAATCGTCATTGTCAATGAAATACACCTGAATGCGAGCCGACTGGATGGAAGCCACCTTGATGATAAGCGGATGATCGGTATCATCAATGATGATGTTCATGCCCGACAGACGGATCACCTCGTGAAGTTGGTTCCTGCGCTCATTGACAGTACCCCACTTGGGCATAAATACCCTGATTTCACGACCGTTCTCTTGAACAGTTTGTGGCAGATAGCGGCAAATATTCGCCATCTCAGACACAGAAACATACGGAGTGATTTCTTGTGTAATGAATAAGACTCTATCAATTTTAGCCATAAATAATACAGTTGTTCTACTAATGATTTACAAAGGTACAAAAAAATAATGACATTCGGAATTTTTTCACAAAAAATGGCACACTGAGGTACTCAGTGCGCCATTTTTAAACGCTTTTTAAGTATGCTTTAATTTTATTCCGTTTTCTGAAAACTCTTGTGCATAGCTGCAGCTGCCCGTCTGCCATCACCCATAGCCAGGATAACGGTTGCGCCACCCCTGACAATATCACCACCGGCAAAAAGGGTAGGGATAGATGACTGCATGTCGTCATTCACCACGATGGTGCCTTTCCTGCCTAATTCAAGGCCTTCCACAGAACGGGGAACGATAGGGTTTGGAGATACGCCTACCGCCACGATCACCAGGTCGGCATCCAGTGTCTCTGTCGCACCTGGAATAGGCTCAGGACTTCTTCTGCCGGATGCGTCAGGCTCTCCAAGCTGCATCTTTTGCAAAACCACTTGCTTTACCTTGCCTTGTTCGTCAGCGATATATTCTATTGGGTTATGTAGGGTCAGGAACTCTACGCCTTCTTCCTTGGCATGCTTCACTTCCTCCTTACGGGCAGGCATCTCGTTCTCAGAACGGCGATAAACGATGGTAGCGCTTTCTGCGCCCAGTCGTAAGGCTGTACGCACAGAGTCCATAGCGGTGTTACCGCCGCCTACCACCACCACGTGCTTGCCGAAAGGCACAGGTGTGTCAGTGTCTTCACTGGCAGCATCCATCAGATTCACACGTGTCAGGAATTCGTTAGAAGAGAGCACGTTGATAAGGTTCTCGCCAGGAATGTGCATGAAGTTAGGCAGACCGGCGCCACTGGCTACATAGATGCCTTTGAAGCCTTCTGCTTCCAGTTGCTTGGTGCTGATTGTCTTGCCGATGATACAGTCTTTCACAAACTTCACTCCCATCTTACTCAGGTTTTCAATCTCCACATCTACAATCTTGTTGGGCAGACGGAACTCTGGAATACCGTATTTCAATACACCGCCTATTTCATGAAGTGCTTCAAATACGGTTACATCATAGCCTGACTTAGCCATGTCACCAGCGAATGACAGGCCTGAAGGACCGGAACCGACAACGGCAATCTTGATGCCATTCTTCTCCTGAATGTCAGGAGTTGCCAGCTGTCCGCTCTCACGCTCATAGTCTGCGGCAAAGCGCTCCAGATAGCCGATAGCCACTGCTTCACCTTTGGTCTTGAGATGGATGCAGTGTGATTCGCACTGTTTCTCCTGCGGGCACACCCTGCCGCAAACCGCAGGCAACGCACTGGTCTCACGTAATGTCTTGGCAGCTTCCAGGAAATTACCACGCTCGATATTCTTAACGAAACGTGGGATGTTGATGTTGACAGGGCATCCTTCCACACATCCCGGATTAGCGCAGTCCAGACAGCGTTTTGCCTCAACCAATGCCTGTTCCTTGGTAAGGCCCTGGTTCACTTCCTCTTTTCTGGAGTGTGCACGATACTGAGGATCCAGCTCGTTCATCTTGGCACGAGGAATGGCCATTCGCTCTTTCGGCTTCATGCTCTGTCTCAGCTCCACACGCCATGCAGCGTCTCGGCTCTTTTCGTCAGCTTCAGCCTGCTTAGCCAGGCATGCTTCATATTTCTCTAAGTCAGCGCGTTCCTCAGGCTTGTATGCACCCATGCGCTTCATCATTTCATCAAAATCAACCTTGTGGCCATCAAATTCCGGTCCATCTACACAAACGAACTTTGTCTGTCCGTCAATGGTGACACGGCATGCACCGCACATACCCGTACCGTCAACCATAATGGTATTTAAAGACACGTCTGTAGGAATCTCATACTTCTTCGTCAGCAGACACACGAACTTCATCATGATGGCAGGCCCGATGGCAAAACATTTGTCAACCTTCTCGCGCTTGATGACACTTTCAATGCCTTCCGTAACAAGTCCTTTGTTTCCGTATGATCCGTCGTCAGTCATGATAATCACCTCGTCAGAGCTTGCCCTCATCTCATTCTCCATGATGATAAGGTCTTTGCTTCTACCGGCAAGAACTGTAATCACCCTGTTGCCGGCAGCTTTCAACGCTTGAACGATAGGCAGCATAGGAGCCACGCCAACACCGCCTCCGGCACAAACCACGGTGCCGAATTTCTCAATGTGCGTAGGCTGACCCAGAGGACCTACGATGTCAGTGATGTAATCTCCTTCATTGAGGTTGCAGAGCTTGGTAGATGAAAGTCCCACCTTCTGTACTACCAGTGTGATGGTTCCTTGTTTAGTGTCAGCCTCTGCAATAGTCAGTGGAATGCGTTCGCCCTTTTCGCCAATTCTGATGATGACAAAATTACCAGCCTTTCGTGATTGGGCGATAAGAGGTGCCTCTACTACAATCTTAAATACCTTTTCGGAGTATTGCTCCTTGCTAACGATTCTATTCATTCTTTTAATAAATTGGTTGTCTTAATTACGGTTTTCTTTCTTTTTGAAAGAACAGTGCAAAGTTACAGTTATTTTTTGACATAAAGAAGGAATATCTGTAAAAATAGTGCGATGGAATGAAAAACATCCCACCGCACTATTATAAATAAGGTGTATTCCTCTTTGAGATCAGTCAATCATCTCAAAACCTGTGTAAGGCACCAAGGCTTTTGGCATGCGTATGCCGTTTTCTGTCTGGTTGTTTTCCAGCAAGGCGGCAACAATGCGGGGCAGAGCCAGTGCAGAACCATTCAGTGTATGACACAGCTCCACCTTCTTGTCTGCATTACGATAGCGGCACT
Organism: Bacteroidaceae bacterium; assembly: GCA_017471185.1. Lineage (GTDB taxonomy): Bacteria > Bacteroidota > Bacteroidia > Bacteroidales > Bacteroidaceae > Bacteroides. The sequence continues at coordinate 50,074 of JAFUVZ010000025.1, forward strand.
TCAAGCGGTTTGCCTGATAAGTGTCGAAGTTTGACACAGAACTTACCTCCAGCCAACGCTTCTGTGCTTCAGAATAGACCTCGAAGTCGTAGCAGATGGCTGCGGTGAAGCTCATATCGCCGCCACACAGACGCAGTATGCGGTATGGCAGCTCCAGTTTCTTGAGCAGGCCTTCCACATGGTCAAGCATCTCCTGATGGCTCTGACGTGAGTGCTCTGGCTTGTCAATTCTCACTAACTCAACCTTTGAGAACTCATGCAGACGGTTCAGACCACGAACGTCCTTTCCGTATGAGCCGGCTTCCCTGCGGAAGCACTCTGTGTAAGCGCAATTCTTGATAGGAAGATCCTTTTCGTCAACAATCACGTCACGATAGATATTGGTTACCGGTACTTCTGCGGTCGGTATCAGGTAGAAGTTGTCAACCTGGCAATGATACATCTGTCCTTCTTTGTCAGGCAGCTGGCCTGTGCCGTAGCCGGAATCCTCATTCACCACTGTAGGGGGCTGAATCTCACGATATCCGCTCTTGCCGGCTTCGTCAAGGAAGAAATTGATGAGCGCACGTTGCAGGCGGGCGCCTTTTCCTTTATAGACAGGGAAACCTGCGCCAGTGATCTTTACGCCCAGGTCGAAATCTATCAAGTCATATTTCTTGGCCAGTTCCCAATGGGGCAGGGGATTCTCGATGCCAAGTGAGGGATTCACGTCCCAGTTGCCGACGGTGTCGCTGTCAGTGCATTCCTTCAGGTTACTCTTCACTACCAGATTGTCTTCTGCAGCCGCTCCCTCTGGCACTTCGTCATAAGGAACGTTAGGAATGGTGTAAAGCAGTTGCTTCAAGTCATCGGCTGCCTGGTCCATTTCGGCCTGCAGGGCCTTGTTGGTTTCCTTCAGCTCAGCCACACGTCCTTTGGCTCTTTCAGCCTCTTCCCGCTTGCCTTCCTTCATCAGTATGCCGATGCTTTTCGACAGCTTGTTGGCTTCTGCCAGGTTGTTGTCAAGCACTGTCTGTGTATTGCGGCGCTTGTCGTTGGTGGCCAGCACTTTCTCTATAGTTTCCTTCGCATTGTTGAAATGCTTCTTTTCCAATCCTTTGATGATTTTTTCGGTATCATCGGTGATTTGCTTGATGGTAAGCATAGCCTATACTTGTTTTTTGATTGTCTATTTGATAAGAAAGGGATGCAACTCTACAAATCGCATCCCTTCCGCTTATTCATAAGTACGCCTCCGTCGTTATGCCTCTGCCACTACTTCAGCTGGGATAACGTTAACGAAGCGTCTGTCTTCACGCTTAACCTGGAACTGAACCGTTCCGTCAACCAGTGCGTACAGAGTGTGGTCGCTACCCATACCGATGTTCTTACCCGGATGGAACTGAGTGCCTCTCTGACGAACGATGATGTTACCAGCCTTGCAAGCCTGGCCACCGAATAATTTAACGCCTAATCGTTTGCTATGTGACTCGCGTCCGTTCTTAGAACTACTAACACCTTTTTTATGTGCCATATCTCTTCTTGTTTTTAATGTTTATGCAATAACTTCTTTGATAACAATCTCGGTAAACTGCTCGCGGTGGCCGTTTAACTTGCGCAACCCTTTTCTTCTCTTCTTGTGGAAGACCAGCACCTTGTCGCCCTTTACCATCTTTGTCTTTACTTCAGCTACAACCTTTGCGCCCTCAACTACAGGAGCACCAACGGTGATAGCGCCTTCGTTGTCAACCAACAACACTCTGTCAAACTCTACAGTGTCACCAGCCTCTACACCTTGAATGAGGTTGACGAACAACTTCTTGCCTGCTTCTACACGATACTGCAGACCCTTGATTTCTACAATTGCGTACATTTATTATTAATTGTAAAAGTTAGCTCCGTCGGGTGGCTGGCTATCCTTGCCAGGCTCTTTACCGAACCCGAGGCGGAATAATCGGCTGCAAAATTACAACATTTTATCGAACTGACAAAATTTATCTTATTCTTTTTTAGTGGGTGAGCTGGTAAATTACCCACATTCCAGCGCTTCCTATCATGGATACCGCTATTAAGAGCAGCATTACAAACAACAAGGCATAGCCATACATATAGACCAGCGTGCGTTTGAAGGTATCTTTCCAAGACAGGTTGAAAAGCTGCTTCAGGTCCCATGACATCAGGAATAAGGCGATACCCATATCAGGAACCGGATTAAAATTAGCCGTCTGCGTTGTGAACAGAGTGAATAGCTGCACCCACATCAGCTGTGCGCTGAAATGCGTGAATACCAGAATGTATTCAGCTACATTCAGCCTCATACCCACCAGGGTGGTGCGGAAGCTCTTGCGCGCGCAGAAAACATACACGGGTATCATCAGGATAATAATCACAGCCTTACTGGTGTTAAACAGGTCGCTGATCATCTCTCCGATGGAGTAGAGCACGGTTCCCTCATGGTAATACCTTGTTCTGAATATCTCGATAGACTCCATGTTTGTTTTAGAAAGTTGGGCAGCCCATCCGAAGAAGCCTGACGGTACATCTTCATCAGCAAAGGCTTCTGACAGCGTTTCATCTTCAGACCTGGTAAAGCCTTTTCTAACCCGGTTCACCACAAACAGGCTGTCTTGCGTGTTCAGTTTCACAAATCTGCTCTGTGATTTCAGTATGCTGTCTGTCAGCTGCTCAGCCGCAACGGCGTCTTCTTCTTTCTTTATCGCCAATACGGTATCTGTCAGTTGCCTGATTTCATCTAACCATGGCTTCAGGTCGGTGTCAGTATAGTCATCTCTCAGTTTGTTCACCGTTGCCGAGAGGTCGGAAAGCTTCACTTCTTCACGCTCCACAAATGCCATAGGGTCGAGCAGATGGGCTACAATCAGATAAATGGTGGCAAGCACGAAAATGGTCTGGAATGGCTTATGGTAGTTGATTCGCCTGCCCTTCAGGTAGTCGCGTATCATGTAGCCTGGCCTCCAGAACAGTTCTATGAAATTACGGGTAAATCCATGCTCGATGTTAAAGAAATCTGATATGATATTCTTGAACACATTGGTCATTTCGAAGCGTGGCGTACGGTGGCTTTGTCCGCAATGCGGGCAGAATCTGCCCTCGTAGGTTGTTCCGCAATTCTTGCAGGTATAAGTCTTCGGCGTGGGGTCAGGCCTGTCGGGCACACCTCTGATTTGCTTGAACGTCAGCAGTCTTCTCCAGGCTCTCAGCTTGCGTGGAATCTTATGCTTTTTATAAGGATAAGGCTGGCTCAAGAGAGGCAGCAGACTGATGTCTGACAGTATTTGCCGGTACGGATAGAGCTTGAAGTCTTTCAGGGTGTATTCGCCTTCTACAATACCGCAAAAAGCCACCTTGGCACGCTTGGCAGCCAGCCCGGCTTGAGGGTTATTGCTGACAACCAGTCCGTATTTCCTAAGCCTTTTCTGTTTCTTTTCCTTTTTGACCGCATTCTCATCTGAAAGATTGATGTCTTTTACCTTTGCCCCCAAGTCGCACAGCTTCTCCTTCACGGCAGAAAGCTCCGTGCTCTTCATGTTCTCGTCAAAAAGGTAATACAAATAATCTTTCATAGTGCTTGAGGTCTCAAAAGTAGTTGGCCCACAGCCATACTTATCACAAAAAAAAGTTTCTTCATGCTGTCTGATTCTTTTTTTCTGCAAATTTAGTGCAAGTGTCAGACATACGCAAATATTATGGTGTTAAGATTTGTTGTGAAGTGGCTAAGCCATCTCTCTGATTTGTCTGCTTCAGCAGATGATATTGTTACAAAAAATGAGGTCGGCTTTAAGGAACAGCCATATCTGGCGATATGGGCTGAAAATATGCCTCACGGGAAAAATATTTGTCCCTCACGAGGGACCAAAAAATCTCTCGTGAGGGACGAAAAAAAGGGTAATTGGAGAGAGGGACGAATGACGGCTGGTTTTATTGTCCCACCGCCTGCCTGTATGCCAGGAGCTTGTTCTGGTAGTCGGTATAGGCGTCCGTGCGTTTGTCGAGCGCCTGCTGATAGAGGAGCTGCGCTTCCAGCAGGTCGCTCATGGTGATGGTGCCAGCCTGATAAAAGTTGCGGTTCAGACGAAGGTTCTCCGTCGCCTGCTCGATGCTACGCCGGGCTATATCTAACTGCCGGTAAGCTTCCTGCACGTTGTTCCAGGCACTCTGCATATTGATTTTCAACAGTTCGGAATTGTCTGCCAGTTGGTCTATCGCCTTCTGGCGCTCAATCTTCTTGCGCTTGATGTTGTGAGAACCACCCCACCAGTCGGAGATAGGGATGCTCACAGTAGCCATCAGCATGCCGAATGAACGACCGCTTTCCATCATGTTATGATACACAAGGCCTGCACCTACAGCCACCGTAGGAAGATTGCTGCCTATCGCCATCTTGTGCTGCAGGCCGGCAGCCTCAACCTGCTTGTTTAAAAGTTGATACTCTGGTGTACTGAGCAGTGCCAGCAGATGGTCTTGTTTCTCTATTACAGGTGACTGAGCTTCCGGATTATATACTAAGGAAAAGTCTGTGTCCTGTAATCCGCAATACTGTGCCAGGAGCATACGCATCAGCATGGTGGCGTTGTCCAGCTTCAGTTTCTGGCTCTCGATGTCATTCTGTCGGAGTTCAACCTGCAAGAGGTCATTGCGCATCGCAACACCTGCTTCTACAGCAACGCTCACATCCTTATGGATATCTTTCAATAAAGTCTCCACGGCGTTTACCGTCTTCATCTTCTCCTCGAGTGATACAATCTGCCAGTAGTATTGCTCAGCCGTCTTCTCCACCTCGTTCTCTGAGAGTCTTAATTGCAGGCGACTTGCCTCTTCACCCACTTTGGCGAGCTTGTTGCCATTCACGATTTGTCCTCCGGCGAATACAGGCTGCATCGCCATCACACTTCCCATCACGCCTTTCTTCATCATCTCGATGCTCTGCGGCTGGCCCAATGATGCCAACGCCTCCACAGGCAGAATGCCTGACTGTACAATGCCTTGCGCCATCTCTGGCGTGATGTATTCAGACAGGTCAATGTCCATCTTCGCCATCCCTTTGCTGGCTGTAAAGCCGAAGCCCGTGGCACTGACAGTGGGGAAGAACTTGGTGAATGCCTCCTTGCGCTGCTGCTCTGCTGCTTCCACACTGCGCTGTGCGTTGCGTAAGGTGATGTTGTTCTGGCGGGCAGAGTCGAGAATCTGATTAAGGGAGTATGACCGTTGGGCAATTGACAATTGACAATTGAGAATTGACAATGAAAACACTATGCCTAATATACAGATGTTTCTTTTCATTTTTTTCTACTTTAAGTTGGTTTTCCAATAAACTACGGGCAGAACCGTCACCACCATAATCAAGGAACCGATACCGCCGGCGAAGATGGTTACGCCTACAGCCATCCAGAATGACGATTGGGCGAGAATCATCGGTACCACACCTACGGCTGTGGTGGCTGTGGTCAGGAAGATAGGCACCATACGCCGGCTACCGGCATCCCTTGCCGCCAGCTTCACAGCTTCGTTGTACTGCTTATAGTATTCGCGCTTCATTTCGTCCGTCACAACGGCTGGTTTCGGATGCTCGTCAACGAATTTCTTCACCAGGTCGTTGGCATGCTCGAAGATCAGTATCTCGTTTCGCATAATCATACCCATCAGCGTGATGAATCCCATCACGGAAGTCAGACCTAATGTTCGTCCCATAAGCCCCAAACCAATCAATGCGCCAGGCATCATCAGGCCTAAAGCTGCGATACAGACGGTGGTGATGCCATACTTCTTGAAATTGAACAGCAGGAAGAAGAAAATGATGATCATGGAGATGGCCACACCTCCGAATATCTGAGGCATCGCCTCTGCATCATATTCTATCTCACCACCTACCTCTGTACGCACCCCAGCAGGAAGATCGAGTTCCTTCTCCATAATCTCAGCGATACGGCTCTCCACCGGAGCGGCATATACGCCTTGTGCAAACTGGCCTGTAACGGTGAGACAACGCTCGCCACCCCGGTGCATGATGCGGCTCTCGCGCCATGCAGGCGTGACCTTGGCAAATGCGCGTACCGGTACGGTACCGTTGGCAGCGAAACTATTGCCACTGCCCATCTGCAGGGCTGATGACATCATCGCTACAGGTGAGTTGATGCCCATATTCTCTACATCAGAATAGGTGAGGGTACGGTTGTCCTTCACCACGATAGGCACATTGTAGTCACCTTCCCAAATCTCTCCCACCTGCAGGTCGCTGGTATTGGAAGCAATGCCTAATGATGCCGTTGCCCTGTTAATGCCTAACTGGGCGGAAACAACAGGGTCAAGACTGACATTGATGATAGGGTATGGCTCAAAGAAGTCGCTGTGTGTCCATTCTACCTCTGGCATCTCACGCATACGGGCCATCAACTGTTCGCTGGCTTCGTGCAACGCTCCGATGTCATCGCCGTAAAAGCGATACTCCAGTTCCGGAACCTCTAAGTAGTCCAGTCGCTTGAAACGGATATAAGCGTCAGGGAATGCCTCGCTCCACTGAGGCTGGTATTTAGCCAGCAGTTCAAGCGTCGCCTCCTGCGAAACCGTATTCACGATAAACTGGGCATAGTTGCGTCCCGCCATCTGAGGTGCATAGGTTACCTGGAAACGTGGTGAAGCACAGCCTATGAAACTGGTAATGTTACTGATGTCCTTGTCTTCCTGCATCACCTGACGCAGGGAGTCGGCAATCAGCCTGGTGTCTGCCAGGCCTTTCGTCTCAGGCATGAAGATCTCAACCGCAAACTGATCACGGTCAGCATACGGGAAGAGACGTATCTTCAGCGTCGGTACGATGAGGAACGACAAAGATACAAGCGCCATGCCTCCGCAAATAGTGATCCAAGGATGGCGGAAAGTAGAAGCCAACACTTTGTCGTAGGTGTCTTGTACGATGTCTGTCAGTGAACGCTTCTGCTTCTGATCTGATTTCAAAACTGATTCCGGCTTGATAATCAATACCTCTAAGAAAGGAATCACCAGCACAGCCAGTGCCAAGGAAACCATCAGGTTAATGGTGATGGTCAGTGGGAAATCCTCCATCGCATCGTGGAACGCACCCTTCATGGTGTAGAGCAGCGGGTAGAAGATGATGCAGATACAGAGCGTTGCCAGCAGCATCGGCATAAAGTACTGCGTGGCAGACTCAATGGCCGCTTTCTTAGGTTCATATCCCTTGCGGATATATTCCAGATAGCCGTCAATCACCACGATAGAGTTGTCCACCACCATTCCCAAAACCACGATCAACGCTGCCAGCGTCACCATATTCAGCTCAATTCCCGTCAAATACATTACGGAAACAGAGATAAAGGTACTCAGCGGTACAGTGATGGCTGCCACGATGGCTGAGCGGATGGGGAAGAGCAGCATCATCACGACAACAATCACAATCATAGAGATAATCAGGTCACGCAGGAATGAGCTTACGCTTTCGCCTACCACTTTCGGCTGATCGGCGATGCGGGTGATAGTCACGTCGTCCGGTAAAACCTCAGCTCTGAATTCATCCAGCACCTTATCCACCTCCTCGCCATACATCACGATGTTGTTACCTGGCACCATCTCCATCGAGATCAGCACGCAGGGATGTCCGTTCTGCTCTATGTAGCTGTCAGAGAGGTCGTATTCGCGTACCACCCTTGCCACATCTCTCACCCTTACCACCTTGCCTGTGGCTGGATCATTGTATATAATCTGGTTGGCCACCTCTTCCTCGTTGTTCTCCACAGGCTCAACATGAATCGGTGTCTGCTGGTTATCACTCACGATGCTGCCACTCATGGTGGTCAGTCCTTGTGCTTGCAACTGTGCCATCAGCGTCTGCTCTCCGATGCCGAAAGCCTGGAGACGCTGGCGGTCTATGTAGAGGCTTATCTGTTCCTTCTTGTCACCATATATATTCACGTTGGATACAGATTCGATCCGGCGCAGGCGGTCGCTCAGCTGATCGCAGTACTCATGCAGTTCGCGATAGCTTCGCTGGTTGCTCTCGATGGCGATGAGCAATGCGGACGTATTGCCGAAATCATCGTTCACCAATACCGTCAGCACACCATTAGGCAGGCTCGACTTGAAGGTGTTCACGCCGTGCTTCACCTTGCTCCACACTTCATCCTTGTTGTTCACCTCGTCATTCAGGCGCACCATCACGATGCTCATGCCGTTCTGTGAGGTAGAGGTGGTCTTCGTACGGTTCACCTCCTCGTAGGTGAACAGATAGCGTTCCAAAGGTTTGGTCAGTTGTTCCTCCACTTCTTCAGCCGTAGCGCCGGGATATACGCCTATCACCACACCCTGGCGGATGGTGAAAGCGGGGAATTCATCCTTGGGCATCACATACATGCCGTAGATGCCCATCACGAAGAAGATGGCTACCAGCAGCAGGGAGATGGAGTAATGCTCTAACGGCCATCTGAACCAGTTTATTTTCTTTTCTTCCATAATCTTAGAGTTACAAGCTATCAATTATTTAAGTTTCGTAAGCTAATATTGACGGCCTGAAAGGCCAGTAAGCCCCCAGCCCAGGGCAACGTCCTGGGTTAATGTGGTGTGCTTCCTGCGCCCTTTCAGGGCGAACCTAACCGCATCCTCGTACCCAGGGCGATGCCCTGGGCTATTGGCTTGCTGCCCCTTCGGGGCGATATTACCTTCCAATAATCCCATGATTAGACTGTTAGCTTTCTGCCCCTTTGGGGCGCTATTCAATAGTATATTCATTCACTTGAGAAACTTTAGTCAATTATCAACCGTTTTGCTCCCTTCACTCAGTTTCTGATACCCTTCCGTCACCACGCGCTGTCCGTCAGTGATGCCTGAAGTGATTGCCACACGAGTGCCGTATGTCTGTCCGATGGTAACGGTCTTGCGGTGTGCCGTACCGTCTGCATCCACAGTCCAGACGAACAATGAGCCGTCTGCACGCTTCTGGACGCTGGTGACAGGCAGGGTAGGCACAGAGGCTGCAGATCCTTGCTCTTGGGCGATGGTCACGTTGGCCACCATGCCTGGAAGCAGCTTCCTGTCCTTATTCTCCACCAGGATGCGTACCGGATAAGTGTGTGTCAGTGCATCAGCCTGTACACCTTTCTCTATGAGTCCGCCCTTCACTTGCTTGCCTGCAGCCTCCACATCAATCAAAGTGGAAGTGTTAGCATTGATGCAGTTCATGTCTGCTTCTGGAACAGAGATCTTCACCTTCACACTGCTGATGTCTAAGATGGTCACCACCGCCATAGATGGCATGGCTGTCTCGCCAGCGTTCACGTTCTTTTTACCTATGATGCCGCTAACGGGAGCTATGAGCTGACAGTCGGCCAGATTCTTCTTAGCAATGGCCAACTGAGATTCAGCCTGTTGCACTTTGCTTTGTATCTCTACCCATTTCACCTCCGGTAGAGAACCGTTGTCATGCAGCATGCCGTAACGCTTCAGTGCGTCATTCGCCTGGTTCATGCCAGACTCAGCGACAGCCAGCATGTTTCGTGCCGTTGTGTCGTCCATATCAGCGATAAGCTGTCCTCGGCTCACAGCCTGGCCTTCGTTTACCAACATACGGCGTACCACACCCATACTGGTGAAACTCACTGCCGTACCTTCACGTTCTTCCACGATGCCCACATACGTCTGGTTACCGTTCTCATTGGTGGATTTCACTGTCTCTGTCTTGACGCGCGTTGGAACTTTCTCCTGCGTGCCTTTGTTGCCACCACAGCTGCCACATGCTATAGCCAATGCCAGCAGCCACATAGTCATTTTTACATTCATATATTATCTAAGATTCTTATAGACATTTTTTGCGTTGCAAAATTCGACAAAAATAATGATAACATTATGTCCTATTTGGTACTTAAAATAATCTTAATGGATAAAAAAGTACCAAATAGGACATGATGTATGCTCTTCTTTGCGAAAATCGCGATGGAAAAGCGAAAAATATGATATTAGAAGACCGCCAGATAAAGCACAGCGGCAACTGCAGCACCGATAACCGGGCCAAAACCTGGTACCCATGCATACCCCCAGTCGCTGTCTCGTTTGCCTTTAATCGGCAGGATGAAATGAGCGAAACGTGGAGCGAGGTCACGGGCTGGATTGATAGCATAGCCAGTAGTGCCACCCAACGACATACCGATGGCCACGATGAGGAAAGCCACGGGGAATGCCCCTAAGCTGCCCAGACCCATTTGAGGGGTATTGCCCTCACTGCCCATTGCGAGTACGCAGAACACCAGCACGAAGGTGCCGATGGCTTCGCAAAGCAGGTTGCGTGGCTTGTTACGGATGGCAGGAATGGTACAGAAGGTACCCAGTTTGCTGTCAGCGTCGTCAGTCGCGTCATAGTGATCCTTGAAAAACAGATACACCAGTACGGCTCCAACGAAGCCACCCAGCATCTGCGCAATGATATAAGGAATTACCAGGTCCCAGTTGAAGGTGCCGGCTATAGCCAGTCCGACAGACACTGCAGGATTGAGGTGTGCGCCAGTATAAGGGCCTGCCACGAATACACCACACATTACGGCGAGACCCCAAGCGAAGGTGACGACCACCCAGCCAGCGCCTTTCGCCTTGGATTTTTCCAGACTCACGTTGGCGCAAACGCCATCGCCTAATAGAATCAGAATCATAGTTCCGAGGAACTCAAAAATCATTTGTTGCCACATAATAATATTAGAATGATAGTGTTCTTTTGATTGCTTCACGCCAATGTCTGACAACGTTGTCAACGTTTTGACGATCCTCTGTAGGCATGAACATCGAGTCAATCTGCCACTGGTCCCGAATCTCCTCCACACTCTTCCAGTAACCTACCGCCAAGCCTGCCAGATAGGTGGCTCCCAGAGCCGTCGTCTCAGGATTGCGCGGCCGTATTACCTTTGTGTTCAGTATATCTGCCTGGAACTGCATCATCAGGTTGTTGCGCGAAGCGCCACCATCTACCTTCAGTTCTTTTAGCGGAAGATCTGCGTCACGCTGCATCGCCTGCACAATGTCTAATGTCTGGAAAGCGATGCCTTCCAAAGCGGCACGGGCAATGTGGGCAGCTGTTGTGCCCCGACTGATGCCAGTGATGCTGCCTCTTGCATACTGGTCCCAATATGGTGCGCCCATACCTGTCAGTGCTGGCACGAAATATACCCCACCTGTATCCGGCACCGTGGCAGCCAAAGCCTCTATCTCTGAAGATGACTTGATGATGCCCAGTCCGTCACGCAGCCATTGCACCACCGATCCGCCCACGAAGATACTGCCTTCCAAAGCATAGGTCACCTTGTCTCCCATCTTCAAGGCGATGGTAGTAAGCAGGTTGTTTTTCGACATGATAGGCTTCTCACCGCTGTTCATCAAGAGGAAACAGCCAGTGCCGTAGGTGTTCTTCACGCTACCGGGTTCTGTGCAGAGCTGTCCGAAGAGTGCTGCCTGCTGGTCGCCTGCGATGCCACCTATAGGCACCTGCTGGTTGAACAGAGCTGACTGGGTATATCCATACACTTCGCTACACGACTTCACCGCAGGCATCATCGACAGAGGAATGTCAAACAACTTCAGCAGATCCTCGTCCCATTGCAGGGTGTGGATGTTGAACAGCATGGTTCGTGAGGCATTCGTTGCGTCAGTGATGTGCATGGCTCCTCTCGTCAGTCGCCATACCAGCCAGGAGTCCACTGTACCGAAGCGCAGTTTGCCTTGCTGGGCACGCTCTCTGGCACCGCTCACATGATCCAGAATCCACTTGATCTTGGTGGCGCTGAAATAGGCATCGATAATCAGACCTGTCTTTTCGTGAATCATCTCCGTCACGCCCTGCGCCTTCAGTTCGTCACAATACTCAGCCGTACGGCGGTCCTGCCATACGATGGCGTTGTAGATGGGCTCTTCTGTCTCAACATCCCAGATGATGGTCGTCTCACGCTGGTTAGTGATTCCGATGGCAGCTATCTCCTGACCGTTAATGCCCATCCTGGCCATTGCCTCGCCAATGACGGTGGCTTCTGATGACCATATCTCGTGGGGGTTATGCTCCACCCATCCCGATTTCGGGAAATACTGAGTAAACTCTTTCTGAGCCACCGCACAGCTCTCTCCTTGCCGATTGAAGATAATCGCACGCGAACTGCTGGTGCCCTGGTCAACCGCTAAGATGTACTTTTCCTTCAGTTGACCGTTGGGTGTTGACCATTGACCGTTGTTTTCCATAACATTTGATATTATATTCTCAATCTTTTACAGTCATCTATCAGCTCATCCACATGCGCCTCGTCAGTTGCCCAAGAAGTAACGAAGCGGATGGCTGAATGATTCTCATCTATCGGTTGCCATTCCTCGAAGATGTATTTCTTCGCCAGTGTCGCCATCTCCTCCTTACTCACGATAGGAAACACCTGGTTGGTCGGTGAGTCGGCCAGGAACTTGAATCCTGCTTCCTTCAGTGCTCTGGATAGCTTCTTCGCCAATACGTTTGCATGACGCGCTATTTTGAAATAAAGGTCGTCTTTGAACAGTTCGCCAAACTGAACGCCTAAGAGCCACCCCTTGGCCAGTAAGGCTCCACGCTCCTTGCGCACATAGTCGAAATCAGGATAAAGTTCAGGATCATTGAATACGATAGCCTCGCCAAACAGTGCGCCGTTCTTGGTACCGCCGATATAAAACACGTCAGTCAGTTCCGTCAGGTCGTGAAGCGTGAGGTCATTCTCATCAGATGTCAGCGCACTGCCCAGTCGTGCTCCGTCAAGATAGAGCAGCAGCCTGTGCTCACGGCAGAAATCACTGATGGCCTTCAGTTCCGCCTTCTTGTAAATGGTGCCTACTTCAGTGGCGTCAGAAACATACACCATCGCCGGTTTCACCATGTGAGGACGCATGAAATAGTCGTCAAGTCCTTTCTGAATGGCCGCAGGTGTAAGTTTGCCTTCTACTCCGGGTACCGTTATCACCCTGTGTCCCGTAGCCTCTATGGCTCCCGTCTCATGGGCGAAGATATGTCCGCCCTCTACGCAAATCACCGCTTCAGGAGTGCGCAGCAAAGCGGATATCACAGCCATATTGGCCTGCGTGCCTCCGATGACGAAGAAAACGCTCGCCTTAGGGTTGCCTATCTTTCGGCGTATAAGCTCTATAGCCTCGTTGGTCACTTCATCCTCGCCATAGCCGGGATGCTGCATGAAGTTTCTCTCCTGAAGTTTCTTCAGGATATCGGGATGTGCCCCCTCTGAATAGTCGCATGTAAAACTGTACATTTCTTTCAATGGTTTGATTTATTTACACTGCGAAGGTAACACTTTTCCGTCAAATATGAAAAGGGTTGGCATGCTAATTTGCAAACCAACCCCTATTTCTTACTCCTTATCTCATATCATGATACATCTGATAGAGGAATTCGTCAGTCACTTCTACTGGATTACTGTAGAGGTTGGGTGACTTGCTCTTTTCTACCAGCGTTGTTATGTCAGTGTCCGTCAGGTGAAAATCCTTGAGGTCACGCCTCATGCCAGTAGCCTGCATCATACGGCTCAGTTCATCGGCCATCGCATTGACATCGGTAAAGCCGAGGGCTACAGCCAAGGCCTGCACACGGGTATCGATGGCGTTGAGACGCAGGAACTGACACATGGTCATCATACAAGCCTCACCGTGAGGTATGTGATAGATGTTGGTTAGGGGGTAGGAGCAGGCGTGAGGAGCGGAGGTCTTGGTATTGCTGAATGCCAGACCTGCCGTTACAGAAGCCTCTGCCATACAGGCGCGAGCTTCCTTGTTGCCAGGCTCATGATAGGCTTTCTCAAGATTGGGCAAAGCCAGCTGCAGGGCACGAATGGCAAGGGTGTCGCAAACGGGCTGATGACGATAGTTCCAATAGCACTCGATGGCGTGACAAATGACATCAAAGCCTGTACAGGCTGTGAGGTAAGGCGGAACGCTGTAGGTCAATTCGGGGTCGATGATGGCCAGAGTGGGGTAAAAACCGAAGGACGAGAAGGAGGTTTTGATGCCTCGTTCATGATCGGTGAGCACCGATACACTCGTCACCTCACTGGCAGTTCCTGCTGTAGTGGGAACGGCGATTATGGGCAGGTGCTCCTGTGGCACTGACTTGCCCGTTCCTAAGTAGAGGGTGCTGGGCTCTCCAGAGATACAGAAGGTGGCGGCTGCCTTGGCGCAGTCCATCACGCTTCCTCCGCCCAGAGCGACCACGAAGTCGCATTGTAGTTCTCTGAGGCGTGCGGCACATGCATCGCACTCCTTGACATCGGGATTGGGTGACACCTGGCTGAAAATGCCGGCTATAAGTCCGTCACTCATCTCCTGTATCAAGGTCGCCACACCTCTCTTTACGAAGGAGGGTGAAGTCACCAGCAATCCGCAGTGCCCTCCGAAATTCTTGATCTCATTTGCCAGTGTGGCTACTTTTCCTTCGCCAAACACAACCCTTACTGGCATCTTATATTCCCAACCGTTCATGTTCATATTATTTTTATCAATCGTCCACGCTGTTTCTGACATAGATATTATCCTGCACCTTGGCGTTGACCAGTTAGAGGCTTTCAACTTTATATGAGTCTCCTATCAGTTTCCTTTCTCGAATATCCATGTATATAAATAGGATGTGGCAATAATAAAGATTGCCACATCCTTGAAAAATGTTATTAATAAGAGAGACCGAAACCATACTCGAACGCCTTGTTAGGAGCGTCGAATGGTACGTCTTCCAACTGAGCTTCTACATCTTTCATAGTAGCGGGGATTTCAAAAGGCAGCTTGCCAACTGGGTTAAACTTACCGAACACTACGTCAAGCAGCGCATTGTCGAGGCAGTCGAAAGTAAGGAAGCAGCCCTTGACTACCTTCTTCAAATCTTGAGGCAGCACGATGCTGGTGCCACTTGGATTAAACGCTACTACCACCGGCTTACCAGAAGCAGAGAGTTTCTTAACATTATTCCATATAGAAGCCGGAATTTCAATGTTTACGGGTTTGGCTGCCTCGATGGCACGCTGACGTTCAAACGCCTGACGCTGAGCTGCAGTCATACCTTGACCAAAGTTGAAGCCACCCGTGCGAGGTTCTGTAACGCCTGTGCGCACCAGAATGAGGTCGGCCTGTGCTGGCTTGTCAACCAATGTACCGTAATTCTTGGCAATCTCTGTATCTATGCCCTCTACATAGAGCTTGATGCCTTCCTTTGCAGGCAAGGCCTTGTCTTCATTCACCAGGAGGATATTAGACTCGAGCTGCGCTTGGAACGCATTCTTCTGCAGGTCTTCACGCTGGCAAACCTTAGCGGCGTTGTCTGGATCAACATACGGATTCTCAAACAGACCTAAAATGAAGTGCCACTGGAGGATGCGTTTTGCAGCCTGGTTCACGCGATCTTCAGTTACTCGACCTTCTTTCACCAATTCCACAACGAGGTGAGTCTCTGTTTCGCTACCCATTTGGTCAACACCGGCATTGATTACCATCGCCATATTGTCCTTCAAAGTAGTCTTGCCTGCGAAGCGTGGATTCAGCGGACCAGTGCGGCCTACCACACCCCAGTCTGTACAGATAGCTCCCTTGAAACCCAGCTGCTCATAGAGTACCTTCGTGCTCCAGTAGGGAGAATAATTCACATTCAGAGTATCTACATAAGTGCCGCTGTAATAGCCCATTACAGCCAAAGCTCCTTTGGCGATGCCTGCCTTGAATGGTTTGAGGTGATAATCTACGTTGTTGCCAGGATAAACAGTAAAGTTGCCCTTACCACCCTGGTGAGGATTAGCGCCAGGCCAATGTTTCAGATGTACCAGAATCTTATCAGGTCCAACATTCTCACCCTGTGCGCCATCCATGAAGGCTTCCATCATCTGGATGGTAAGGTCTGCATCCTCAGAGAAACAGCCCATATTGCGACTCCAACGAGGTTCTGTTATCACGTCAATCTGCGGGCCTAAGATCATGTGTAGACCTACGGCGCGATATTCCTCAGCGACAGCCTCACCAAATTTCTTTACAAGTTCTGGATTGCGTGCAGCGGTGATACCAATCTGGCCTTCCTTGCTGGGCCACTGGCTGAAATACTGCTTGCCGCTGACGTGAGCGCCAAGTGTTGCTCCGTGACGAGGGTCGGTAGAGAACATGATTGGAATACCTAAGCGGGATGCCTCGGCATATTCCTGCAGGGCATTGCTCCACTTGGCGAAGAGCGTAGGCTCTGCGATACCATTGTTCAGAATGTTGCGGAAGTTGCGTTCCTCAATAAAAGTCTTCACATCGGCTCCGGCTCTCATCTGGCCTTGGCCCATAGCACCTCCGTTGTTGCCGCCAGGACCTATTGGACCTGCATAAGCCTCCTGGCTAAGTTCGGCTTTCGCATCATACAGCACCTTGCCGTCGGTAGGCACTGCGATGTTCGGATGAAACATCAGGCCAACTTTCTCTTCCAAGGTCATCAGACTTACCAGATTGTCAATGCGTTCCTGCATCGGCAGGCGCCAGTCTTCATAAGCGTCCAGCTCACCATTCTTGTTCAAGTCCTTGAACTGGTAGCCGTCAACATTGACAATCTGCGATTTTCTCGCTCCCAATACAGGCTGTTCGAACTTTTGCCCTTCAGTACACCCTGACAGAGCCAAGGCCAGTGTGCAACTAGCCAACATCCATTTCTTCATTGCTTAAAACGTATAAAAGTTATTGTTCTTGTTGCAAATATACGATTAAGCAAGATAATAGTCAAATTTATTCTAATTATTCCTTTTCTTTTCTTCAAAAAAGAGAAGAATGCTGAAGATGATTTCCACCCCAATCATCACGCACGCCAAGGTGAGGGGCGAGAACATCAGGCCGATGATGAGCGCCCCGATGCTTACGATGCCAGACATGAAGTAATAGACTTTGGAATCATAGAGCCAGCCAAAGGGCAGCAAATGGGCGCCGAAGATGATAGCGATGACCATTACCATCTTGTCAGGGATGGCAGCGTAGATCCACATGGCAATGAGCAGGTAGAGCATCTGGTTACAAGAGAGGATGATGCCCAGCGAGGAGAAAGGGCTCTCCTTATCGCTGAACTCCACACCGATGAAGCGCGAAATAATCCAGGCGAAAGGAACGAGTGGAGCCGTGCAACAGAAAGTGAGCAGGTTCTTGGTGAGCGGGTCGAAGGCTGTGGCGTGTACACACGCCACGAGTATCCAGATAAACACAGATGCCAGGATGAAATGCAATCCCCTGCGCTGCTTGCGGGCCATATCGGTCTTTAGTTGCTTGAAATCTAGTTTCGCGTTCATAATCTTATAGTTTTAAGTAATCTTTCAGACTCTCTACATAGTCTTCAAAAGCTTTTACACCTTGCTGCGTAATGCGGCATGTAGTGCAAGGACGCTTGCCCACGAACTTTTTCTCCACCTCAATGTATCCGACTGAGGAGAGCTTGTCAATCTGCACACTTAGGTTGCCGGCCGTGGCTCCCGTCTGTTCCTTGATATACACGAAGTCAGCTTCGTCAACGCCAACCAGCAGTGACATCACGGCCAGCCTAAGCTCAGAGTGCAGTATGGGATCTAACGGTTTAAACATAATCTTTCCTCCTGTTAATCATGATGCCTGGTATGAGCAGCATCACGGCTGATACTCCTGCCAATACCATCATCTCGTAAGGACCCTTGAAGAGGATGGCACATACGAAACCAGCCAGTCCGCCAATGATGGAACCAGCAGTCATCCATCCGCTTTTCAGTATCATGCCCGTAGCGGTGGTAGCCAAACCGAGCAACACGATGATTAAAGGTGTGTAGCCATATCCGAGCACATGACTGTCAGCAAAGAGAGGAGCGATGACAAACATCAGGATAGGGAGTATGCTGGCGAAAATCCCGAAGGCAAACCAGACGTTGCCTATCACTTGAGAGACAAATGTCTTAGGCATACGGTTACTTTTCTCCTTCCGGCTGGTCCAAACCATATAGCCCCAGCCGATGATGGCCATTACGAACCACAGTAAATTCCAGTTGGCGTTTTCAGTCACTCTCCACAAATGGCCTACGATAAGGGCGGTGACACATACCAGCGCTCCCCATATAACCATAGGCATACCAGAGTTCTTCTCTATGGTCTTGCGGCTTTGCTCTATCTGCTTCTTGATGATTTCTAAACTGCGCTCGGCAGTCAGTTCGCTGTTGTTTTCCATACGTTTATTGTTTTAATGGTGTA
Source organism: Bacteroidaceae bacterium (assembly GCA_017471185.1). GTDB lineage: Bacteria > Bacteroidota > Bacteroidia > Bacteroidales > Bacteroidaceae > Bacteroides. The sequence goes on from JAFUVZ010000025.1 coordinate 68,284, forward strand.
AAGTTAATAATTATTTTTATTGTTCATATTGATTTACCTGATTTAATCGCTTCTTTTCTTCATCCTGTCCGCTCTCAACGCTACGTTGCTTGAAATCCTTGCCTGCGCTGAAGTTGTACTGAATGCCCAGTTTAGCATATCTGGAAGATCCGTAAGCGCGTTCTTCTATATGTGTGCTGAAGCTTTCAGTATGGGTAAAGAAACGCGTCTTGGCGTTTGTCAAGTTGTAGATTTCCAATGATAGTGTAAGTCGTTTGCCTAACAGTTGCTTCTTGGCGTTAAGACTCACTGTATGGAGCGACTTGATGCCCGCATTAGCGGAATAAAGTCTGCTCTGGCCGCTGTATATCAGTTCAAGATACCAGTCGTGGTTGAAGCGATAACTCATATGCTGGTTGATGAAGTAGAGCCAATGACCGCTTGTGCTTTCACCCTTCGAGCCGATAATGTCTTGCCTTACTCCTAAGAAATAGCCATTCATGGTCCATCGTTTGGAGAACTTTACTGGGAAGCTCAGCATAGCGAACCAATGGTTCTCACGGTGATTGTTCTGCGGCATCACATAAGTGACACTGGGATTGGTGGCATCCGTCTGTGTACGTTCCCTCACCAGGTCTTTATGCAGGTTCCCTCCGATGGATAGTATATATCTGTAGTGCCATACGGCCGTGAGGCTCAGCTTATTGATATAGGTAGGTCTCAGTGTAGGATTGCCTACAGAATAAGAATACTCGTCAAATTGGATGCGGTTTGGATTCAGGTAATTGAAGTTTGGCCGCTCGATGCTCCTGGAATACTGCATGGTGAGCAGCATCAGTTGCAAGGGGTCAAAAGCATAGGTGAGGTTCAGGTTGGGAAAGAAATCTGTGTAGTCTTTCCTCACCTCTCTGCCTTGCCCTTGGGTATGGGTATGCTCTCCTCGTAATCCTACCGTCATGTTCAGCGGGCCGAAGTTGTTCGAAACGATGGCATACAGTGCTGCGATTCGCTCGGCGTAGTTCATATCATAGCTGTAGAGTGGGAGAGGAAGCCATTGTCCTTGCCACTGGCCTTCATAATCTACATTATCATTCATTTGATTATGAGTGTATTTTGCACCTGCGTCAAATCTCCATTTACCACGAAGTTTCTTAGAGATACTGAAATCTGCCGTGAAAATCTTATAGGTTGATGAAGCCTCACTGCGATAGAGTGAATCTTTCTGCCCGATGTTTGCCAGATTATACAACGCCTGATAGCTATTGTCACCTTGATTGTTTTTGTCGGTATAGTCGACAATAAACTTCAGCGTAGAGCCGATGGTGTCAAGCTGATGCACGTAGTTGAAAGTGAGCGACCGGTTGCGAGTGGTTTCATGCATACGATAGTTACCAGTAGTGTGTATTTCCATCCCATTTTCATGCAGTAAAGCCTCTGCCTGAGAAGGAGTACGGTCACTTTGGTATGAGTAGCTGCCTTCTAAACCGAAGCTGTTGCGCATATCAGGGTCAAAAACGATGCCAGCCTGCACCATTCCTGTACGGAGCTGTTTGTCAGACTGAATGAAAGCCTCAAAGCTTTCCTCGCCAGGGGTGTGATATTGCCTTGTGGAACCCATATCGTCTTTTCCCTTTTCCATCAGTTGTCCAGATGCCAGTGTATTAAAGCTCCATTTGCCACTGCGAGCGTTGATTGTGCCTGTTGGGTTATATGCGCTGATATATTTCCCTTGTGAGGTGCTCAGCTGCAGGTTTCCGCTCAAGCCTCCTTTCAGTTGCCTACGCAGGGTGATTTTCACGATACCGCCTTGGGAATCAGCACTGAACTCAGCGCCAACCTGTGGGATCACTTCCACACGTAGGATGTCGGAAGAACGGAAGTTGCGTAGGTAGTCAGTCAGTGCCTTACCGTTTAGGTGCACCTCTCTTTCATTCACATATACTTTGGTTCCTGCAGTGCCGTTAACACTCACTCCTCTGTCATCCACCCATACGCCAGGAGCCAACCGCAGTAGTTCAGCAGCATCTTTGTTCAGCGTCAGCGAGGGATCGGTCATGCGCATCACGAACCGATCGCCCTCCCTGCTCACCGTTTCTGCCGACACTACCACTTCGTTCATCGTGAACTCCAGCATATTATAGATGGAGTCATTTACTACCTCCTGGGCATGAAGCGGCATCGTAGTTGTTGCAATCCATAGTATGTTGATTAACCGTTTCATTGTCGATTCTCAATTCTCAATTATCAATTATCACATTCCTAACATTCCCAGTATATCCAACAGCTTAATTTCCAACACTGGCTTATCAGCTTTTACCGTAACATTCTTCTTGGCGCAAAGTTCGGTAGGCATACCCAAAGCGTTGGTGTCCAGTTCCATGTTGCCGTTCATGTCTTGAAAAACATTCAGCTCCGTCTTGAGCCCGACTGGCACATTGTGCAGTACGATTGTCACCTCACCTTTCTCTTTCACCTCAGTTAATCCGGTAAACATCTCATCAGGCTTGTCCATATCGCCCAATGCTATCAGAACGGTTCCCTTGGCTTCCTCTATGCCCTTCACCTTGACTTCCACGTCTATGGTCTGTGCCATAGCACTTGCATATGATAATAAAATCGTTGATAATAAGGCTGTTGTAAATCTTTTTGCTTTCATTTTTCTGCCTCTTTTTAAGTAATACAATCCGTTAATTACACATGATTGAATCGATTCACTGTGCAAAGTTAAATAAGTTTACGAAATAAACCAAATTAATCTGCAAATATTTTTGCTTTGATGCTAAAATTTATAATAAAGGCTTAGCAAGAGGTTTCGTGGACGTATTTCATAAGAGGTGTAAGACTTGGTAAACAAGTCCGAGTCTGCGAGCGTATAATTGTATGTCTTTTGGTTCAGGATATTCTTTGCGGACAGGATAAGCTGCCAGCTGTCAGATAATGTATATTCAGCCTTAAAGTCGAACAGTACCAGATTCTTTGACTGGTTTTCGCTAAACTTTGTATAGTAGTGCTCACCCATTACACTGAAGTTAAACTTCTGCCAGGGAGAGAAAATCATTTCCAGATTCTGCGTATAGCTGGTAGAAGATGCAGAGGTATCTTCCTCATTCATGCTGAGATTGGTATGGTTGTATTCCAGTTTATAGACCACATTCCACCAGGAGTTGACGCGCCCGTTAATATAAGGTGATATGGTGAACGACTGACTGGTGTAAGGCAGGTCAACGCCGTTGCGTTCCATAGCCGCATTCATTATGTTGCCACGGGCACTGATGCCGATTTTGCCTTTCAATGACTCGAAGCCCTTGCTGATGTCGAAGTTAGCCTCCCACCAGTCGGTATGACTGTCGGAATCGGTGAACCCGTTGATGATGAACTCATCCTTGAAATCCATGATGGGATTTAAGTGAAGTGTCTCGCCCCAGTAGCTCAATGAACCATTGATGAAGACGGAAGTGCGGGGATGACTGTGGCTGGCGTTGAGCATCACGCTCGCCTCTCTGTATCCGTTGAATGAAGGATGGCCATGGGTAGCAGAACGGAAATCGTTGAATATCAAACTTGGGTAGATGCCCATGCGTTTCCGCTCATTGCCGGAGACGGATGCGTCGAGCGAGAGCGACAGCTCTTCTGTGGCTTCATACTTCATGGAAAGCGATGGAGCCAGGTAGAACTTGGAATCCTTAAGGTTTAATGCCGTCATTTTGTCGGAAAGGTCATAGTGGCCGAATTTCAACGGCAGTTTGAGTGTGGCTTGCAGCTTGTCTGTGATATAGGTAAACGAAGCTCCTGCGTATGCGTTGAAGATGCTGAAACGGGAATCTATGTCAGGGGTATAGTCGCCCAAACCGGTAAGCTGCATGTCAAGCTGGCGGATATTGGCAGTCACCCCACCGTTCAGGGAGAGCGTCAAGGACTTGTTGAGGCGAGCGTCGAACGAAACGCCTCCGTCAGCATAAGCTGAATTTGCCTGAATCAACTGTGCGAAGTCACCCTTTTCTCTTCTCACCCTCAGGTCTTGCGGACGCGAATAGAGTCCCGCATTCAGGCTTAATGTGAAGATATTCTTGCCTAACAGCCGCTTATAGAGGAAGTCATTCTTTACTAAGAGCGGAGTGGAGTGGGTGTGCTGGTCATTGGGGAAAGAGCCACTGTTTATCTGATCGACATCATACCTGCGTAGGGCGAAATGCAGCTGGTTACGCAGATACTGGGATTCGGTATTGGAAAGCAGGGTGAGGTCAGCCTGCACATCATGTTGGTGGCTCTTGGAATTCTCACCCCTCGCATCAGCGATCTTCTCACCATTATTTATATAATAGGTAGTCTCATCCATGCTTGAAGCCGTCAGCCGGTCGGTATGATAAATGAGCTGGAAGTTGAGCTGGTAGTCGTCGTTCAGCTTGAAGGTTGTGCCGATGTTGGCTAATCCGCTGCGGTTAAACCTTACCCGCTCTGGGGCTAATGGAGCCAGTGTCGGAGCGACATTCAGGAAATTCCTGACGCTGAAATCTATGCCGCTGCCTGCTGTACTGGCGCTCATCGACCAATCGTCCATTTCGCCACCGAATCCGCTGAGCACACCTCCGAATCCTAAGCCAGTGTTATCTGCCTTGAAGAGTAGGGTGGTCTGCATCTTACTGCCCAGGTTGATAGCGTTTACGTCAGCGTTGAGGAGCAGGGGAGTGAGTCCCAAGCCGCCCTTCACTGAGCCTGACCAGTCAGAGTCACCTTCCTTGAGCACTACGTTGATGGAGGCGCTGCTGCTGTATTGCATCCCTCTCATCACCTTCATGTTCACATGGTTCTCGGTGATTTCCAGTTTCTCCACATCCTCAGGCTTCATGTTATATACAGGCTCGTCGTTACCCTCCAGGATGTCCATGCCGTTCACATAGATTTTCTCAATGAACATACCGTTGTAGGAGTAAGAAGTGGAACCGTCGAAAGTCATTTCACTGATGCCGGGCATCTTCCTGAGTACGTCTTCCAGTTTCTTGTCGCGTATGTCAGTGAATTTAGACACGTCGTAGCTGACCGTCTTTTCCAAGCCTTCGTGACCAACAGCAGTCACCATGTCTTGTGCCTTCACCCGGGAAGACACAGACATGGCGAGTACTATTGACAGGAATATAGGTTTGAACCGTATTTTCATTTCTTTTCTATGCGCCTCAAGACCATAGCGGTACGGGCTGGTACATAGAGCCTCAGCCATTCTTTGCGGTCTTTCTTATAGACAGGGTCAAACATGGTGAAATGAATTACGCTGTCATCATTCAGTCCGTTGCCGCCATAAGCTTTGTCGTCGGTGTTCAGGATTACCTGATAGCTGCCTCGTGGCACAAGGAATCCATAGTCAGTAAATGAACGAACGGGGTTGAAGTTGAAGACGAAGATGAGTTCATCTCGCTTGTATGCCAGAATCTGGTCGCCGTCATTGTGCCAGATTTCCTGCACCTTGGTCTTCTGGAAACGCTTCACGCTCTTGATAACCTGCAGCATAGCCTGGTCGAAGTCGCCCAGATAATGATAGCAGAGGTTCTTGTTGTCCACCAGGTCCCACTGTCGGCGCGCATACTTGTAGCTCCACCCGTTGCCCTCCCGCGGGAAGTCAATCCATTCAGGATGTCCGAACTCATTACCCATGAAGTTGAGGTAACCGCCGTTGATGGTGGAGGCGGTGAGCAAGCGAATCATCTTATGCAGGGCGATGCCTCGGTTCACGGTATAATTCTCATCACCCTTCTGGAAATGCCAGTACATATCAGCGTCAATGAGACGGAAGATGATGGTCTTGTCGCCCACCAGAGCCTGGTCGTGACTCTCGGCATAACTGATGGTCTTCTCGTCAGCACGGCGGTTGGTCACTTCCCAGAACAAGCTGCTCGGCTTCCAGTCTTCGTCAATTTTTTCCTTGATGGTCTTGATCCAGTAATCAGGGATATTCATCGCCATGCGGTAGTCGAAGCCGTAGCCGCCGTCATCTATAGGGGCAGCGAGGCCAGGCATTCCAGACACTTCTTCCGCTATTGTGATGGCATGAGGGTTCACCTGGTGAATCAGTCGGTTAGCGAGGGTCAGGTAGCAGATGGCGTTTCCGTCTTGGTGTCCGTTGAAATAGTCACCGTAGTTCATGAACGCTTCGCCCAGCCCATGGCTGTAATAAAGCATCGAGGTCACGCCGTCGAAGCGGAATCCGTCGAACTTAAACTCTTCCAGCCAATACTTGCAGTTGGAGAGCAGGAAGTGTATCACGTTGTCCTTGCCGTAATCGAAGCAGAGGGAATCCCACGCGGGATGCTCATGACGGTCGCCCGGATAGAAATACTGGTTAGGGTCTCCGGCGAAGTTGCCCAACCCCTCCTGTTCATTCTTCACCGCATGAGAATGAACGATATCCATGATGACTGCGATGCCCATCTGGTGGGCGGTATCAATCAGTTCCTTCAGCTCGTCGGGCGTGCCGAAGCGTGATGATGGGGCGAAGAAGCTGGAGACATGATAGCCGAAGCTGCCGTAGTATGGATGCTCCTGGATAGCCATTATCTGGATGCAGTTATATCCGTCCTTTGCCACACGCGGCAGCACATTGTCCTTGAACTCACGGTATGTACCTACCTTCTCCTCCTTCTGGCTCATGCCTATATGACATTCATAGATGAGCAGCGGATTGGTATCAGGCTTGAAGTTGGTTACCTTCATCTGGTAAGGTTCTGCGGGGTCCCACACCTGCGCGCTGAATATCTTGGTGTAATCATCCTGAACCACACGGGTAGCCCAGGCGGGAATGCGCTCGCCTTCACCTCCGTTCCATTTCACCTTCAGCTTGTAGAGCTCATTATGGCGCATGGCATCTAAGGGAAGTTTGATTTCCCAGTTGCCGTCCTTCTTAGGTTTCATGGCGAACTTCGGGTCTTCCTGCCATCCGTTGAAGTCACCGATGACATATATCTCCGTAGCATTCGGCGCCCATTCACGCAGCACCCAGTTCTTGTCAGTCTTGTGCAGTCCGAAGTAAAGGTAGCCGTCGGCGAAGTCTGATAAAGTGGACTTCCCTTTTTTAGTCAGCTGCTTTTCTTTCTCTAAAAAATAGCGGTGACGTCCGTTGATGGCGTCAGCGTATGGCTCCAGCCAGGGGTCATTCTTAATGAGATTCAGTTCCATATCATTATTCATTTTTCCATTTTCCATTATTGAAAGTCATCAATCGTATAGTTCAGGAAGTCCAGGAAAGGTTTTGACACCTTTGCCATATCTACCAGCGTGTCAATAAAATCGAGTGAGTCAAAGAAGCTGTCATCAAAATGATGCCATACGGTAAAGTCTTTTGGCTTGAGCAGGTCCATATAGGGGAAATCCTTCGGGAATCCTTTGGGATTCACTTTCAGCCGGTCTTCACCGATGGAGGGGAAATACTTCTTAAACTTCCTGCCTTCCACAATCTTGCGATAAGCGTCTGTTTCATCAAAGATGGAGTATCTGATTTCCTGCAGTTGCTTGGGAGTCAGTCCGTAGGTTCCGCCGGCATAGAGACTGCCCTCTGGCTCCAGATGGAAATAGTAGCCGCAATGGAGCGATTTCTTGCCTTTGGCAGAGATAAAACCGCCCATGTGAGTCTTGTAAGGGCTCTTGTCAGAAGAAAAGCGTATGTCTCGGTAAATGCGGTAGGTGCAGTCTTTCGGCTGCAGATGTCTGACGGATGGGTCGAACTCACTGATACGTGCAATGAGTATAGTGAGAAGCTTTTCAAACTCCTGGGTGGCAGCCTGGTACAATGGCTTGTGCTCATTAAACCACTCGCGGTCATTATGAGCTGCCAATTGCTTGAGAAAGTTCAGTATCAGTTTTATTTCCATAAATTAAGCTATCATTTGTCCCTCTCAAGTAGCAAAGGTAAGCATTATTTTTGGAATCAGCATCATATACCGCTCATTTTGTGAGAGTCATTTTATAATCCGCAAGATGTCACGTAACTTTTTCCGCCTGATTTGCGGTTTTTTTGAATTAATTTTGTACTTTTGCAGTCAGTAATTACACAACGTATAATTAACGATGGAGAGATTCTTAAATCAAATGTCAAAGTGTGTTAACGAGATACAGATTTCCCTGTTGGAATTTTGTCATCTCGATTTTTTGATTAAACACACAC
>JAFUVZ010000001.1 GCA_017471185.1 Bacteroidaceae bacterium
CTAAGAAGAACATCATCTGTGTCGGCAGGATTGACCATAATAAGAATGTGGAGCTTGTAGTGGAAGCTTTCATAGAACTGCACAAGAAAAGGGATGACATCAGGCTGATTATCGTGGGTGGAGGGGTGTATGACAATGCCATCTCCCGCATTGGACTGAATTATCAGGACATCTGTTTCACTGGGATGCTAAATAAAGAGCAATTGGAAGAGGTCTATCACGACGCCCATGTAGGGGTTACCGACAAAAACTAATTGCGAAAAAATTCGCAACGAAAAATTTCGCATAAACTTTGCAAATTGTTTGTTAGTATCAAATGAAAGTATTATCTTTGACATAAAAATGAAGATAAATGAAGAATCCATTTAAGTTTGGTGTACTTGTCGACAACGAGTTTTTTACCGATAGAAACGAAGAGTTGAAGGAGGTTCAGCGGACGCTGAACAGTGAGAATCATCTGATACTGATTAGTCCACGAAGGTTTGGCAAGTCAAGCCTTGTGGCCAAGGCTGTCAAAGCCTCTGGGCGGCCATGTATCTCTCTCAATATGCAGAACATGTTGAGTGTTGATGATTTTGCCTCTAAACTATTACGTGAATTGTTCCGTCAATACCCTATGGAGAGAATCAGGCATCTCATGTCTCACTTCAGAATTGTGCCAACGGTCTCGACCAACCCGGTGACGAATGGTGTTGATGTATCGTTCCAGCCAGTGTTGAACAGCATGATACTGTTGGAGGATGCCATGGCTCTGATAGAAAAGGTCAGCACTGAAGACAAAAGGCTGATAGTGGTATTCGATGAATTCCAGGATATTCTCAACATCCGCAAGGGTTTGGACAAGCAACTGCGTTCTATTATGCAGGAACAGAAGAATCTGAATTATGTCTTGTTAGGAAGCCAAGAGTCAATGATGACGGAGATATTCGAGCGGAAGAAATCACCGTTCTATCATTTCGGCAAGTTAATGCACCTGGGTAAGATACCGTACGATGATTTCAAAAAATATGTATCGGCCCGGTTGCCATTGAAGGAGCAGGGAAAATTGAATGATATTGTAGAAGAGATACTGACTTTTACAAGGCTACATCCATACTATACACAGCAGTTGTCGGCTCAAGTCTGGGACATGATGACTTACGAAGGGTTGGTTGATGGGGTTGTAGTGGAGGCTATCAGCAATATTGTGCGTACTCATGACTTGGATTTCGAGCGTCTTTGGCTGAACTTTAACCGTACCGACCGCTCTATCATGATGAGCCTAAGTAAAGGCATCAACCCTTTACAGAATCGCCAAGTGGCTACAAGTACGTCGTTCAGTGGAATAAAGCGGTTGATGAAGAATGGGTATGTGATACGTGTGACGGATTATGAGATAGAAGACCCGTTCTTTAAAGAATGGATAATTGGTTTGAATCTATGAAAGTAAAACTTAGTAATACCAATATCTCCATAGCCCTCGGTCTGGTGGCAGTAGGTGTAGCCGTCGCGTTCAGACTGTTTTCTGAGGCTGACTTGTGGTTTCAGATGTTTTCGGCCATTTTGGGTGTTATCATTACGATTATCAATCAATGTGCGAGTAGTGCCGATGCAGCATCTTTATGCCGAACTTAACAAATCTGAGCAAGTTGGTACCAAGTTGTTCTCTATCCTAACCTTCATAAGTTTCGCTATTTCATTGGTGGGTGTTTATGCAATAGCTATAATATCAACTAGGAAACGACGCAAAGAAATAGCTGTACGTCGTGTAATGGGTGCATCTGAGCAAGGAATCGTTGCCTTTCTGACAAAAGAATATGTTTTCATGGTGATTATGGCAAGCTTGATTGCCTTGCCAGTGTCATGGATTGTAATGAATTATTGGCTTCAAGGCTTTGCCTATCGTGTTTCCATAACGCCTACTATGTTATTTGGCGTCTGCTGCTTGGTCATGATCTTTGTGTTGTTAAGCGTCATCAGACAAGTATTAAAAGTATCCCATGTCAATCTAGTAGATGTTTTGAAGAGTGAATGAGTATATGCTCGATATTATTTGTTATTTTTTTTAAATTAAGAATTATGAAAAAGAAGGAAGGTATGTATACATCTCGAAAGATGATATCTTATCTGGTTCTCCTGTTTCGTTGAAACAATTGTTTGCACATCATGTGATTAATACATGGAACTTTGGCAGAATTGTTATTAAGGGAAATGGAGATGTTTACGGGACAAATGGTAATATCTGTTTGGGAAATATGAAGACAGATACTCTCAATAAGATTGTTCTAAAAGAGATTAATGATGGCAACTCTTGGTTCAACATAAGGAATAAGTATCCTTGTAATAAGTGCTTATTACAATGGCTTTGTCCTTCGCCATCAAAATATGAGGCTCAATTAGGGAAAAATAATATGTGTAATGATAGGAGAAATAAATAGCATTATATGTTTTTTTAGATTTACAGACAACAATCATGGAAGCAGAACGATTTCAACATTCAGCCTGTGGTGCAGAAACTGGAAGCTGTTTTGTCTGCACCCGGCTATATGCAGATGCGTCAACATGCCATAGATAGTGTTGATGAACGTTTCAGCTATGAATTGTTCAGGGAAAAGATGACAAGGCTGTACGAGGAATTAACCATCTGTGAATGTTTTTGCTCTGCATAGCCAATATTTTTTTGAATTTTTAACACACAAGGAAAGCTATAATTATATTTTAATTATATCAGTATTGAAGAGAATGCCGTAACTTTGTCAATAGAATACGTTTCACGTTTAATTGTTATGATGAAAAGGATATTTTTTTTATTTGTGCTTTCTTTCTTCTTTGGAATAGTAATGGCACAAGACCTGACAGGCACCATCCTCAAGGATGGGAAGCCTCAGAAGAATATTCGTGTTTGGTTGAAGCATAGCCACGGTGCTGCCAAAACTGACAAATTTGGTCAGTTTACGCTGATGAATGTTCAACCCAATGACACACTGATTATGGGTGTGAGTGCAAAATTTGACGCACAATTAGCCATTGGCTCTCAGAGCAACATCATCGTGAACTTGGAGGATGACGGCTTTACCGTGGAGGCTGGACTTGGCGAGGTGACGGTCACCGCTCCTTCAAAAGTTAAAACAAATTATATTTCGGTCATTACTTTGAAGAAAATGCAGGTTGTGAACCACGATGTCATTATGCGTGAACATATCACTACAATAGCCGATGCCATCAGAAGGATAGTGCCTGGTGCACATTATAATGTAGATCCCATGACTGGCAGAAGAACAATTTCCATTATCCGAGGGCGTAACTCACTCCGCAATCCTGAACCTCCGTTGTTTATCATAGATGGTGTAACTTATGAATCTGGTGTGGATGTTGACAGCTTCCTTTCAATGGAAGATGTAGCGGAGCTGAGTGTTGACCGTGACGGCAGTGGTTATGGTGTTCGTGGTGCAAACGGAGTGGTAATCATCAGAACATTGAAGGGAAGTGATAGGTAAAGAATGGGGTTAATACATTCCTTTCTTTTCGTCCCATGTGCCTAAGAAATAGTGGATGCAGTATGCGTCCACTAAGATGATAGGAGACGTGATGCAACGAATTGGTGACCACAGGCGCATCGAGACGTTCCTGACGGGATCTGCCATCACCACATTGTTCTCTTTCTTGAGCTTTATCATTTTCGGCCTGGTTCTTATTTATTACAATCCGCTTATATTCGGAATCTTCGTGATTGGCAACGCGTGCTACATAACTTGGATTATGGTATTTATGAAATACAGGCGTGAACTGGATATCCGCCGTTTCTCACAGGCAGCGGGAGAGCAGAGCAGCCTGATACAGATGGTAACGGCCATGCAGGAAATCAAGCTAAACAATAGCGAAAGGCAGAAACGTTGGCAATGGGAACGCATACAGGTGAAACTTTTCAAGATCAGCGTGAAAGGTCTGGCGTTAGGGCAGATACAGCAAGTGGGATCGGTGTTTTTTAACCAGACTACCAACATCATCATTTCGTTCATTGCCGCCAAAGCAGTGGTTGAAGGACAGATGACCCTGGGTATGATGATGTCATTAACCTATATCATAGGACAGCTGAACGGCCCGGTCAGCTCGTTCATCGGTTTCGCACAGCAACTGCAGGATGCGAAAATAAGTCTGGAACGTCTAAACGAGATACATGACCGTGAGGATGAAGAGCTGCATATTGAGGGAAAACTGCATGAACTGCCCCAAGACCATTCTCTGGCATTGGAGCATGTGTCATTCAGCTATGACGGGTCTGACAGAAGCCATGTGCTACATGACGTTACGCTGACAATACCGCAGAATAAGGTCACAGCCATCGTGGGGGCAAGCGGCAGTGGCAAGACCACTTTGCTGAAGCTGCTTTTAGGATTCTACGAGCCTAATCACGGTCAGGTGCAGGTGGGAGGTGTTCCCGTAAGCATGGTCAATCCCCATCTCTGGAGAAAATCATGCGGAGCCGTGATGCAGGACGGCTTCATCTTCTCTGACACCATAGCCAACAATATCAGCGTAGGAGAGGACCGAGTGGACAAAGTCAGGTTGCGCCATGCTGTGACGGTTGCCAATATAGGCGATTTCATAGACGGCCTGTGATGACTGGTACTGCCCAGATTGTGACCCGTGAACGCAGTCTCTTGCGCAAACTGCTGAATCTATAGCAGTAGCAGAACAGATTTTAATTCCGCTATTCCGCTAAACTTAAATAGTCAATGACAGATAAGGGTTATCATAGCGGAATTATTAGCGGAATAGCGGAATTTAATGGCGAAATAATCGAAAAAAAACAGGGGAAAAAACCTCAAAACTACAATTTGACAAGCAGTATTTCAACCTCCGACTGTCAGTAGCTCAACTTCGAACTGTCAGTTACATGACTTCCGACTGTCAATAGCTCGGCTTCCGACTGTCAGGGCAATAGTTTCGGACTCTCAGTCCCCCCGTTGCGGACCGAGAGTCCCCGCATTGCGGACTGACAGTCCCCTCATGAGGGACTGAGAGTCCCCAGACGTTGGAAAGCCGGGGACTCAAACTACACTGAATCACAGCACGTTGCAAGACACCTTCAAACACATTGTGGAAAAGCAAAAAAGCGAATGATTTGAGCTGTTCAAATGGCGAATTATATCGTTTTTATGAGCCAAAAAGCGGTTTTAATTCCGCTATTCCGTCAATAATTCCGCCATGATAGTACATGATACATATAACTAATTTAAAGTTAGCGGAATAGCGGAATTAAATTATGAAAAAAAATAACAATTCTAAAGATGGCTGACGCGGCCAGAATCCGTGCTAAAGTTCAACCGGCGCGAGTCTGAGATCGTGAGCGAGGGATCCAGTGTCATTTCTCCCAAAGAGGTTTTCCCAGAGTACTTCCTGCTTCGTGTGAACCAGTTCAATGAGGTGGCGAAGACCCCTATAGAGGAATGGATGGAGTATCTGAAAAACGGAAACATACGCGCGGACACCAGCACTCCCGGTCTTCAAGAGGCACGTCAGAAACTCGACTTCATGAAGATGACCATTCAAGACCGCAGGGCATACGAGCGGTTTATGATCAATCTTCATGCTGACAGAGACGTGTGGGAGACTGCCAAGCGCGATGGCTGGAACGAGGGCATGAAAGAAGGAAGAGTCAAAGGCATGAAAGAAAGAAGAGCTGAAGGCCTTCTCTTTGCTGCTAAGAACATGAAGCAGAAAGGAGTGGCTATTGACACCATCACTGAGGTCACAGGATTGACCAAAGAACAGGTAGAATCACTATAAACCTGCGCATAAAGCACAGACAGTATCATAGCGCCTTGGGCAGTGTGAAACTGAACACACTGCCCATGTCAGGCTGTTTCTGTACCTGTATCTCACCGCCATGTGCTTTCACGGCATATTGAGCACTGGCAAGACCTACGCTTTATACTTGCAAATGAAAGAGAAAAAAATAATGTGACTGATATTGACCCTATTAAGATGAAGACAAAATACACTTGATCAGTCTTTCGTGTAAACCACATTATAATCATTCTCTCCGTCATCTTCTACAACAACTGCATATACAGTCGGAGGAGTAACGATACAATCCCAGGCATTCTTAGCACCGTTAAGTTTTGCGAATGCATTTACATAGCGCATAGGATCATTCGTGAATGAGACCGTTGACTGGTCAAGCATTGGCTTGAGCTGGTCACGGGTGAAGGTTGTACCATCCACAGAAGCCTTATAATAGTTCCAGACTTCAAAGGTAAGGCCATCTGCATAGGTGTCACGCAGATATTGCAACACTTCAGAATTCATGCCTTCGGACTTAACCCTCACGCCGTTGAGTTCAAACAGAACGCTCAAAGTAACATCATAGCCATTGATATTATAAGTGACAGATTCCTGACTTGTGGCGTAGCGTTCCATTTCCAGACGATGTGAAGCTACGATATTCATGTCGTCTGCAACACAATAGTATTCTGCAGGAACAGGAATGAACACCTCTACATCTGTATTCTCGCGAACGTGGATAGAAAGCTTGGTGGCAATATAGTCACCGTAATCTTTCTCAGTATTCACTGACAGGTTCACCTCAACCTCTCCATTAATTACGGCATCTTCTACAGGATTTGAAACTGGATCATCGGTAGGATCATCCGTAGGATCATCGGTAGGATCATCCGTAGGATCATCCGTAGGATCATCCGTGGGGTCAACTGCTGGGTTATCAGCTGGATCATCAGTCGGATCGTCTGTCGGATCATCACCATCAAGATTAGGATCAACCTGGTCACCACCCTTTACCTGTGCAGGCGATACTTTTATAATCCAGTCGTTGAAAATCCAGTCACGCTCAACATCCATATTCTTGTTGGCTGGATATTCTTGTGTTCCATTAGCAAAAAAATCAAAGCCGATGTAGTATGAGCCATCAATCTTTAGCGTAATATACTCGTAATGATACTTACTGTCAATGCTGTTATGATAGCCAAACTGCTCTGCACGTCCGTCGGTACCCATGTTCTTCATCAATGTCGTACCGACAAACTGCTCATGTGTCTCATCATCGGTATAAGCCGTGGTGTTATCGCCTGAATTAAAGTTATTGATATGCTCGTATTCACCCTCATAGACAGAAACAGCCTCCTCATAAGGCCACCAGCTAATGACTTCAGTCTTCAGGTTGTTGAACACTTGTAGGTGGTTCATCTTATCAGACAGAGTACCAGTATTGTTACCATAGCCGTCAATGCCCGTCGCTATTCCCTTATAAACCTGCTGCACCCAGAAGTTCTTCCATGTCACAGAAACGGTGTTGACTACATTCTCCCTCACTTTACTGAATTCCTCAACAACCTTGTCTCGCTCTGCGTCAGTAATATTCACCGGACGCTCCCAGTTCTGATACCAAAGGTTTCCATTTACATCAACTGCACGAGTATTGGCAGCAGAGATTGTCTGTCCACCGGAATAGACTTTAAACTCAGGTTTTTTAGCCGGCCGGATGGCTACTGGGGTTTTGTCATCTGTCGGTTGCAGGGGAGTGTCAGTCGCTTCATCCGCACAGCTAACCAAAGAAATGGTCATCATGGCAGCAAACGCCATATAAAGAAAGCTATTCAGTCTTTTCATTCTCAATGTGTTTAAGATATTAATCATTCCTGCTTGCCCTTCACGGACAATACATAATTCATAAAAGCACCTGCAAATATACACAATAACATGATAGGTTGTTCACTTAACAGACAGAAAAAACTATGGTGCCATTTGATCAATTTCGTTTTGCACTTCTTCCTTACGCTCTTGACGAGGGTTTACGCCTGTATCTGTATAATATCCCTTTTGTGCAGAAGTACCATTTACAAAAGTATGGATAGTTGGCGAGATCTTCTCTTGCTCGTTCCACAGTTGCTCATAGTCTCTGAAGTAGTCTGATGCTGGCACTACATTGGTGTCAAAGCTCATGACGATAGCTGTTGTGTCTTGGAAATTGCCATAACAATAGACATAATGATCCACATAACCGTTATTCATAATAGTGTTATAGTCAAGGGTCACAAAACCATTACGGTGAGGCAGTATAACAATAGGAAGTTCGTCACGGGGAACCAGACATCCACAGGAGGTCTGCACTTCCTGAATGAACAAAGGATTGTCAGAAGTGTTTTCTATTTCGTAAGTGACGCTCATTTTCTCTCCTTGTATGACAGGATAATAATGGCGCACAGGATCGATAATGATGACACTGGCTGGCTGTAATGGCTTTTGGCAAGCAGCCAGCATAACAATAGTAATCAGTATAATTAGCAATCGCTTCATCATCTTACTCATTTCTTGTTATTATAAGCCTTCTATTTCATCAATTGCCATTGTACGTTCATTCTTATCACGAACGATGGTCAGCACTAACGGACCAGCCCCTGCAGGAATAATGAATTCTACCGTTGACCTGCGCGGATTATTGACCGACGGAACAGGCGTAACGGTCTTCACCTGGCTATCACCAGCCGTTAGGGTTACGCTCAACGGCAAGCCTATGTGGAAGAATTTATTGACTGTGAAGGAAACCCTGATGCGCCTCATGCCACTCACATCGGGAATGCGGATACGCAGGGAAGGATCTGCGGATGAAAGCATCTGTCCGCAATGATAATTGGAAGGCAAGCCCAACTGTCCGTCTGTCAGGATAGAGATATCATTATAATCTTCATCCAAAGGGGTCAACGCTTCCAGCTTTTTATCCTTCAATAAGTTTCTCGCCCCGAACTGTTTGTCGTGACTAATCATCTCTCTGTATTCCTTTACATAGTCTTTCACTGACCAGTATGTCTCGCTATAACCATGGATGCCTTCATCAGGCACTTGCTCCAGCAGATTGAGCAAAGGCTCTGTATCTGCATGAATATGCCTGTTAACCCGCTTGATTTCCAGGCGGGTCATAGCCAGAGCCTTGCATAAAGTGGTAATTTCCTCTTTTTCCTCGCCTACAGTCTGGGGCAAAAGCTCTAACATACGCATGTGGAACGGACTAAACTCAAAGGGATCTAAATACACATCCATCAGCCTGGGTACGCCTTCGTACAGCGGAAGAGATTTACCTCTTTTGTTGAAGGTAGCCTCCACCAAGAACAGATAACTGGCTATCTCATTACCTGTTACAGGATAAAACTCATGACAGTATTTCATCACCAGCTCTTTCAGGTCTTGGTGTGTATTCTCCATTAGGTCTCTAATGATATAGGTCTTCAGTTTGCTGAAACTACTGTAAGCCGAACCGCTTCCATTCAAGAATATACCTTTGACATTCGCCCCCTCATAAATCTGAAAACGACGCTGCAAGAGATTCAGAACGGGATAGGGTGTGAAATAATCATCGAAGTTATTGATATAATCCCACACATAGACCCTGCTGACCTTCTGACTCCATGACTTCAGCAAAGCTGTAAATGCAGCTTCTTGAGCTGTCTCATGAGGCGTAAGTGGATAATCCATAGCACTGACTAACACTCCCGTATTTTCCGGGAGAGGTTCTTTAGGCAAGCTCTTGGTGCTCAGGTAGTACAAAGAGAAGAAAACATGTTTGGGGAAACGTTTGGCCAGCCTCTCTAACATTTTGAATGCAGCAGGAGAAGCGTCTGTTGCCGTATTGCCCACACTGACACACTGTTCACATTGGCAAACGAACGAGTTATCATTAGGCAAGATGGCGAAACGATGGGTATGGTTCTCCCCGAAATTGTCTTCTATGTAGTTTTCAATATATCCGAAGAGCTGGTCGGATGAAAAGCAGTATTGCTCCCTGTTCCTGCTGCCGTTAACTGAGGCATAGATGGTCATAGAGTGGTTCTTGGGCACCACTACTGAAAGATTATGTCCCCAGATACCCCAGTCTTCATCTACGCTGTTGAGCCCCAGCTTGGCAGCTCCTTCACCAATTCCTTCCGGCAGATATATCTCTTTATATTCAAAAGGTCCCGTACCAGTTGTCCCATCTTGATGAGCAAAGCTGCAATTGCAGAACAAAGGCAGCAAGAAAAATGACATTAGCTTAATTATCTTGTTCATGGTATTGTGATTATTAAAAAGCCACATGTAACTGTAGCGCTAAACTATAAATATTACGATATGAGTCAACCAAAATTCCTTCTAATGTCCTGTATGGACTATAGTAGGTGTTCCAGCTTCCCGACAGTCCCAAGTAGAGGTTCTCTGTCAGTAGATATTGGGCATCAAAGCCAACCATCGCATTCGTATGTGAAAGCTCTTTAAGAGCTGTCTGATCGAAGAAATTCAACTCTGGGAATGATCCTATGCCAGCCATGAGTGAAACGGAAGAGATGTTGTCATCATTTATGAACAGTTTGCCCTTCATACCAACATTGTAATAGATATCAGACCTCATAGATGCTAAATCTATAGAGAGACGGGTGCTAATGCGTTCCGTCCACTCCTTCTCAAGAGCCGGAGTGAGAATGAACAGGTTGTATTGACTCTTGTCAACTGCAGTAGAGTCTGTAGCGCTGAGATAAAGATAGGTTTCAGACGTGCGACGATAGCCAAAGCGGACGGAAGGTGTCCATCCTTTGTTCATCTCATAACTCAGTGTAAGGTTAGCACCATACTTATTGAAGAACTTGGTGGAGAAAGCCCCGCTTAACGTGGCTGTCAATCGACTGTTAACAGCATGTTCCCACTGCCCCATGAACTCCAGACCGAATCCTCCGGGACTGTGCTCCTGCTCCAGCTGCTCTTCATAGTTTTCGTCTAAATACAGTTTCTCATAATGATAGCCGTCTATACCTTTATAACTGACCTGTCCTGTAAAGGAATCTTTTTTACCTATGCGGGTATAACTGACTGAAGCGACAGAATACAGATGACCCATGGAAGCCACCTCTTCACCTCTGGAATCGAATGCCGCATGAGTATAGGAGGCGTCAACCAAATTCTTAAACCCTTTGAAACGGAGCCAGCGCATGTGCTGGTAATATTCCTGCTGCTCAGCATTACTCGGTTCATAATACCGTTTCTGAAATGTATATGCCTTATCAAATTCTTTCAATTGTTCGTAAGCGAGGCCTTTGGCATAAAGCAGTTCCTTATTATCAGGGTCACTCTGCAATGCGATGTCCGCCGCCTCTATTGCCTGTTTAGGATGGTGATTCTTCAACAACTCGGAGGTCCATTCCTCGGTGATGCCTGATCGGGTAGAGGTCATGAGCGGCAAAGCATATTCTTCATTCACATAGGGTGGATTCAGCAATTCCAGTGCTTCAGCAAAGCGTTTCTGATGTTCCAGTGAAACGGCCTGCTTGATGATGAAATAAGGCTCGTCGGGAAAACTGTCAAAGCCTTGCTGGGCATATACCTGGAACGAGTCTTCCAGACCCAGAGTCTGACTCATGTTAATGCAGGTCCTGATACCTAATTCTGAATCGGGCATCATGCTTACGTACTCTTGTGCCTCCTTCAGAGCCTCAAGATACATTTCTTCTTCAATCAGGTAGCGGAAACGGTTACCCATGACCTCTTCGAAAGCAGCTGCGTAACGGTTTCTGTGGATGGGATCTGCCGTAACGGCCTCACGGTATTGGGCACGAGCCTCGTTATACAGCCCCTGTCTGCCTAAACAGACAATGCGTCGCGAGGCAGCCGCAGGCCAAGCCTCGTCATCTACAGACATGAGCTCGATGGCTCGTTTAAGATGAAGGTTGGCATCCTCCCAGTCTTCAAGAGTCATCTCACGGTTGCCTAACTCCAGCATGATTCCCGCATATTCTTCGTTCAACTCCTCATCTTCCGGTATTTTTTCATACAGTTCTTGGAGTATCTTCAAGGACTGTCCTTCTTTACCGAATCTCTTTTCCAATGCATATTGCTTCATCAGCAGGTCTGTTGTACGGCCATGCAACCGCATCGCCTCTTGCAGATAGTGGCTGGCATCATCGTAATATCCTCTTGTCATCGCGGTGTTAATGAGATAGATCAAGGCATCCTCGTTGTGTGTCTCGTCATAAAATCTGGCATTTGACTCATAGGGATCTCTGAGACGGTTGTCCGAGGCCAATTCTTCAAGCATATAGCGATAGAGAGTACTGTTCGGAGCACTCCGTCGTGCTACATCTAAGGCTTGAGTCATCAGTCCTTGGTCAGTCATTAAGCCAGTTAACTTATTCAACAGTTCCACTCTGCCTGGGAACACCGTCAAACCTCTGTTGGCAGTACCGATGGCACGGTCAAACTCACCCAATCGCTGGTAAGTGTTTATCAACTCCAGATAGTATTCCAGGTTCCTGGGGTCTAACTCCAGCCATTGTTCCAGATTAACTGCAGCGTCTTCCAAGCTGTTCTTTTGAAGGACAGCATTGGAGTTTATCCTTCTTCGGTTTCTCAGGTCGTTGCTGATAATCGTATCATTCGGATAAATACGTGCCAGTCGTTCCAAGCTCGCATCAGCTTCCGTATGGTTGTTCATCTTACGATACAACCCGATTTTCCTACGCCAAAGATCCTTGTCGTAAGGCTGGAATTCCAACAGTTCGTTGATGTAGCAAATAGCACTGGAATAATGCCCGGAATCATCTTCCACATCCACCAGAAGACGCTTTGCCCCGTAATGCTGGTCATCTATCTGAGTTGCTCTGATCAAGTTGTACCTGGCATCATTCAACATTCCTGACATGTAATAGTACCTTCCGTTGAGATATCGTAATTCGGGGTCATCAGGATAATTCACCAAAGCCTCATCGATGACACGCTTCGCTTCGTTCCAAGCATTTGCGTCAATAAAACCTTGGATACGGTTCACATAATAGCGTGGCGTATGCTCTGGCACCTGTGACTGCAAGGTAGGAAGGCACAGGGTTAGCCACAGGAACAAGAGCCAAGGCTTCAAAAAACAATATGTATATCTGTTTTTATTCATGTTACTTAACTATTTTTCTTCTTTACGCCCTTACGCTGAATAGGTGTCCAAATAGCAGTGGTTTTACGAATGAACTGCCAATAGCCTACATTTGAAAAATAGGTGATGAAAGGATGATAGACAAAAGGCTCAATCATCGCCGCAAACAGCAAGGTGAGATAAGCTTTCGTCTTGCTTTCCCAGTCAACCACCTCTGTGACATAGTCAAACAGTATCAGGATGAAGGCCATCAGAATCGAGAACATATAAATCATGCTGAAGATTATGATAGCTGAATCCCAGTTGACACCCCCTACGACAATCAGCCAGATCATAAACAGGAAACCACTTATTTCCAATACAGGAGCTATAAACTCAAACAAAAAGATGTAAGGCAAAGTGACTGCACCAATAATACCGTAATGAGGATTTCCAAACAGCTTGCGGTGATGGGAGACAATCTCAAACAGGCCGCGGGCCCAGCGGATACGTTGTCGGTAGAGCTGCTTAAACGTGTTAGGCCCTTCTGTCCAGCAGCAGACTTTGGGCACCTGAGCCAGGCGGAAATCATGACCGCTATTCTTCATATAAGTGACCATACGCAACAGCATGTCAACATCCTCTGCCATACTCGTCGGGTCATAACCGCCTGACTTCACAACCACATCAGTGTCAAACAGGCCGAAGCCACCTGATATGTTAGGGAGGGCATTCATGGTGGACCATCCTAATTTGCCGATCAGGAAGGAACGCATGTATTCAAGTTGCTGGAACATAGGAATCAGCCGGGTAGGCACTCTCGCTTCTGAAATACGACCGTTATCAACTGTGCAATTGTTACTCATCAGCATTGTAGCACTGACACCTATCATCGGCACATGGCTGTTGACGACAAGCCACATCATACGGTACAAAGCCATGGGTTCTATGATACAATCAACATCAGTACAGACGAAGTATTTGTTTGAACAGACATTGATGCCGGCATTTGATCCATCAGATTTACGTCCACCATGCTCTTTATCAACCACCACCAGTTTACTGTATCTTCTGTCTGTAGATTTCAGCACTCGCTTGATGGGTTTGGAAGGTACTTTCATTGCCACGTCATAGGGAACTTCTACCAGCTTGAATTCATTGATAAGCAATTCCATCGTCCTGTCTGTACTGGCATCGTTTACAACGACAATCTCAAAGTTGGGATAGTCAATGTGCATAAGCGAATTCACGTTATCAATAATAGTGACTTCCTCATTATAAGCAGGTGCGATGATGGAAACGCCAGGAGTCAACGGTGAGCCTTTTAACAGGAATTTGATTGTCTCGTCATCTGGCATATCAACTTTGAGTTTGGCCTGAGCACGATAACTCTGGATTACCAAATAGAGGTAACTCATCAGAATCAGCAATGTATAGCCGAATACAAGATAACTGAATACATAATATATTTTAAGCCACATGACGATCTTATTTAATTTGCCATACTATAAAAAGTTTCAATTGTCTGATGATATATCTGAACTTCATCCAATGGTATGTTCTGCAAAGTGATGGCATTGTGGAAGAAGTCAAAGAACTTCTTGTCAGTAGGAGCAGCCTCGTTTTCCAGAGCTCTTAACTTGGCTCTGCCCTGAACGCCATAATTATAAAGGCATCTTAACGCTTCAAACCTGACATGGGGATTCAGTGATGTCTCATAAGCATATGTAAACAAGTCGATTCTTTTTCCTGAGTTTATTCTCGCTACTGCATGAAGAATAGCCACTTTCGTATCGTCAGGCTGCAATGGAAAAGCATCTACCATGATATCTTCACCCTCTATATATCGCAGATAGCCCCAGGTACGGCAAATCTCTTCCACCAGTTTCTTATGATGGGTCTCCACGAATAAATCCCTTAGCTGTCCGCACGCTTCATTCTGTTCGAAGCGCCTCATCATTCTGGTAAACATACATTTTATCTCGGGTGACTTAAAGCGGTGAGACCAGCTGGCAAGATTCGGAAGTCTCACCCCGTCTTTCTTGCGGCGCTGAAGTTCGTATCCAATGACTATTTCGTCATAGATGCAGCAGTTGTTCTCGAAAAATTCTGTTTCAAATGCCTCCAGGTCATTCTCTGAGCTTGACCTGACAGCTGAATACATGGCGAGACGGCGTATGCGGATTCTTTTGGCATCCATCAGCTTATTGATGACCCATGGACTGATTGGCAACCGATAGGTTCGTATCATATTGATGGCACTTACCTTATTCCATAGCGTACCATAGTTCACGTCATCTTCCAGGAATTTAGGAATTCCAAAGATATCAAGCGTTTGATACAAATTGTTACGGCGTCCACTACGCACATAGCCTGAAATCAAAATGTCATAAATCATACGGCAGAAAACCTGTTTCTCGAGTTTATTTCTTAACAGGTTATTCTTAGATGCTATGCCTTTATCAATATTCAACACTTTCATAATTTCCTCCCGAGTCATGTTAGGACTGGCTTCATCTGATAAAAACATGTATTCTAAGCCTTTCAGGAATCTGTTCCTAAGAGTCTTCTGCGTATTCCTCTTCCTTCTTTTACGAAGTGATTGCCTTAGCATTTCGAAAGAAAGGGTCAATATAGCTATTCCCCATATGGCGGTGGCGGTGGCAGCAATCTTAACCTCTATGGGATAGTCACGGAACACATTGACTATGTATAGCATATAATAGGTGCCATACGCCCAAAACAACTTGATATAATATGTTAATGCAGAAATGGTATCCATACCATTATTATTCAATACTGCTTGTTATTAATCATTAACTATAATAATCCAACGGGCAAAGTTACAACATTTTTCGGAAAAAAATTATTATTTAACTGTCTTTTTATAATTAAAGGCCAGCACCTAAGATGCTGACCTTATCTACAAAAGAATCTTACTCAGTAGTCCGTAATTCCTTATATCAGATGTATCCCTTCTGACTCACACTGCTTACGCATTTCGTCTGGCCAGATACTTGCCTGTATCTCACCCACATGGGCTTTGCGAAGGTAATACATGCAGAGACGTGACTGACCGATACCACCACCGATTGACAATGGCAACTCACCGTTAATCAACTTCTGATGGAAATAAAGGTTTCTACGTTCTTCCTTGCCCGCTTCCTTCAGCTGCTTAAGCATAACTTCCTTATTGACACGGATTCCCATGGAGGATATCTCGAAAGCGCACTGGAGCACATCATTCCACAACATAAGGTCACCGTTCAAACCTGGCAGGTCGTTAAGACCAGGAGTGGTATAGTCATCATAGTCGGGAGCACGACCGTCATGAGGCTTACCATCACCCAACTTACAACCTATGCCGATAATAAACACAGCCCCGAATTTCCGGGTAATAGCGTTCTCGCGTCCTTTGGGAGTCATACCCGGATAGAGTTGACGGAGTTCTTCAGCATGGATGAAATGCAGTTTCTTAGGTAATTGAGGAGTAATCTCAGGATAGTTCTCAAACACCATATATTCCGTGCGCCGCATAGCGGCATAGATACGCGTCACCACTTCCTTAAGGAACTCCACATGGTGTTCTTCAGGAGTAATCACCCGCTCCCAGTCCCACTGATCAACATACAAAGAATGTAGATTGCCCAGTTCCTCATCGGCACGGATAGCATTCATATCGGTATAGATACCATAATCTGGTTCTATGTTATACTCGGCAAGGGTCAGCCTTTTCCATTTCGCCAAAGAATGTACCACCTCAGCCTCTGCGCCTCCCAAATCCTTGATAGGAAAACTCACAGCATGCTCCACTCCATTGAGGTCATCGTTGATACCCATGCCTTTCAACACGAAAAGGGGAGCTGTCACACGTCTCAAGTGAAGTTCCGATGAAAGATTTACCTGGAAGAAATCCTTAATCTGCTTGATGCCTTGTTCTGTCTGCCGCATGTCCAGCAGAGGCTTATAGTCAGTAGGTTTTATAAAATAGCTCATTTCTTTTTACCTTACAATTTTAATATGCGAGGCAAAGATACAAATTATATTGATATGTGTTGCACAAATTGTGAATTATTTGACAAAATGCGATTGTTTTTTCAGTAGAGACAATCAAATTATCATAAGTAAAAGTAAAATGCTGAAGTTTTATTGGCAAGAAAGTTTGGTGGATGAAAACATTTTGTTTACTTTTGTAGCGGAAACAAGGCCTGGTAGCTTAGCTGAATAGAGCGTCAGATTCCGGTTCTGAAGGTCGCGGGTTTGAATCCCGCCCGGGTCACACCTTATTATTTATTATGGATGTACAGATAGAAGACAGTTGGAAAGCAAGGCTTCAGCCTGAATTCGACAAGCCTTATTTCAAAGAGCTGACCGATTTTGTGCGTTCCGAATATCAGCGTTATCGAGTATATCCTCCAGGCAAGTTTATCTTCAACGCATTTAACCTTTGTCCGTTTGACCAAGTGAAGGTCGTACTCATTGGCCAAGACCCTTATCATGAACCTGGACAAGCTCACGGACTGTGTTTTTCCGTGAACGATGGTGTGGATTTTCCTCCTTCGTTGGTGAACATTTTCAAGGAAATACATGAAGATACCGGTGCTCCCGTTCCTTCAAGCGGAAACCTGACCAGATGGGCTCAACAAGGTGTATTATTACTCAATGCCACACTGACGGTCAGAGAGCACCAGGCTGGTTCACATCAGAACAAGGGTTGGGAAACCTTCACCGATGCAGTTATCCGGACGGTGGATGCAGAAAAAGAACATGTTGTATTTATCCTTTGGGGAAGCTATGCGCAGAAGAAAGGCGCTTTCATCAATAGACAGAAGCACCTGGTACTTACATCTGCCCATCCTTCTCCCCTATCCGCCTACCGTGGTTTTTTCGGCAACCACCATTTCAGCCTGGCCAACAGTTACCTGAGAGAACATGGCATGGAGCCTGTAAACTGGTAATCCAGATTAAGGTTCTATTTCAGGTTTACAATTTTTGATTTTTACAGGAATGGATGAGGCGCTGATAGAATCTCCTTGGATAACGAGTTGCGCCATAGTAGCCTGGTTAGCAATGGGTGGCGTCTGGTCGAACACAAAATTACCAAGACTATAGAACACTGGTTTCCCGTTAATATATCGCAAAGGCTGAACTACATGAGGATGATGTCCGACAATGGCATCAGCACCTGCACTGATAAGAATCTGGGCATCTTTACGCTGTTGAATGGAAGGAATGGTCTGAAACTCTATACCCCAATGCAAGACAACAATAATCTTAGTGGAAGGATGAACTGCATGATAGGCTCGGATAGCATTTGCCAGAACGGAGGCACTGGCCTGGCATATTCCAGGCCGTTCATCCAGGTCGTACCAATTCTCTAAAGGAACGGTAACGCTATTGAACAGAGCTATTTCTATCCCACCCTTTCGGATGATAATAGGTTTCATCCTTTCTTCGCGGCTAAACCCATAGCCCAGAGGCTCGATATCGGCTTGCTTTAAATGATGATAAGTAGAGCGCAACCCTTGCCTTCCCTGGTCATTGGTATGGTTGTTGGCAAGAGCGGCATGAGTGACACCAGCCTTCCGCAAATCTTTCGCCCATCGGGTATCAGCACGGAAAATATAATGCTTATTGACAGGGGAAATGGTATCCGTCAGCGGGCACTCCATATTGATAACGACAGCATCAGCCTGACGGAACACAGAATCAACCCCGGCAAATAAGGCTACCACGCCCTCACGCTCTGCATGAGGGCGTACTCCCCTGTCAAGAAGTACATCGCCTGTAAAGACAAGAGTTAAACAGTCAGTACTCTCTACAGAGGCAGGTTTGCCTTGACAAGAAAGCAACAGACTAACAGCCAGAGCTATACAGATTAGTTTCATCTACCTCTACCTTGGTGTTCATCATATAAGGTTTAACCCATTGAGGTACATCCGGTGCCTTGCCCGACTCCAGCATCTCCTGCCATTGCTCATCAGTGAGACGATCGCCTAACGGACGGACAAACTCATAATAGCTGAGTGTTGCTCCACGGGAAAGATAGGTTTCACCATCGATATTCACCAACACATACATAGCATTGGCATTGCCAGTAGCCTCATAGAGGATACCATCCTTTTCACATCCCAAGACATTACGTGTGAACACATCAGCCACTACAGCAACAGAACGATCGGCACCTTTCACATCATACCAATGATAGAAATCCGTGGTAGGATCAAGTACAGACAAAGTGAAATATTCCATCGAACTGCCCATATACCGGATTTCACTATTCTCCTCTTCTGTCAGCTTCTCACCACGCAGTTCCTTCTCTGTGGCTTTAATGCAGAACTCAACCATCTCGCTCAACTGGTCATTTTTGTCTTGAAGCTCTTCTGTCAAGAAACCGCTCTCGCTCAACATATTCTGATTGAGTTCCAACATTCCCTTCAGTTGTTTCCAGAACGAAAGGTTAGGTTCTACATACCCCTTAACCTCTGGTGTTGGTAAGCCACCGCCACCACACTCTGCTGCCATAGGTTGCTCAGCATAAAGAATAGCGTCATGCTTTAGCTCGGCCCAAGAAGCGAGTGCAGAATTGAGGTTCTTAATCTGCCAGGCATCTGTCTGCATAAAACCAGGATAGTTTTTCTCTGATTTCTGCAGAATAACGAGGCTCTGCATCCATTTATTATACATGGTATTGTCCCAATCGTCAAAACTTGCAAACTGCTTGCGTAACCTATTTTGCATCTCGGCGAAGCCCTTCCAATTCTTGGCATCGTGATAGGTTGAGTCAATGACAGCACCTGCGGTTGAAATGCCGAAGGCATCCATCACATGTAAACCACGAGGATAAGGCAGATCACTGTTAGGAGTCTCATCATAGGTCTTAGCAAGCACTTCATTATCGGGCACATAACGCTGTGGCATAAAGTTCAGTTTGTCTGAGCAGCTCAACACAATTTTCGGGGCGATACGGTTACGGCCTTTGAACTCCTGCACCAACCAATCATTCACTTTATTCAAAGTCTGGTCTGCCAACGCCTGCTCCAGATTCTCTACGCCAATCTGCTTTAAATAGTCAGCCACTTCAATGACAGCCATATTATCAGGCTCGCCCATGAGGAAGAAAAGCGTGTCATAAACCCCTCTACCCGCTTTCTGTGAAGCAGCCGGCAGCTGATTAAACATTTGTGCCATAAACAGCACACGTTTTAAAGCCAGAGCTTCATCACGACAGAAAGAAGCAGTCTGCAGCCACATCATGGCACGGAAATAATGTTGGAGCACTTCATTGCGGGTATAGTGACCACGAGGTTTGAAAAGACTATAACTGAAATCCACATCTGTTCCTAACAAAACGGAAGGATTATCTATAGCTGCCATAATCTTCTCGCGCTCATAATTATAACTTTCGCGCATATTCTCCGCCACCCTCACCTCTGTGTCATCAAGCAGCCACAGTGCAACGGCAAAGAAAGTAGCATTGAAATCTGCCAGGGCTTTAACATCTTCGTCAGTTGATGTCAAATGCACCCGCAGGCTGTTCTCATACATAGACCTTGACATCTGGGCAAGGGCAGGAACGAAACTCTTCTGTTCCAAAAACTTCAGCACATATTCAAAGTACATGTGATATGCCTGCAAATAGAGGTCTGTAGTGATAAAGCTCGGAATACAAGCATAATCGTTGCTTTCATACACTTGGAACAATTGCTCATAATCCGTCTGTTCTATTGCCATATTGTTTTGGGTGAGCAAAGTCAGCAGTTTCTCGGAAGGATTACTGATTTGGTGAAGATTGACTGCCATAGCGGGATTCTGTAATTTCACCCCCTTTGAATTAGTTATCTCACGATTCTTTGAGAGTTCCTTCATTCGGCCATCTATCTTTGCCACAAAAGCTTTTTCCTCATCGGATAGTTTGGCCTGGTTCAGATAATTCTCATATTCGGAATCGTAATTGTCAAAGTTAATCAAGGGTTCCCAATTAGTATCTTCATTTCCCCAGAAAAGAGAGTCGCACAGGTCATAATACCAGTCTGTACGGCTACAGAAAAATGAATTGATGTCACCTTCTTTAATCCAAATGCCTTTGGTAGCATATGGATAATAGCGGAGAATGCGCAGTTCCTGATAATTGAGCTTACTAATATCCAAGCTCAAATCAACAGTTTGAGGTAATTTCTCATCATTAGCCAGAAAAGAGTTAGAAGAGTATAATTCTCCCACAGTCTGATTGTGGGGATTCCGGCTGGTACATGCCGCAAAAATCACGGCTGCAAATATCAGCAATAAATAGATCTTTTTCATAAAGACATATGTTAAAAATTTATGCAAGTATAACGAAATATTTTCAGTTTGGCAACAATTTAACGAACTTAATGCCGAATCCATGCTGGCGATACTCGCACCTCACCTGGCTACCATCGGGCAAAAGTTCTACCGTATGGATGAGAGCTGGCACCGAATCACGCTCTATATGGAAGTCAACTAATTCATGTGCCACATGCGACCCCAACCATAATGGTCTGATCAACTTCCCATGATACAGTTTAAAGAGGAAAAGGCGTTTGGCAGGAGTTGGGAAGAAACGGGTAGGCTTTACAACTCCCACCGCGATCTCTGGCACACCGTCACCTGTCAAATCACCCCAGTCAAATCGATAAACAGGATAGGGTAACTCCCATGACGATAATTCCTTGCCGTGCTTTTCGTATCGTATCACAGAAAGGCTGTCGTGGATATGGTCAAGACGCAATGTTCCACCATCCCACTCAAAAGAATCTGTGCGGAATGTATGACAAGTTACGTAACTAAAAAAAACATATAAGCAACATATCAGACACAAATAACGCATAATATGACTGTTTTCCATACTGCGAAATTAGTAATAATTGGCAAGAAATTAGTAAATTTGCACCCGAAAAAAATAAAGCTGATGAAAACTCACACAATCTTAGATATATATAAATATGGTATAACCTGTTTACTTGCCATAGTGTTATCGACCAGCATGGCTTCTGCACAAGAGAAAGCAAAAAGCGAAATGCTTTTAAGGGCCTATTTGAAAGAAAGAGGTATCGAAGTAACACGACATAATAGCCTGAAGCTGTTTTTCAGCGGTCATGACAAATTCACTGACCTGTTCAGCCATATCCGTCAGACAAAAAACAGCATCCATCTGGAATACTTTAACTTTCGCAATGACTCGATAGCCAGACTTACCTTCGACCTGCTTGGTGAGAAAGCACAGCAAGGCGTGGCAGTGCGTGCTATGTATGACGCCTTCGGCAACTCATCCAACAACCGACCATTGAAAAAAGTACATACAACTGCCATTAGGGCCAAAGGGATAGATATAGTGGAGTTTGACCCCATAAGGTTTCCTTGGGTGAACCATATTGTGCCTCGCGACCACCGGAAGATTGTGGTAATAGACGGCAAAACTGGTTATACGGGGGGAATGAATATTGCAGATTATTATGTGGTTGGTCTGGAAGAGATTGGCGAGTGGCACGACATACACATGCGCTTGGAAGGCCCCGTGGTAAGCAAGCTACAGGACATCTTCTTGAGAATGTGGAACAAAGAAACGAAACAGCAGGTGCTTAGTGAACAAAGGACCCAAGTGGCTGACATGACAGTCGGACACACACCTGTAACAGATAAACCCGAGAGCGAAGTGACACAATTGTCATTAGAGGAGCGAATCGGAATAGTAGGCAAAAGAACGCACAAGGATGTGGACATTGCCATTGTGGATCGATCGCCAGGCAAGACTTCTGATGCCATCAGAAGAGTGTATGTCAAGGCTCTGGACAGTGCAGAAGGACATGTGCAGATCGTAAACCCTTATTTCGTACCTACCAACTCTGTGAGAAGGGCGATTAAGCGTGCCATTAAACGTGGCGTAGAGGTAGAAATCATGATTCCTGCAAAATCGGACATCGGCTTTACCCCAGAAACAGGCGAACTGGTGGCTTACCGACTGATGAAAAAAGGTGCAAAAGTATATCTGTTTGACGGTGGTTTCCACCACTCGAAGGTGATGATGGTGGACAGCACATTCTGTACGGTAGGAACTGCCAACTTGGACAGCAGAAGCTTGCGCTACGACTATGAAACCAATGCATTTATCTTCGACAAGGGCACAACTGACGAACTGGGTACAATGTTTGAACGTGACAAGCGAAACAGCCACCCACTCGACCGTGAGTATTGGAAAAAACGCAGCAAATGGAAAAAGTTTGTGGGATGGTTTGGTAATTTGCTAACACCATTCTTGTAAAAGTCGAAAGGTTGGCTTATATTTGCACTCATTATTCATTATTAATTAGTCATTAAAACAAGTGAAGCAATATTTGGATTTATTAAGAAGAGTCAAAGCTGAAGGTGTACAGAAGAGTGACCGCACTGGCACTGGAACAATCAGCATATTCGGACATCAAATGAGGTTTCATCTTGATGATGGTTTCCCTCTGCTGACAACAAAGAAACTGCATCTGAAGTCCATTATCTACGAGCTGTTGTGGTTTCTGAAAGGCGATACCAATGTTCATTACCTACAGGAGAACGGTGTACGTATATGGAACGAATGGGCAGATTCTGACGGCAATCTGGGTCCTGTTTATGGACACCAATGGCGTTCTTGGGAGACTACGGACGGAAAAATCGTTGATCAAATCAGCGAAGTGGTAGAGACCATCAAAAACAATCCAGATTCAAGGCGCATTATGGTTTGCTCATGGAACGTAGGTGACATACCCCACATGGCTCTTCCACCCTGTCATTGTCTGTTTCAGTTTTACGTGGCTAACGGGACTCTGAGCCTGCAACTGTATCAGCGTAGCGCGGACATTTTCTTAGGCGTACCTTTTAATATTGCTTCTTATGCCTTGCTTCTTCAAATGATGGCACAGGTAACTGGTCTGAAAGCCGGTGACTTCGTGCATACTTTTGGAGATGCACACATTTATCTGAATCATTTGGAGCAGGTGGACTTGCAGTTGACACGCGAACCTCGTCCTTTGCCTAAGATGAATATTAACCCAGATGTGAAGAGCATTTTTGACTTCAAGTATGAAGATTTTGAACTGACTGACTATAACCCCTGGCCTCACATAGCCGGAAAAGTATCTGTGTAATCATGATAGCTATTATTGCCGCGATAGATAAACGTAATGCATTGGGATTCGAGAACAAACTATTGTTTTACTTGCCCGATGATTTGAAAAGATTTAAGGCTTTGACAACAGGGCATACCGTTGTAATGGGAAGAAAGACTTTCGATTCCCTGCCAAAAGGAGCACTGCCCAACCGTAGGAACATTGTGCTT
Organism: Bacteroidaceae bacterium; assembly: GCA_017471185.1. Classification (GTDB taxonomy): domain Bacteria; phylum Bacteroidota; class Bacteroidia; order Bacteroidales; family Bacteroidaceae; genus Bacteroides. Next base: position 24,189 of record JAFUVZ010000001.1, read on the forward strand.
AGCAGGAACACGGAACTGGAATTACCTGGAGCAGAGATTTACCGTTCACTGGATGAAGCGTTGGCACATTGTGAAGGAGAGGAACAAGTTTTCATCATAGGTGGTGCCAGCGTGTATAAGCAAGCAATGCCTTTAGCTGACAGGCTTTATCTGACCGAGATAGATGCAGAAGCAGAAAAGGCAGACGTATATTTCCCTATGGTAAATGAGGAAGAATGGCGTGAAATAAAAAGGGATGTCCACTTAGCAGACAGCAGACATCCCTATGATTTTACTTTCGTAGATTACGAAAGGCATTAATTAGTTTCAGTTATTCATCAGCAGTAATTGTTTCAACCGGCAGCTGTCTGATGATAGCCTCATTAAATGAAATAAGGGTTTCAGTACGTGCCAGGTTCAAAGGCTGCAGTTTATCATGGATAATACTCAACAGATGATGGTTGTTACGAGCATATAATTTGATAAACATATCATATTTACCTGTTGTATAGTGACATTCAACTACCTCTGGTATCTTTTTCAGTTCTTCTGTCACGTGATCAAAGGATGAAGGATCTTTTAGGTAAAGGCCAATATACGCACAAGTTTCAAACCCTACGCTTTCGGGATCTACTATAAACTGAGAGCCCTTTAATACGCCCTGGGCAGTAAGCTTTTGAACTCGCTGATGGATGGCGGCTCCAGAAACATTACAAGCTCTGGCGACCTCCAGGAACGGAACACGGGCATCAGCCGCGATCATATTCAGGATTTTCTTGTCAAGAGCATCTAATTGATGATGTGCCATAATCTTTCAATTTAAAAGTATTATTAGTTAGTGATTGGCAAAGATAAACAAAATTGACTAAATTTGCAAGGAGAAAACAATTATAATAATTAATATGAAGAAAATGTTTATTGCTGTATGGATGCTAATGTCAATCGGTAACATCCATGCTCAACAGTTTAACAAGTATTTTTCAGATCAGACATTGAGGATAGACTACATCTTCACAGGAAATGCTCATGAGCAGCAGATTTCACTGGATGAGTTATCAACAACACCAGGTTGGGCTGGCAGAAGGCAGCATCTGTCAGAGATGCCACTCAAAAGTCACGGACAGATAATGATGCGTGACAAGGAATCTGGTAATGTGATTTACGCCACATCTTTTTCATCTCTCTTTCAAGAATGGACTGCCACAGATGAAGCCAAAGAAGTTACAAAAGGGTTTGAAAACTGTTTCCAATTACCTTTCCCCAAACAAGCCGCAGAAGTTGAAATCAAACTGATGAACTACAGGCATGAGGTGACGGCTTCTCTAAAACACACGGTTATTCCTACAGATATCTTGATTCATCAGAAAGGGAAGAATCATATTACACCCCATAAATATATGGTAAAAAACGGTTCGCCTGAAGAGTGTATAGACATCGCCATTTTAGCAGAGGGGTATCGGCCGGAAGAGATGGAAATGTTCTATGAAGACGCGGCAAAAGTAAGTGAGTTCCTATTCAGCTATGAACCATTCAAGTCACTGCAAGACAAATTCAATTTTGTGGCAGTGGCAAGCCCGTCAACCGATAGTGGAGTCAGTATTCCTAAACATGGTGACTGGAAAAGTACTGCATTCAGTTCCAATTATAGTACATTCTATTCTGACCGTTATTTGACAACTTCACGTCTAAAGGCTGTACATGACGCATTGGCAGGTATCCCACACGAACACATCATTGTCTTGGCGAATACTGATGAATATGGCGGCGGTGGTATATATAATTCGCTGATGTTAGCAGCTGCCCACCACAGCACTTTCCGTCCTGTGGTAGTGCATGAATTCGGCCATAGCTTTGCAGGATTAGCCGACGAGTATTTCTACGATGATGATGTAATGTCAGGCAGCTATCCTACAGACATAGAGCCCTGGGAACCCAATATCACGACTCTTGTAGATTTTAAAAGTAAATGGCAAGATATGCTGAAGAAAAACACACCCATTCCCACCACGCTACAAGATTCCAAATACAGTATTGGCGTTTATGAAGGAGGAGGCTATTCATCCAAAGGGGTATATAGACCAGCATTCGATTGCAGGATGCGCACTAACAGCAGCCCTGAATTCTGCGAAGTCTGTAAAAGAGCTATCAAGCGTATAGTAGCTTTCTACACAGAATAATGCAAGGGGGAAAACAATAAAAGAGGCCGTTGGAAACCAACGACCTCTTTTTCTATCATACAGATTAACTGATTACTGGCGTTTAGCAGCAGAATAGTTAATCTTCAGTGCATAAGCTCTACGAAGTGCTTCCTTAATATCTGTCACGATACCCATCTTGGTATCACGGTCAACCTTCAAGGAAACTGTCATCTGAGGCTGATCCTCCTCCTTCATACTGGCACGTTCACCAATAATGTAGTCTTGAATCTCAGCAGTCTCAGCAAATGCATCGTTCAACTGGATACGTGTTTCATCACCCAGAGTCTTACGGAATTCCTGTGTAGGTTTACCTACATAGATGAATGTAACCAAAGACTTCTTCTCCAGTTTCTCCAGCTCAGTTCCCTGAGGAGCTCTAAACTCAACCTTCAAAGTAACTTCACGCATTGTTGTTACCATCATAAAGAAGAACAACAGAGTAAAGATCAAGTCAGGAAGAGAAGAGGTGTTCATACGTGGCATACCACGCTTACCGGTCTTACTAAATTTTCCCATGATTACTTGTCTCCATACTTTTTAGGTTCAGCCTCTGAGATGTTCTGAGGATAAACCGTACGAACATCTTCCTGCTGGATTTCATCACAATCGGCATATGCCTTACCAAATCTGGCTGTTGCCAGCTCATCACGTAACTCATTGTATGCTGCCACAAGCTCGTTCTGTACAGCGATATATGAGTTATAAGAGGTACCACGGTCGCATCGCAAAGAAATCACATGGTTTGTAGTAGCTTCCATATCACCCAACAGGTTGGTATGTACCACGTGCTTTTCCGGTTTGGTAGCGTCGTTGGCCTCATTAGCAATAAACTCTTTAGCTTTCTGGCGAAGATCATTTACTCCTACATACTCACCGCCACACAATAACTGGTCTTGGAAGTTGAGGAATACCTGCAGTACGTTACGCTCCTTCAGCTTGATATCATCATTCTTCTGGTTCTGCTCAGGTGGAGGTGGCAGACGACGTGCCAGACCCTGGTCAGTATCCATTGATGTTGTCAGCAAGAAGAAGATCAACAACAGGAAGGAGATATCCGCAGTAGAGCTTGAGTTTAGTTCAGGAACTTCCTTTTTGCCTTTTGCCATTTTTATATCTCCTATTTAAATTACTTACCAATTCTGTTCTTGATACCAGAACCAATCATCAGAACAACCATCACAGCTACCATGAAACCAATGCTGAAGATAAACATATCAGCAATAGCCAGCCATGGAGCCTGGTTATCTGTACCAGTATAACCTACCAACTGCAGAGGCTCGTTGCTACCCATAGAATAAGTAACGACAAGCAGAACTACCAATGCGATTACACCTACCAAAGACTGAAGAGCAGCCTTAGGGCTATCCTTCAAATCTGCGCCAAATCTGATGACAGCAGCGAGCACCGTGATAACAATAGCAATGATTACCAATGCATATACCCAGTACAGCAGCAAGTCTGTCTGTGCAGGTTCAGAATATGACGTATCTGCGACCAAGCGGTTAGCTGGATCAGTCTCGCCTCCAAAGAAGAAGAGACCGAACGCAATAATGGTGATGATAAACAAGCACCACAGGATTGCGCCAGATACATTTTGTATTTTAAATTTCTTCATAATTCTTAATCTCCAATTTGATTAATTACTTCTTATACTTCAGGTTGTACTTAGTGATGAGGTCAAGCAGAGTAACAGAAGAATCCTCCATGTCACTGGTGATAGACTCGATCTTAGTCAGCACGTAGTTGTAGAACAACTGCAGAATCAATGCTACAACGATACCGAAGATAGTAGTAATCAATGCGACCTTCATACCACCTGCAACGACTGTAGGGCTGATATCACCTACCTGCTGGATAGTATCGAACGCCTGCACCATACCGATCACAGTTCCCAAGAATCCCAGAGACGGAGCCATTGCGATGAACAGTGTGATCCAAGAGCAGCCTTTCTCCAGATAACCAGCCTGAACGCCACCGTAAGAAACAACTGAACGCTCAACTGTATCCAGACCCTGATCAATTCTCATCAGACCCTGATAGTAGATAGAAGCGATAGGACCACGAGTGTTACGTGCGATGTCCTTAGCAGCCTCAACGTCGCCCTTCTCCAGAGCTTCCTCAACCTTACCAATGAACTTCTTGGTATTGATCTCTGCCAAGCTCAGGTAAATGATACGCTCGATGCAGAATGCCAAACCGATTACCAGAGCGATAGCAACCAAGCTCATGAAAGAAGCAGAACCTTCGATGAAGTAACGCTTCAAAGTTTTGTGAATACTCTGACCTTCAACTGAAGCAACTTCAGCGTCCTGAGCCATAGCTGTAGAGCCAAATGAGAAGACTCCTAACATAGCAACAATTGCAAATAACTTTTTCATTGTCTAATTTTTTTTGATTAATTAATTAAATTACTATTATTGTTTATTTTTTCATTTTTCAACTTTAAATCCACATCCGCATTTGCGGAGAGAGGGGGATTCGAACCCCCGAAACGCTTTTGGCGTTTACACGCTTTCCAGGCGTGCCTCTTCAACCACTCGAGCATCTCTCCCTCGGGCACCAATCTGAAATCGGGCTAAAATTACAAAAAAAAATCTGAACCCACCATCATTTAAGCAACAAATGTATCTTTTTTTTTCTTCTTTCCCTTTTTTCTGGTCTTTTTAGGGTAAAAAAAGGCGAAAATTTAATATAATTTAATGATCATTACCCTCCTTTGCCCATTTCAAACAACCGCAACGCATTTTCTGAAGTAACCCGGGCTACCTCTTCAGGTTCCTGTTTCAAAACCTCAGCAACCTTATTCAAAGTATCGAAGATATACGAGCTTTCATTGCGTCGTCCTCTATGCGGCACGGGTGCCAGATAGGGTGAATCCGTTTCCAGCACAATTCTCTGCATCGGTATCTGAGGAAGGATAGCAGGTATTGAAGACTTTTTAAAAGTAACTATACCATTAATCCCTATCATAAACCGAGAGAACTCCAGCATCATCTCTGCTTCTTCCTGTTCGCCAGTGAAGCTATGGAAAATGCCTCGCAGCTTAGTTTCCTTATATGGCAGCAACACCTTATATATATATGGCATCGCTTTTCGGCAATGTATCACGATGGGCAGGTCCAGTTCCAAAGCCCATCTCACCTGAGTTTCAAAGACCTTAACTTGTTGGTCAAGGAACGTATCATCCCAATAAAGGTCTATTCCTATCTCCCCTATACCCACGAACTTGTTCCGACAGCTCTGCAAGCACTGGTAAACCTTATTCAAAGGTTCTTTATAATCCGCAGTCACAGAAGTTGGATGCAATCCCATCAAAGGGAAACAATACCCCTTATATGTTTCACAGACCTCAAGCAATCTCTCAATGGTTGTATCGTCTATATTTGGCATATAGATACGAGCCACCCCCACATCTTTCGCCCTTTGGATTACTTCCTCACGGTCGGTGTCGAATTCATCTGCAAACAGATGCGAATGGGTATCTATGATCCGCATTGCTTACACCTCTCTGTGCATTAACTGCCGCATCATATCCTGTAAGACGACCTTCTTTTCTTCAGGCACATTAACCGTCTGCAAATTCAGTTCCGCCATCAGGGTATAATGTTCTATTTTATCCTCGCACAAAGCCCTAACACCTATCTGATTGAAAAGCTCAGTTACTGACTTGATCTTTTCCTGAGGGTTATATTGCTTGGCGCCCATCCACTTCTCAAGTTCCTTAACCTGACTGACATTGCCTCTTCTCAGTGCCTGAATCAGCAAATACGTCTTCTTATTGCACAAGATATCGCCACCGATAGGCTTACCAAACACCTTAGGATCACCATATACATCCAGCAAATCATCCTTCAGCTGGAATGCAATGCCCAGGTTAATGCCAAAATCATAAAGCATCCGGGAGTCATCTTCAGACGCTTCTGCTAACAAAGCACCAACCTTTAGGCCGCAAGCCAGCAATACAGAAGTTTTCAGACGGATCATCTCCAAATACTCATGTTCATAAACATCAGAACGGGTCTCAAAGTCCATATCAAGCTGTTGCCCTTCGCAGATTTCCATAGCGGTTTCATTAAACAACCGCATCACAGATCCCACATAACGGCCGCCGGAACCCGTCATAAGCCTGTATGCCATAACAAGCATCGCATCACCAGCCAGAATCGCGGTGCTTTCGCCCCATCTTTTATAAACAGTTGGCTTCCCACGACGCAGGTCTGACTTATCCATCACGTCATCATGCAACAACGAATAATTATGATATACTTCTATACCAGCTGCCTGACTCAGGATGCTGTCAACATCATCACGATAAAGGTTATAAGCCATCAATAACAACAGAGGCCGGATACGTTTCCCGCCTAAAGCCAATGCATAACGGATAGGTTCATATAGGTTTTCGGGCTTTTTTCCGAAGACGAGATTTGAAAGATACTTATTAAATTTTTCAAGCAAATCAGCAGAAGTAAACATATAAGGTATTCTATTTTTCAGATTTAAGGTTCATAAAAAAAGGCTGCTACATAAGCAGCCTTTTTTAATCTTCAACAGTCAATTACTGCAGACGGAAGTTCACAGGCACTGTGTAGCGAACGCGTACTGGTTTACCACGCTGCATACCTGGTTTCCATTTTGGCATTGAGTTAATCACGCGGAGAGCCTCCTTATCCAAGTATGGATCCACACCACGTAATACGGTTGCGTCAACGATAGAGCCGTCACGGTTAACGACGAACTGAACGGTTACACGACCCTGAACGCCATTCTCAGCTGCAATAGCCGGATATCTGATAGCACCACTCAAGTACTTCATCAGGCCTGCCATACCGCCATCAGGATATTCAGGCATCTGCTCTACTACCTGGAAGATTTCCTGTTCTTCTGGTTCTTCCTCTTCCTCCTCCTGAACGGCTACTGGAGCAGTGTACTTGATTTCCACAGCCTGGCCAGTTTCCTCAGAAGACTGGATGGTTGATTCCTGGATATCGGAATCATCATCAACGATGGTCAACGTCTCAGCGATTGACGGAGCCTCTGGAGGTGGAGCTTGCACCTGCTCGGGTTGTTCGGTAATAGGAATTTCAATTTCCTCTTCAAAAACGGTCTCGACTACCTGATTACTGGTGTCAATCTTTACATCGCGCTGCGTCCATTCGAAGCCGAGGAATAAGACTGCCATCACCATCACATAGCCAGCCAGCAGCCAAGTGGTCTTCTTGCCTTCAAGGTCTGCCTTCGGTGATTTTTTAATTTCCATAAATACAATATTTAAAAATTAATGGTGTTTCTCGCTTTATTCACGATGCAAATATAATGAAGTTTTTTTACTTACAAGCCTTTTAAACACTTTTTTTTGTTAAATAAGCATAGATTTGCTATCTTTACAGCCTCAAAACAAATAATTGAAGTGATGAAAAAAATTACAATTGCCATAGATGGTTTCTCTTCATGCGGCAAGAGCACCATGGCGAAAGATCTCGCCAAAAGAATAGGCTATGTTTATGTAGATAGCGGCGCTATGTATCGTGCAGTTACGCTTTATGCCATTGAGCATGAATGCTTCAAGGATGAGAAGTTTGACTCAGAAAAACTGCGGAGCATGATGGGAGATATACATATTTCTTTCAAATTTAACCCTGAGACTGGCAGACCTGACACCTATTTAAATAGTATAAAAGTGGAAGACCGCATCCGTACCATGGAGGTGTCAGAAAAAGTGAGCATAGTAGCTGCTCTTGATTTCGTGCGGTCCGAGATGGTTACACAGCAGCAAGCATTTGGCAAAGAAAAAGGCGTGGTGATGGATGGTAGAGATATCGGCACTACAGTCTTCCCAGACGCAGAGTTGAAAATATTCCTGACAGCTTCTCCCGAAATACGTGCCCAGCGAAGGTTTGACGAGCTAAAAGCCAAAGGACAGGAAGCCAGCTTTGACGAGATTTTGGAAAACGTCAAAGAGCGGGACTACCTGGATCAGCATCGCGAGGTGAGTCCTTTAGTTAAGGCAGAGGATGCCATCACGCTTGACAACAGCCATCTTACCATTGACGAACAGAACGAATGGCTGATGCAACAGTTTAAATTAAAAATTAAAAATTGAAAGTTGAGCGTTGAAGATTGAGATTGACAACGGGTCTGGTTTCTGCCATGGAGTGGTGACAGCCATCCATAAGGCAGAAGAGGAACTGGCGAAGGGCGGTCCGCTCTATTGTCTGGGCGACATTGTGCATAACAGCCGTGAGGTGGAAAGGCTGAGTGAGATGGGTCTGATAACTATTGACCATGAGCAATTCAACCAGCTACATGATGCCAAAGTACTGCTACGTGCCCATGGGGAGCCCCCTTCTACCTACGAGACTGCTCGCAAAAACCATATTGAGATTATCGATGCCACATGCCCTGTGGTTTTAAAACTGCAGCAACGTATCCATCAGGCATACGACACCAAAGCTGGCCCGGAAACACAGATCATCATTTTCGGCAAGAACGGACATGCAGAGGTATTGGGACTTGTAGGGCAGACACAGGGTGAAGCTATCGTCATAGAAAGTCTGGAGGAAGCCAAGCTGCTGGATATGAACAAAAGCATACGCCTTTACTCGCAAACTACCAAGTCGCTTGATGAATTCCGTCAGATTGTGGAATACATCCGCCAGCACATCTCTCCAGAAGCGACCTTTACCTTCTCCGATACCATCTGCCGCCAAGTAGCCAACCGAATCCCCAATATCAGGAGATTCGCATCTTCCCATGATTTAATATTCTTCGTGAGTGGGAAAAAAAGCTCTAACGGGAAAATTCTTTTTCATGAATGTCTAACAGTGAACCCTAACACCCATTTCATAGACAGTGTGGATGACATTAATTGGAATTTGCTGCAAGACGTTCAATCCATTGGCATCTGCGGCGCTACCTCCACTCCAAAATGGCTGATGGAATCCATTCAGAAAGCTATCATGCAAAAAATCCAATGATTTTTTAAGATTTAGGGTGAATTTTCGATTGCTTTTTAGTATATTTGCCAAGAATATCACTAAAAAGAATCAGAAATATGGCAGAAATAAAATGTATCGGCATTTTGACCTCAGGAGGCGATGCTCCAGGTATGAATGCGGCTATCCGAGCCGTGACCCGTTCAGCTATTTACCACGGGTTGAAGGTAAAGGGTATTTACAGAGGGTATAAAGGTCTGGTTACCGATGAAATCGTAGAGTTCAGAAGCCAGAACGTGAGTAACATCATCCAGCTGGGTGGTACGATTCTGAAGACAGCCAGATGTAAGGAATTCCGCACGATTGAAGGCCGTCAGATTGCTTATGAGAACATGAAGAAGGAAGGCATTGACGCACTGATTGTAATCGGTGGCGATGGATCTTTGACTGGTGCCCTTCAGTTTGCCAAGGAATTTGATGTACCATGCATCGGATTGCCTGGTACCATTGACAACGACCTATATGGTACAGACTCCACCATCGGCTACGACACTGCATTGAACACTATTTTGGAGTGTGTTGACAAAATCCGCGACACTGCCACCAGCCACGAACGCCTGTTCTTCGTGGAAGTGATGGGGCGCGATGCTGGTTTCCTGGCATTGAACAGTGCCATCGCCGCTGGTTGTGAGGCAGCCATCATCCCTGAGTTCGCCACAGAGGTTGACCAGTTGGAAGAATTCATCAAGAATGGTTTCCGCAAATCCAAGAACAGTAGTATTGTGATTGTTGCAGAAAGTGAGCTTACGGGTGGAGCCATGCACTACGCTGAGCGTGTAAAGAACGAGTATCCTCAATACGACGTTCGCGTTACTATCTTAGGCCACCTGCAACGTGGTGGTAGTCCTACGGCACACGACCGTATCCTGGCAAGTCGTCTGGGTGCTGCAGCTATCGATGCTTTGCTGGAAGGACAACGCAATGTGATGGTTGGTGTGAAGAATGACCAAGTGGTATATGTGCCTTTCAGCCGTGCCATCAAGTTCGACAAGAATATTGACCGTCAGTTGGTTGAGGTATTGAAGACCCTTTCTATCTGACATGACCGACAGTCCTACACTGCACTTGCAACGACAACAGCTGCTGCTCCGCATGGAATATGAATATGAGAAGCAGGAGTTTCAGCGTCAGACCGAGACCATGGGTGTGGCTCGCAAGGTAAAGCGTGGCATGTGCTGGTATCCATGCACCGCAGGGCGTAGTTTCTATAATTCCCTGAACCAGCTGGTGATTGAGATTACCCGCAGTGAGGACACAGACATAGAACATAGTTTTGAATATGGGAAGCCCGTCTGCTTTTTTAAACAAAGCGCGACGGGCGACCTTACTTATTATACCTTCCTCGGTTCTGTGAGCTATGCCGATGAAGCCCGTATGGTAGTAGTGATGCCAGGGGGCAATGCCGTAATGGATTTGCAGAACACCGACAATCTGGGCGTACAGCTCTATTTTGACGAGACCAGCTACCAGACGATGTTTGAGGCACTTGCAGACACGCTGAAAGCCAAGGGAACACGCCTTGCTGAATTGAAGGACATCATCTTAGGTTCTTCAAAGCCTGGTTTCCGCCAACTCTACCCAGTTGGCTTCCCCTGGCTTAACTCCACACAGGAAACAGCAGTCAATAAGGTCATCTGCGCCAGAGATGTGGCGATAGTGCATGGTCCTCCCGGTACGGGTAAAACCACGACCTTGGTAGAAGCCATATATGAGACCTTGCATAGAGAGCCTCAGGTATTGGTGTGCGCACAAAGCAACATGGCGGTTGACTGGATCTCTGAAAAGCTGGTTGACCGTGGGGTGAATGTACTTCGCATTGGGAATCCGTCACGTGTGAATGACAAAATGCTTTCATTCACCTATGAGCGTCGTTTTGAAGGGCATCCCTCCTACCCTGAGCTATGGAGCATCCGAAAGGAGCTTCGTCAGCTTCAGGGCAAAAGGCACAAAGGCAGTCATGATGAGCGAGATGGCATCAGAAGTCGCATCAGCCGGTTGAAGGACAGGGCAGTAGCCTTGGAGATTCAGATAAATACCGATTTGTTTGACTCCGCCCACGTAATAGCCTCAACCTTAGTAAGCAGTAATCACCGTTTGCTGAGTGCCATGCATTTCGGCACCTTGTTTATTGACGAAGCTGCCCAAGCATTAGAAGCTGCATGCTGGATAGCCATTCGCAAGGCTGACCGTGTGGTTTTAGCCGGAGACCATTGCCAGTTGCCTCCCACCATTAAGTGCTATGAAGCTGCCAAAGGAGGATTGGAGAAAACGATGATGGAGCTGATTGTGGAGAACAAACCAGAAACTGTTTCTTTACTGAAAGTCCAATATCGCATGAACGAAGCCATCATGCGCTTCTCGTCAGAGTGGTTCTACCATGGTGAGTTGCAAGCGGCTCCAGAAGTAAAGTATCGCAGCATTCTCGATTTCGACACGCCTATCTCATGGATAGACACTTCCCGGTTGGAGTTTAAGGAACAGTTTGTTGGCGAGACCTTTGGGCGCATCAACAAAGACGAGGCCAATCTGCTCTTGCAGGAACTGGAATCTTATATAAATAAAATAGGTGGAGAGCGCATCCTGGATGAGCGCATAGACTTCGGCATCATCTCGCCATATAAGGCCCAGGTACAATATCTCAGGGGTAAAATCAAAGGGAATGAGGCGTTACGCCCTTATCGCCATCTGTTTACCGTCAATACGGTAGATGGCTTTCAAGGTCAGGAGCGCGATGTCATCTTTATCAGCTTAGTACGTGCTAACGAAGAGGGACAGATTGGCTTCCTGCGCGACCTTCGACGTATGAATGTGGCGATGACCCGAGCCCGCATGAAACTGGTAATATTAGGAGATGTCACCACATTAGGCAAACATCCATTCTACAAGAAACTCATGGAATCAATTGAGCAATAAACAAAATTCCCCTGCCATCTGGCAGGGGAATAACTATTAAATATTAATTATTGCATAGCTGCCAAGGCCTCTCCATCAGGATTGTTACGCACTTCGCAAACATCATTCAGGATCATGGTCGGTTTGTCTGAAGCATTGAAAGCAGGCCATTCTGGCAAAGCGCCACAATTAGGATTGCCAGTACGCATGAATGACAACAACGCATCCGACATTTTGTCTGACAGGTCGCGAGGACGCTTACCACCACCAGAGTGGGTCACCATACGGTCGGTATTACGGAACCAGAAGCAGATGTCAATGCAATGGAAAGCACGTGCACGGCCACCAAATGTAGGAGGATTGAAGCCGAACCAAGCCAGATAAACTGGTGCACTTTGCTTAGCCTTCAAGGTAATGTTATTGATGATACCCGTACGAGGGCTTGTAGCCATACCGATGATGTCACCTGCATTAGCCTGTGGGAATGCCTTCTGATAAGCAGCTGCTACGGCAGCACCCTTACCCGGATAGCGCTGGTCTAAATACTTACCCAAGCCTTCGGCATCCAGGTTCTCCAGTTCAGGGTTAGCCTGTGCAGGGCTGAACTCAGCCATAGTTGAGCAATAAATCATAGGCACTTGTGCGGAAGGAGCATTCAGGTCATCGTAGTAACCTGCTGCAGGGATGTGCTTGCCATCAGCAACTGGCTGGAAACCGCCACGCATCATGCCGCCGCCCATGTTCTGAGTCTTGTTGAACTCCTGCACAGCAGCGTTAGCCATCGTCAGATATTCTTTCCAAGGCATCTGCTGCAACTGTTCAACTGTCTTCTTGCTATACTTCACGATAAACTTACCCAGTTCGCGGCTGTAGTCTTGTGACAAAGCGTTGTTTGAGTTACCGCTAAGAGCCACAGCCTTATGTACCAACCCCTTGGTCTCAGGCATAGCCACCAGTGTGCAGACCTTGGCACCACCGCCTGACTGACCCATGATAGTCACGTTGTCAGGATCACCGCCAAAGTTAGCGATATTCTTGTTCACCCACTTCAAAGCAGCCACCATATCCAGCGTTCCGGCATTGCCAGAGTCCTCATACTTTGCGTTGACGCCAGAGAAATCACTGAAGCCAAAAGCATTCAGTCGATGGTTGACAGACACGAATACGATATCACCATAGCGAGCCAGGTTTTCACCATGATAACCGTCCTGCTCAATGCCGTTACCGGCAGCGTAACCACCACCGTGGAACCATACCATTACCGGACGCTTCTTGCCATCATTCAGGCCCTTTGTCCATACATTCACGAACAAACAATCCTCGCTGAGGTTGCTATAGTTCCAGTGATCACGCCACACGCCAGGATTGTTGGCATAGTTAGGCTCGTTCTGTGGAGCGCAATAACCATACACCATAGCAGGCTTAATATCGCTCCAAGGCTCCGGCTCCTGCGGAGGCATAAAACGATTGGCACCTTCTGTGCTTGCTCCATAACGCACACCTAAGAAAGTGTAAACGTCTCTTGACATGAAGCCCTGCACTTTGCCATACTGAGTCTGTGCGATAGCAATGTCATCACCGATAAATACCTGCTGCTCATCAGCCTCATTGGTGGCAGCATTGTTGTTCTGATTGCCTGCACAAGCAGCAAGTCCCATCAGCAGGACGCTTGCGCACAACGTTAAGAAAGAAGTTTTTTTCATATTGCTTTTAGTTTTTAAGATTAACTGTGCAATATTACCAATTATTTCAATGACAACCAAATGTTTTAGTGCAATTTCAACAATTATCTCAACATGAGGAACTACGACCTATCCTTCACGAGGTTACTAACATCCGTGTCCTAGCGTAATTTTCACTATACTTATTATATGGTAAGACTGAAATGCTGGAGAAAGGTGAAGGCAAAAAACTACTGCTTAATGCACAGAGTCCCTAGCAAGTCGATAAGCAAGGAAAGTTCATTTTTGCCCCCACTTTTAGAAGAAAACGGCAAATTTTTGCCCCGTTTTTTGGATAAACAGTCTTACAATACTAGAAAGAAAACCATTTTATTTTTGATGTGCTAATTGTCTAAAGTTAAAGGTGTAAAAAATATCTCCAGCAGTAACAGTCAAATTCAGTAGTTGTTCCCAGGATTCCTTATTTGGTCCGAAGGAAATGATAAGTTTATTTCCCACAATCTCTACTGTAAACCAATCTGTCGCTACTTTATGCGAGTCATTGATTTCTATATCCTGAAATATTCGTTCTGGGAAAACTTGTGTTTCTCCCGACATCACAACCGCCAACCATGGCTTAGAATAATTGCGGCAAGTAAAGACGATTGTTTCTCCACGATCCGATACTTCAAAACTGTCACCAGATTTAACCACAGGAACTTCAGCCTTCCATACCATCGGATCCCAATCTCCATCGTCTTTGTCACAGGAGAAGAATGTAAAAATAGCTGCAAACATCACTAATATAGCAGCCCAGTGTTTCATTGTTTTTTTCATAGTTAATAAATTAATGATTCGCCGATATAAGCATTGTAAAATAGGCCCGACGAGTTTTCGAGTTACAAAAGTACTCATTTTATATGGAACAGCAAATCTTATTTGAAAGAAAAGCCCTCCCCAAAAAATTGAATCATTAAGACTGGTATCAGACCAAAGATTACCATTTTTTCGTCGAACACTTACACAAGTTCAACTGTCCTGTTTCTATATATTGACTTATACTGATATAGGTAGACACATTTAGTAACAATTAAAATGTGTAATATTAGTATGAGAAAAAGTCACCAAAAGTACAATGAGGAGGAGAAGCTGAATTATCTTCGTCTGTATCATGAGTCAGGAATGGGCAAGCG
>JAFUVZ010000052.1 GCA_017471185.1 Bacteroidaceae bacterium
AACGACGCAGGGTACACAGGTTGTTGTCCTTGGGTCGACTGATGGAATAGGTGGTGGTAAAGTCTTGGTCGGAAATGCCCACGAGCAGATGCAGGCGGCGAATCTGCCCACCGAGTTCTGCCATGTAGCGGAAATAGCCTGAGTTTGCCGGATAAGGAATCGTGGGAAATCCGTCTTGCAGACATTCGTGATAAGTCTGGCGATAGCGACGCGAGTGCAGCACGGCATAGATATAGTCAAGCAGGTCAATCGGCATGAACGTGTCTTTGTCCTCATCACCTGCATTATCCATCATGCGATACCCTGTCTGTGGTTCTATCTGCCAAAACTCTTCTCTGGCAGAAAGCATGTGAAGCCCTGTCCGTGATTCTATCTGACTGACAATGGCTTCGGAGAAGTTGGTGTGCGCATCTCCCAACTCATCGTAAACAAACAGTGGAAACAGATAGACACCGCCACGGGGAATGACATTTATGTCTGTCGGCAGGGAGGAGATGTAAGCCAAACTCCATTCATTATCGCCAATGGCACTGCCCTCCTTGCCGAGGCAGAGAACCATATTCCGCTTATTAACAATATTTTTCCCTATTTCAGGCCGCGGTCTGTCCATTGTTTCTTTCCCGTAGATAGTCCATCTGTTATCGAAAGGACGATAGGTTATCTCCACTATGTGCTCTAATGGTTTGAAATGATAATCGTTAATGTCCTTTTGAATTGCTTGATACTTGTTGCTCTGTGCTTCCGTTTGGGCAAAGTGGAACATATCAACCATTTCACTAAAAGGCGCAGAAGCAACCTTGCCAGCAAATAAATCTATATCTTTTTTAGTGTAGTGTATAACCAAAGAGTCTTTTCCCGTCTTTAAACCTTGCTTTACATCTTCTGTCATCAGTTCCCTAACGTTAAATCCCGAATCATACCTCTCTCTCAGTTCATTACTGCGTATACGGAACGTATAGAGCGGTGCCTGTGGCGAAAGCACTTGAAAGTCGATATTGCCAAGTCTGTGGGAAGCAAGATATTGCAGTTTCTCCCTTTGCGAGCCGTAAAGGTCTTTATAATAGACACTGGCCAGCGTGTTGCTGTTGCCATTGCGTCGTTTGATGAAGATGTTGATGCTGACGCCTACTTGGATATTGAATACGCACTCGTCCTTACCGCCCTCGCCGGTGCTTTCGTTGCGCTTGGTAGAGCCATGCAGGTTGATGATGTAGATTTCATCGAACTTCTTCAACAGTTCATAGCGCATGCCACGAAACAGTGCAGTGTCGAGAAACGTATTTCCACAGATGTAGGCCAGCACACCTTCCTCAGTGTTCTCCACGAAGTTCTGCCCCATTCGGATGAACTTGCAATAGTCGTTGTTTAGTCCTTTGGGATTACGTTCTTTCAGCGTGTTGCGGAACACTTTCTTTCCTTTCTTCTTGTCAAACCTTACATAGATTTTATTCTGTCCAGGCTCCTGCTTGTAGTCGTTCATCAAGTCCATAATCCAGTCGCCGTTATTGGCCGACTTCTCGTTATACGGAGGATTGCCCATGACCACCATTACAGGTGTATCGCGCTTGATGCGGCTGGCAGCATTAGACTCGTCGGTAATGAACTTGGCAAAGTCGAGCCGTTCTTCGGGATAGTCCTTGTCAAGGGAGTTGGTCAGGAAGATGTTCAGCCTTTCAGGTAAATCTTCCTGTAGGTCATTCAGACGCAGGGCAGTGGCCACTTTCAGGTGAGCCATCGTATAGGGAGCCATCAGGTATTCAAAACCATTCAGTCGGGGAATGATATCCTTCACCACATCCTCTGGCCAACATCCTTCCTTCCCCTTATAGCTTGCATATATCTTTTCTGCTGCAGTTGCCAGAAAAGTGCCAGTTCCTGTTGCAGGGTCAAGAATCTGAACTTTGTGAAAGGTCTTATCTTTCAAGATGATAAGTGAATTATCGGCCAGTCCCTTTTCGGTATTCAGTCTCTCGCGGAGGATAGTGTCTACAGCATCTACGATGAAACTGACCACCTCTTGCGGTGTGTACCACACGCCGAAATCTTCACGGATTTTGGGGTTGTACGCTTCGAGGAATTCTTCATAAAAATGCACCAGCGGGTCTTTGCCGTAGTTGTGCATCACTCGCCTCATGTCTGTAACACGCAAGACAGCCACCAAGTCCTCCACTATCCACTTGATACCTATATGAAGTTCGGCTAAGGCCAGATGCTTGAATATCTTTTTCAAGAAAGGATTGATGGCTGGTATCAGTTCGGCAGCTTCCTGCAGGGAAAAAGTCTGTGGGGTCTTGTCGTAGATACGGGCGACGAAAAGGCCATAGACAATTGTCTGGGCATAGAAATCGGTGAACTGCTCTACACTCATGTCGTGAACCAGAAACTTCTGGAAAGCGTCAAGTTTGGCATGCAAGTCTTTATCCTCGTTTGTCTTGTTCAACTCCATAGCAGTGTTCAGCACAGAAGCAATACCTTTGGCTTTGGCTGCCATGACTTCTGCCAAAAGTTTGGCACTGCGTATGGGTTGTGGCTCTGCATCACCAAGTTTATACACGATTTTCAGAAAGTTTTCTAACTGCTGTTCGTCATCGTTTATTACTATACCAGAGGATTCTTCCTTGCCAATTCTTGCACTAAGTACTAGCTCTCCGTTCTCATAAAGATAAAAGACCAAGTAGTCGGTGAAAGCTATTAGATTGACAGCATTCTTATATCTGTCGAACTGTTCTTTGTGCTGCTTACTGTTCAGTCCAAGCAGGTCATGGTCTCCGATTTTCTTTGTCTCAATAAAGGAAATGGTCACATCATCGCGCCGGAACTCTATGTCAGGAGCACCATAATCTTTACGGGCTCCTTCATTATAAACTCCCACCTTACCCTTCTTGTTTCCATTCAACAATTGAGTCAGCAGATTCACCAACGGGACACGATAAGTATGTTCCGTTGGCACACCTGAATTATAAATGTCATTGACATCGGTGATATATTTCTCGATGTCATATCTTATGTTCATATCCATATTATCGTTTATTTAACTTACCCACTAACTTTTCCGAGTACCCTAACTCGCTCCACATCCAAAATGCGTTGCTCTATCAGTTCTGCCCGGCGGGTCTGGACAGCAAAATAAGTTTGAGCAAAGGCTATCTGTGGTTTGCGTGGGTCGCCATTCTGAGCCACGAGATAGCAGGCATAGCGAGTGAGCATGATATCGTCAACCTCTCTTTTCGCGCCTTTGGCTAATTCTATCATTTTGCTGACGTCAGCAAAATGATCGGCAACTGATTGCCCTGCATTGTTGCATGCATCCTTAGCTTTGTCTATCACATTGTTAAAGTTGCGCCACTGTTGGTATCCCAACAGGATGCTTAATTCCCTTGCGCTCCAACATTCGGTATTGTCAATCTTGCAAACTGCATCTTCATAGCTTCTGAACAAAGCTTGTATATCTTCTTTCTTCATACTTATTCATTAAAAAAGTACATTTCGGAATCCTTTATCTAGTTTGCCAAATCCTGACCACAAAGGTATATAATTTATTGCAGGTTATCGCTGTAAGGGAACGATAATCTGCAATATTTATGATTTTTTGTGAGAACAATGGAGGTTTGATGCAGCAATATGACAAAACAAGTGGGTTATCTCTTCTTTTTACACCAGTAACGCTTACCATTTTTTATGAATTGTACTTGTGTGGTTGTATGGCAAACTTGTATGTTTGGACGTTTTTCCCATTTGAATGAAATCTTTTTCAATTATCTGCCCATAGAAAGCGAAAAATGAATATCTTTGTAGCCAGGAAAAGATATGGCTATACAGATAACATACAGAAGGACAAGTAGGCTTTCGATGCGCATTGTGAAGAACGGAGATGTGCATGTTTCGGCACCTATAAGGATGCCGAAAGAGCAGGTTATGGCTTTCATTGAGGAACATAAGAATTGGATTACAGAGGCCAGGAAAAAGACTCTTGAGAGGCAAAAGCAGAGGGTTGAGTTTTTCAGCAAATTGCCGTTGGAGACTGATGCTCAGGTAGATGATGCTTACAACAGGTTGAAGGCACTGATTGAACCTTTGGTGGAGAAGCATTCCAAAGTGATGGGAGTGAAACCTTCCATCGTGTATTACAAGCCGATGATATCCAGATGGGGCATGTGTAAAGTAAAAGAGAAGGTTATCTGCTTCTCTGCTTATCTCTTGCTGTTGCCAGAGTGGTGTGTGGAACATGTGGTGGTGCATGAACTTTGCCACCTGATAGAGCCAAGTCATAATGAACACTTCCACCAACTGATGGATCAGTATTTTCCTCGATGGCGAGAGGCTCGCAAGGAAACTAAGCGTATTAGCAGAATGGAAGATGATGATTAGATAACAATAAGAGTATGGAAAGTATTCAAAGGATAATTGGAAAGCAGTTGAAGGAGAAAGGACTGACTGTTTCAACGGCTGAGAGTTGCACGGGTGGGGGCATAGCTGCCAGATTGACGTCTGTGGCAGGAAGCTCGGCATACGTGAGAGGGGGCATTGTAGCTTATCAAAATGATGTGAAAGTGGATTTGCTGGGTGTGAATGCTGACACTATATATAAATATGGTGTGGTGAGTGAGGAGACGGTAGTTGAGATGGTAAAAGGTGCGATGAAATCGCTGAAAACTGATTGCGCGATGGCAACAACAGGTATCGCAGGGCCCGGTGGCGAAGAGCCAGGCAAGCCTGTCGGGACAATCTGGATTGCCGCCGCTGTTGGCGACAGTATCGTTACCATGAGGCAAGAAGGAGATGAAGGACGGAGGAAAAACATTGAAAGAGCTATCCAGAACGCATTAAAAATGCTCTTGCAACTCCTGAAAAGATAAAAAACGAAAATAAAACGAGAATTATTTGCTTAAAAACTTGGTGGATAAGAAAAAAAGTAGTTACTTTGCAGCCTGTTTGGTGAAACCATCAAAAACCGATAATTAAAAGATTAGATAAAATGTCAAAGATTTGTCAAATTACAGGAAAGAAAGCCATGATTGGCAACAATGTATCACATTCAAAAAGAAGAACTAAGAGGACTTTTGATGTGAACTTGTTTACGAAGAAGTTCTACTATGTTGAGCAGGACTGCTGGATTAGCCTGAAGCTGAGTGCTAATGGTCTGAGAACAATCAACAAAATGGGTCTGGATGCAGCCCTGAAGCAGGCTGTAGAGAAAGGCTATTGCGATTGGAAGTCAATTAAAGTGATTGGTTAATTATTAAAGGAGAAAAAGAAGTTATGGCAAAGAAATCAAAAGGCGATAGAGTGCAGGTTATTCTTGAATGCACTGAGATGAAGGACAGTGGTCTGCCCGGTACTTCTCGATACATCACTACGAAGAACAAGAAGAACACTCCTGAGAGACTGGAACTGAAGAAGTATAATCCTATCCTCAAGAGAATGACAGTACATAAGGAAATTAAATAAATTTTAGACCATGGCAAAGAAAACAGTCGCTACATTGCACGAAGGCTCAAAAGAGGGTCGCGCTTATACTAAGGTTATCAAGATGATTAAGTCACCAAAGACTGGTGCTTATATCTTCGATGAGCAGATGGTACTGAATGAGAAGGTACAGGATTTCTTCAAGAAATAAGATACTGACTTCTTTTACTGATAAAATCTACAAAGGCTCCTTTATTTTTGCGGTAAAGGAGTCTTTTTTTTGTTTTTGTCCTTACTTTGCAGTATCTTTACACCATATTTAACAGATTTAGCTATGGGATTTTTCGGATTATTCTCTAAGGAAAAGAAAGAGACATTGGATAAGGGCTTGCAGAAGACAAAGGAAAGCGTGTTCGGAAAGATAGCACGCGCCGTAGCAGGCAAATCTAAAGTGGACGATGATGTGCTCGACAATCTGGAGGAGGTGCTTGTAACCTCTGATGTAGGCGTTGAGACTACATTGAAGATAATAGAACGCATCGAACAACGGGTGGCTCATGACAAATATATGAATACGTCTGAGCTGAACGGCATCTTGAGGTCTGAGATCTCTGCCTTACTCACAGAGAACAACACAGATGACGTGGATGATTTTGAAGCTCCTCTGAGAAGTAAGCCATACGTCATTATGGTGGTTGGCGTGAATGGAGTAGGAAAGACCACTACCATCGGTAAACTGGCTTATCAGTTTAAGAAAGCGGGTAAGAAAGTGTATTTGGGTGCAGCTGACACCTTCAGAGCTGCTGCCATCGAGCAGTTGCAGATTTGGGGAGACCGAGTAAACGTGCCTGTTGTCAAGCAGCAGATGGGCTCGGATCCGGCTTCTGTGGCTTATGACACTCTGAGTTCTGCTGTTTCAAATGACGCTGATGTGGTGATTATAGATACAGCCGGGAGACTCCATAATAAGATTGGGCTGATGAACGAGCTGACTAAAATCAAGAACGTTATGAAAAAAGTGGTTCCAGATGCACCTCAGGAAGTTTTGCTGGTTCTTGACGGCTCGACAGGACAGAACGCTTTTGAGCAGGCCAAGCAGTTTACCAAAGCTACCGAAGTGACTTCCATGGCTGTAACCAAATTAGACGGGACCGCTAAAGGTGGGGTAGTTATTGGCATCTCTGACCAGTTTAAGATTCCTGTAAAATATATAGGATTGGGCGAAGGAATGGAAGACTTGCAGGTATTCCGTAGAGACGAGTTCGTCGATTCTCTGTTTGGAAGTGAGAAATGAGGAGAAAGAATATAGACATCATAACGCTGGGATGCTCTAAGAACCTTGTGGATTCTGAGCGCTTGATGGGTATGCTCAGAGCGTTAGGTTTCAATCCAAAACATGATCCATCCAAACCTAATGCCAGGATTGCCGTTATCAACACTTGTGGATTCATAGGTGATGCCAAGGAGGAATCCATAAATATGATACTGGATTTTGTTCAAGCTAAGCAGGAAGGAAAGCTTGAACAACTCTATGTAATGGGTTGCCTTTCACAAAGATATAGAGATGAACTCAGACGGGAGATTCCTGAAGTCGATAAGTTTTATGGTAAGTTCGACTGGGTTCAGTTACTGCAAGATTTAGGCGCTGAAGAAAGAAAAGAACTATATGGTGAAAGGATGCTTACCACTCCCAAGCATTATGCTTATCTGAAGATTTCTGAAGGGTGTGACAGGCATTGTTCCTATTGCGCCATCCCCATTATAACGGGTCCACATCATTCGCGTCCAATGGAAGATATTCTCGCGGAGGTGAAGAATATGGTAGGTCAAGGTGTGAAAGAGTTTCAAATTATCGCTCAGGAACTGACTTATTACGGCATAGACCTCTATCAGAAACAGATGATTGCAGAACTGGTTGACCAGATTGCGCAAGTGCCAGGCGTTGAATGGATAAGGCTTCATTACGCATATCCTTCTCATTTCCCATTGGAACTGTTACAGGTAATGAACAAGCATCAGAATGTGTGCAAGTATCTGGATATCGCACTTCAGCATATCAGTGACAATATGCTGGGCAAGATGCAGCGTCATGTGACGAAAGAGGAGACATACCGCTTGATTGAAACCATGAGGCGAGAAGTACCTGACATTCATATAAGGACCACATTGATGGTAGGCCATCCGGGAGAAACAGAAACTGATTTTGAAGAGCTGAAACAGTTTGTAAGGGATATAAAATTCGATAGAATGGGCGCTTTTGCTTATTCAGAAGAGGAAGGCACCTATGCCGCTACCCATTATGAGGATTCCATTCCTCAAGAGGTCAAGCAACAGAGGCTGGATGAACTGATGGCTATCCAGCAAGACATTTCTGCAGAACTGAATGAAGCTAAAGTTGGCAAGGTAATGAAAGTAATCATTGACCGTGAGGAAGACGATTACTATGTAGGGCGCACGGAATTTGATTCCCCGGAAGTAGATCCCGAGGTGTTGATTACAAAAGACAAAATGCCGTTAAAAATCGGTGAATTCTATCAAATAGAGTTAACGGGCGCAGAAGATTATGACCTTTTTGGGCATGTAGTGTGAATTTTTCTCAAAAGATTTTCTAATATAAGCAGAATTCAGTAATTTCACACGGATTTTTGATATAAGCAAAGGATTTGTATTGTGAACAACAGAGACTTTACCTTGGAATTATCGCGAAAAGGCGGGTATGCTTATAAAGACACTGCCGATATGATTGGCCGTCTGATTCAGGTCATGACAGAGCAATGGCAGAACAACGATAGCATATCTATCCAGAACTTTGGATCTTTTGAAGTGAAGAAGAAACTGGAGCGTATTTCTGTAAATCCTGTTACCAAACAGCGTATGCTGGTCCCACCCAAATTAGTGCTTACATTCAGACCCAGCAATGTTTTGAAAGATAAATTCAAATAAAATATACGATGAACGAAAAGCTCAATATACAGGATTTGACCGAAGAACTTGCTGAGAACCATGGTTTAAGCAAGAAAAACGCTGAATCGTTCGTGAAAGATTTCTTCACGCTTATAGAAGATGCGTTGGAAAAAGACAAGTATGTAAAGATAAAAGGATTGGGAACTTTCAAACTGATTGATGTTGATAGTAGAGAGAGCATTAACGTCAACACAGGTGAAAGGTTTGAAATCCAAGGTCATTCTAAAATATCTTTCACCCCCGATTCTGCTCTTAAAGAAGTGGTTAACAAACCTTTTTCTGCTTTCGAGACAGTCGTGCTTTCTGAGGATGCAGCGATTGACGAACCTGTTGTGGATGAAAAAACTGGAGAAACAGGAAACACAGCTTTCGTAGAACCTATTACTGAAGAACCTGTTACTGAAGAACCTGTTGCAGAAGAAGAACCTGTTGCAGCAGAAGAACCTATTACTGAAGAACCTGTTGCAGAAGAACCTGTTGTTGCTGCCCCTATAGAAGGGGAAAAGAGCGATGTCGAAATACTGCCGATTTTCGACGATGAGGAGATTAAAAAGAGAGATGTGCCTGTAAGTCACCATGAAGAAGTGAAGGCTCTCAAACTCTCTGATGAAAAGCGAAAGGAAATATCCAAAAAGGCAGAAGGGTCTTCTACACCATACATGATGTTCATCGCAGTGTTGATTATCATGCTTTGCCTGGGTGCAGTCGCTTATCTTTATTATCCTGATTTGGTAGATAAGAATGCTGTTCAGCCAACGACTATTGAAGAGCCTATAGAAGATAACTTTGATGGAATTCCATTGACAACAGGAGAGAACGATGAAATCAATGTAGTGCCTGAAGCTGAAAATAATGAAACGGAAGAGCCTGCAACAGAGAATGTTGAAACCCAGAATCCGATTGTACAGGAAACGGCATCGTTGGAAGTGCAAAAACTGGAAGAAGGCGTTCTTTACACTACGGATGGCGACTTGGCTACTCATACAGTTGAAAGGGGCGAGACTCTAAACGCTATTGCCAGGAAATACTATGGTACAGGAAAGCTTTACAATTATATAGTCAGCTATAATAAAACGATAATCAAGGATCCTGATAACGTGCCTGTAGGAACCGCTATCAAGATACCTAAACTTGTTAAGAAATAATTTGAATATAAATATAAAAACAGAATCATTAATTAAGACAGAAAAATATGGCAGAAACAATTAATATCCGTGAATTGAACGAACGGATTGAAAGCCAAAGCGCTTTCATTACTCATCTTACTACTGGCATGAACCAGACAATCGTAGGCCAGAAACATCTGATTGAGTCTTTGCTGATAGGTTTGCTTTCTGATGGCCATGTGTTGCTTGAGGGTGTACCTGGTTTGGCAAAGACATTGGCTATTAAGACACTGGCTTCACTGATAGACGCGAAATACAGCAGAATACAGTTCACTCCAGACTTGTTGCCAGCCGATGTGATCGGTACTATGGTTTATAGTCAGAAGGATGAGGTTTTCCAGGTAAAGCAGGGTCCTGTTTTCGCAAACTTCGTGCTGGCCGATGAAATCAACCGTGCCCCAGCTAAAGTGCAGAGTGCGTTGTTGGAAGCTATGCAGGAAAGGCAAGTGACTATTGGCAGCGAGACATTCAAGCTTCCCGAGCCATTCCTGGTATTGGCTACTCAGAACCCTATTGAACAGGAAGGTACCTACCAGTTGCCGGAAGCTCAGGTTGACCGTTTCATGCTGAAGGTGGTTATTGATTATCCGAAACTGGATGAAGAGAAGCTGATTATCCGTCAGAACATCAATGGAGAAAGGGCAAAGATCATGCCGGTTCTGACTGCAAACGAGATTATCGAAGCCCGCAAGTTAGTGCGTGAGGTATATATTGATGAAAAGATTGAGCAGTATATTCTTGACATTGTGTTTGCTTCACGTTATCCTGAGCAGTATGGCTTAGACAAACTGAAAGGTATGTTGAGCTTCGGCGGCTCTCCTCGTGCTTCTATCAACCTGGCTCTTGCCGCAAGGAGCTACGCATTCATCAAGCATCGCGGGTACCTGATTCCGGAAGACGTCAGGGCTGTGGCTCATGATGTGATGAGACATCGTATCGGTCTCTCTTACGAGGCAGAGGCAAGTAATCTTACTGCTGATGAAATCGTTAGTATGATTCTGGATGAAGTCAAAGTGCCTTAATCAAAGCCAGTTCTGATCATGGAGACGACTGAATTATTAAAGCGAGTCCGTCGTATTGAAATCAAGACCAAAGGATTGTCTAACAATATCTTTGCCGGTGAGTATCACTCAGCTTTCAAGGGTAGGGGTATGGCCTTCTCTGAGGTTCGTGAATATCAATACGGTGATGATATCCGTGACATCGACTGGAATGTGACGGCTCGATTCCACAGGCCATACGTGAAAGTGTTTGAGGAAGAGCGTGAACTGACCGTGATGCTGCTGGTTGACGTTTCCGGAAGTCTGGACTTTGGTACAGTCAAACAAATGAAGAAAGACATGGTGACGGAAATAGCTGCTACTTTAGCCTTTTCAGCCATGCAGAACAATGATAAGATAGGTGTGATCTTCTTCTCTGACCGCATTGAGAAGTTTATCCCTCCCAAGAAGGGCAGGAAGCATATTCTTTATATCATCAGGGAACTCATTGACTTCCATCCGGAAAGCAAGATGACTGATATAGGCATTGGATTACAATATCTTACCAATGTGATGAAGAGAAGATGTACAGCTTTCATCCTGTCTGACTTTATTGACAGAAAGGACTTCAAGAATGCGATGACTATTGCGAATCAGAAACATGATGTGGTTGCCGTACAGGTTTACGACAGACGTCTGGAGGAATTGCCGGCTATTGGCCTGATGAGGGTTAAAGATGCGGAAACTGGTGTCGAACAATGGATTGACACATCCTCTAAGGCTGTCAGGAAAGCACATCATGACTGGTGGATAGCTCAGAAAACAGCTCTTGCCGAGGTGTTTCAAAAGAGTAATGTTGACAGCGTTTCTATTCGAACTGATCAAGATTATGTGAAGTCGCTCATGAGCCTTTTCGCACAACGAAACTGAATTGAAAATGAAGAGACTGTTTGTTTTAATAACATATATATGCTGCATTCTGCTGCCTTCAAAGGCCCAGGTATCTGTTGAAGCAGCCATTGATTCTCTGGAAATACTGATTGGCGAACAAGCACATATCAGCCTGCAGGTTTCTTTGGATGCTGATCAACGTGCCATCTTGCCAGTTTATCCTGATACGCTTGTCAAAGGTGTGGAAGTACTGGATGTTGCAAAGCCTGATACTCAATATCTGAATGACAACAGAAGGTTGCTCATAAAGGAGGTTTATACCATTACCTCTTTTGACTCAGCCCTCTATTATCTGCCACCGATGGAAGTTCAGGTAGAGGATGAAGTGTATAAATCCAATCCTTTGGCACTGAAGGTTATATCCATGCCTGTCGATACGCTGCATCCAGACCAGTTTTTTGGTACAAAGGATGTGATGAAACCAGATTTCATGTGGTCAGACTGGTATGGTGTCATAGCTTGTGCAGTGCTCTGGGTACCCGCTTTGTTTCTCTTGCTTTATCTCATTAAGCGCATCAGAGACAACCAACCTATTATACGCAAGGTAAAGGTTGAGCCAAAGCTTCCTCCTCATCAGCAGGCGATGCAGGAGATCGAGCGCATCAAGGCTGAGAAAGTTTGGCAGCATGGACTCTCCAAGGAATATTACACGCAATTGACAGATGCTTTGCGTACCTATATAGAAAACCGATTTGGCTTCAAGGCTCTTGAAATGACCACAGACGAGATTATTGAAAGACTTGAAAGCGTTCATGATGTAGAGGCTATCAGAGAACTGCGTGGGCTACTGAGAACGGCAGACTTGGTGAAGTTCGCTAAGTTCATTCCAATGATGAATGAGAACGACGCGAACCTACTGAATGCCGTAAACTTCATCAATGAGACAAAAGAGGCGGAAGATCCTAACGCTAAACCGGAACCCACGGAAATAACGATTATCGAAAAACGACCGTTGCGTACCAAGATAATCCTTGGGGTGGGAATTGCGTTGATTTCCGTATTCCTGACAGGTGCATTGATCTATATAGGTGTAGAATTGTATAACAATTTAGCTTGAGGTTAGAAATATGGTTTTTGCTGATAGTGGATATTTGTTTTTATTGCTGCTGCTCATTCCGTTGATTGTCGGATATGTGCTGACCAGGAAGAAAGCGGATGCGTCTTTGCAAGTCTCAGACACTTCCGTATATGCACATGCACCTAAATCATACAAGAATTATCTGATACATGTACCTTTCATCCTCAGGATGCTGGCACTGGCTTTGGTCATCATGGTGCTTGCAAGACCTCAGACAACTGACAGCTGGCAGAACAGTGAAGTGGAAGGCATTGATATCATGCTGGCTATAGACGTTTCAACCAGTATGCTGGCCGAAGACTTGAAACCTAACCGTTTGGAAGCAGCTAAGCAGGTAGCCGCAGAGTTTATCAACGGCCGTCCTAATGACAATATTGGCATCACATTGTTTGCTGGTGAGAGCTTTACGCAATGTCCTCTTACAGTTGACCATACCGTTTTGCTGAATCTGATCAAGGATGTGCAATGCGGCCTTATTGAAGATGGTACAGCTGTTGGTATGGGCATAGCCAATGCCGTAAGCAGGCTTAAGGACAGCAAGGCTAAGTCTAAAGTGATAATAGCCTTGACGGATGGAACAAACAATCGTGGCGACATCTCGCCTTTGACGGCTGCTGAAATAGCCAAGAGCTTTGGTATCAGGGTATATACCATTGGCGTGGGTACTAACGGTATGGCTCCTTATCCATATCAGGTGGCTGGTACAGTGCAATATGTAAATCTGCCAGTAGAGATTGACGAGAAGACGCTGAGCGAAATTGCCAGTACCACACAGGGCAATTATTTCCGTGCCACCAGCAATTCAAAACTGGAGGAGGTGTATCAGGAAATTGACAAGCTGGAGAAGACAAAACTCAATGTTCGTCAATTCAGCAAGCGTGATGAGAAATATGAATGGTTCGCGTTAGCGGCTTTCATTTGCATTTTGCTTGAGGTGCTGCTGCGGAATACTGTTTTGAAAAAGATTCCTTAACGGGATGTTATGTGTAACTGTTAATAATTAGAAAGCGATATATGTTTAGATTTGAAGAACCGGGTTACTTGTACTTGCTGCTTTTGCTGCCGGTATTAGTGGCTTTTTACATATATTCAAACTATCGGAGACGCAAGGCCATCAGAGAGTTTGGCGATCCGGATCTGATGGCGTCGCTGATGCCGGATGTTTCCAAGAGACGTCCTGACGTTAAGTTCACGTTGATATTACTCTGCATCGCTCTGTTTTCGGTCTTGCTTGCCAGACCTCAGTTCGGTTCTAAGCTTGAGACAGTGAAGCGTCAAGGCGTGGAGGTGATGATTGCCCTCGATATTTCCAATTCCATGATGGCGCAGGATATACAGCCCAGCAGGTTGGAAAAAGCGAAGAGGCTCATTTCACAGTTGGTAGAGAAAATGGAAGAAGATAAAGTAGGACTGATTGTTTTCGCCGGTGATGCGTTCACACAGCTGCCTATCACCAGTGACTACATCTCTGCCAAGATGTTCTTGGAAACCATTTCTCCATCGCTTATCACCAAGCAAGGAACCGATATCGGAGCCGCTTTGAATCTGGCGAATAGGAGTTTTACGCCTCAAGAAGGGGTAGGGAGGACTGTCATTCTGATTACCGATGGCGAGAACCACGAAGGTGGGGTAGAGCAGGCTATCAAAACTATTACTGATAAGGACATTCAGATCAATGTGCTGGGTATCGGATCCCCAGAGGGTTCACCCATCCCGATGGAAGATTCCAGGGATTTCCGAAGGGATAAGGATGGCAATATCGTAGTATCTCGGCTGAATGAGCAAATGTGTCAGGAACTGGCGAAGGCTGGTAATGGAGTTTATGTAAGAGTCGATAATACGAACACGGCTCAGAAAGCTATCCAGCAGGCTATTGACAAATTGGCGAAGGCAGATATTGAGACACAGGTTTATTCTGACTACAATGAGCAATTCCAGGCTGTGGCATGGGTACTGCTGCTGTTCTTGATTCTTGAACTGCTGATTATGGAGCGTCAGAACCCGTTATTCAATAAAATTCATCTGTTTGAAAAATGAAAATGAGAGGTATAAAATATGGTTTGGTATTGACGGTAATGTTGGCGTTGTCACTGTCTTCCTTTGCTCAGAAGGCAGAGCGAGACTATATCCGCAAGGGTAACAGACAATACCATGACAGTGTGTTTGTGGATGCGGAAGTGAGCTATCGCAAGGCGATAGAGGCTAACCCAACGTCAGCTATGTCACGATATAATCTGGGAGGCGCTCTGTTGTATCAGAATAAGCCACAGGAAGCCTTGAAGGAGTATGAAGCAGCATCAAAGATGGAGCATGACAAAGGGAAACTCGCCTCTGTTTACCATAATACAGGTGTGATTTTCCAAGCTGCCAAGCAATACAAGGAAGCTATCGAGGCGTACAAGGAGTCGCTGAGAAATAACCCAAAGGATCATGAAACGAGATATAATCTGGCGCTTTGTCAGAAACTGCTGAAAGATCAGGAGCAACAAGGTGGTAATAACGACCAGCAACAACAAGAACAACAGCAGCAAGACCAACAGCAGGATCAGCAGCAACAACAGCAACAGGATCAACAGGACCAGCAACAACAACAGCAACAAGATGAGAATCAAATGTCTAAGGAGAATGCTGAGCAGTTGCTCCGTGCCGTGATGCAGGATGAGAAGGATGTGCAGGACAAAGTGAAGAAAAAACAAGTGATGCAGGGCAGAAAATTAGAAAAAGATTGGTAAGATTATGAAGAAGACATTATATATATGGCTGTTTCTGAATCTGCTATGTCTGGCAAATGTCATGGCGGATAATGCCACTATTACAGCTAATGCGCCTGATGCTGTGGCTGTAGGTGACCAGTTCAGGCTTTCGTTTACAATCAACACGCAAAACGTAAGGGATTTCAGGGTAGGAGACATCAAGGGTTTTGAAGTCTTGATGGGTCCAAGCCGTTCTCAACAGAGTAGTGTGCAGATGATTAACGGAAAAACCACCTCCTCCAGTAGTATTACGTTCACCTATATCCTGATGGCGAATGAGGAGGGAACTTTCACAATTCCAGCTGCCTCTGCAATGGCTGACGGCAAGCAAATTACTTCCACTCCTATCAGGGTAAAGGTTTTGCCGAAAGACGAAGCGAATGGAATAGGAGGGGGAAGTAGCCAAGAGGGCAGGCAAGGTAATTCTTCCGGTAATTCAGCTAACGTAAGTGCAAACGATTTGTTTATAACAAGCACTACCAGCAAGACCAAGGTGTATGAGCAAGAAGCTATTCTGTTGACTTACAAGATTTACGCTGCCGTTGACTTGCGTGGATTCGACAATGTGAAGCTCCCCGATTTTAAAGGTTTCCAGTCACAAGAGGTGGAGTTGCCAAATGACCGTAGATGGGAGCTGGAACATTACAGAGGCAGAAACTATAGAACCACTGTTTACCGTCAATTCGTCCTGTTCCCTCAGCAGGCGGGTCAGTTAGAAATCGAGAGTGCGCGTTTTGACGCATCCGTTGCCCGTGCCACAGAAGCCATTGATCCTTTTGATGCTTTCTTTAACAGGGGCAACACCTATGTGGAGGTTAAGAAAACTCTGACTACACCAAAGATTCTTGTAAATGTAGATCCGTTGCCAAGTGGAAAGCCGGAGGGTTTTACAGGCGGAGTAGGGGATTTCAATATCTCATCTACCATCAGTAGCACCCATGTTAAGGCAAACGATGCCGTTACATTGAAACTTATAATCTCTGGCGTAGGAAACCTCAAGTTGATTTCCACTCCAGAAGTCAGGTTCCCTGAAGATTTTGAAATATATGACCCTAAGGTGGATAACCAGTTTAAACTGACAAGTGCAGGCTTGTCTGGAAATCAGACAATCGAGTATCTTGTGATTCCACGTAATGCTGGCAATTATAAGATACCAGCCCTGAAATTCAGCTATTTCGATATCAATTCAAAGAGTTATAAGACCCTCACAACAGAGGCATACGAACTCCAGGTGGATAAGGGTGATGGTACACCTTCTCAGACAGTGGCCAATTATAATAATAAGGAGGACTTGCGTATCTTGAATGAAGATATCCGCTTCATAAAGCAGAATGAGGTGAAGATGCGTCCAAAGGGTAATTACTTCTTCAATTCATTGGGATACTGGATGTTCTATCTTATTCCGTTGCTGGTCTTCGTGGTATTCTTTATCATCTACAGACGTAGGATTGCTGAGAACGCCAATGTCACCAAGATGAAGAATAAGAAGGCAAACAAGGTGGCCCTCAAGCGTATGAAGGATGCTGGCAAACTGCTTTCTGAAGGAAATGTAGATCAGTTCTATGAAGAAGTACTGAAAGCTCTTTGGGGGTATACCAGCGATAAGCTCAACATCCCTTCTTCCATGCTGTCAAAAGACAATATAGAAGGGAAACTACTTGAACATCAGGTTCCTCAGGACGTTATTAAGGAATTCCTGGAAGTGATGGATAGCTGTGAGTTCGCTCGCTTCGCTCCAGGTGAGGAAAAGAGCCAGAACATGGATAAGGTCTATGCTTCTGCATTGGATACAATTAGTAAGATGGAGAACACTATTAAACGTTAATCAGATGGTTATGAAACAATACGTTATATTTATCATATTCTTGTTTGCCAGCTTGTCAGTCAACGCTCAATCCTTAAAAGCTGAAGCTGACAGTGCCTATATAAATAAGGAGTATGCCAAAGCGATTGAGCTATACGAATCGCTATTAGAACAAGGAGAATCCGGTGAAGTGTATTACAATCTGGGCAACAGCTATTTTAAGCAAGAAGAACTGGGTAAGGCCATTCTAAATTACGAGAGGGCATTGCTCTTGCAGCCAGGCAATTCTGACATCAGCGCAAACCTTGATATAGCCAGGGCAAAGACGGTAGATAAGGTAAACCCGAATCCTGAAGTGTTTTTCGTTGCTTGGATTCGTGCGCTCATTAATCTATTGAGTGTAGATACATGGGGATATTGGGGTATCGCATTCTTTCTAAGTATGTTAGCCGCTTTGGTTGTATATTTCTTTACCAATAGGGTGCAGATACGGAAAACTGGTTTTTTTGTAGCGATTATCTCACTGATTCTTTGCGTCATAGCTAATTTTTTTGCCTATGAGCAGAAAGGAAAGATAGACCATCGTAATGGAGCCATCGTGCTTTCTCCAAGCGTAACAGTCAGGAGTACGCCAAGCGATGAAGGTACCAGCCTTTTTATCATCCACGAAGGTCGTAAAGTCACGATCAAGGACAACAGCATGAAAGAGTGGAAAGAAATCATGCTTGAAGACGGTAAAGTGGGCTGGATTCCAGTTTCCGCTATAGAAATCATTTGAGAATGTCAAAAATCTGTAGGAATGTTTTGCAGTTAACGATTAAATGAGTAATTTTAAAACCTTAAAATAAGTTAGTTTATAATATTCATTAAAAAAATACTTTATTATTATGAAGAAAATGACTTTTAACGAACTGCGCAGAATCAAGGATTCATTGCCAGATGGCAGTATGCACCGCATAGCTGAAGAGCTGAATCTTGACGTTGAGACCGTAAGAAATTTTTTTGGTGCAGACAATTATAAGGAAGGCAGTGCCGTTGGTATTCATATCGAGCCAGGTCCAGACGGTGGTATCGTAGAGATTGATGATACGACAGTTCTTGACCGTGCATTGCAGATTCTTGAGGAAACTGCCCAAAAATGATACCCCTTTAAAAGTCCTCCTTTTATTCTCAATACATGAGAGAAGGGGGATTGTTTTTATCCCCGTGTTTTATATTAAACATAATTGCGATTATGACTATAAAACATAGGCTTTGAAAGCCATAATACTTGCAAACCTATGAATTGCTTCCTTAATCTATAAGTAAAAATGCATAGTTTTGTATTCACAGCATATTTATTTGTAAAAAAATGTGACAATTCTTTTGGTATATCAATGAAAACCACTATCTTTGCAATGGTTTGATTTATCAAATCACTTATTTGAATTTCGGTGTTAGGCAACTGTCTGTGAAGATAGTTGCCTTTTTTCTATTGAATAAGGGATGATGATCATGTTGACCACCATTCCTTATCTTTTTCAAATTTTACTGTATTCCTAAATCTTTACAACACCACTGAATCCCATAAATGCCATAGCCAAAAGACCAGCAGTAATGAGGGCTATCGGGGTACCCTTCATGCCTTTAGGAATGTTTACCAGACTCATCTGCTCACGCAAACCTGCAAAGAGTGTCAGTGCCAAGCCAAAGCCTAAGGCTGTTGAGAAAGCATAAACCACACCAGTCAGCAGGTCGTAGTCTTTCTGAATCACCAGGATTGCCACACCCAGTACGGCGCAGTTAGTGGTGATCAATGGAAGGAATACACCCAATGCCTGATAAAGCGAAGGAGATACTTTCTTCAATACAATCTCCAACATCTGCACCAGTGAAGCGATAACCAAGATGAAGGTGATTGTCTGCAGATAGCTTAAATCGAACGCATCGAGCACAAACTTCTGAATGAGGTATGTCACGATGGTCGCAAGCGTCAGCACAAACGCCACAGCTGCACTCATACCCAGCGCTGTGTCAATCTTCTTAGATACACCCAGGAACGGACAGATGCCGAGGAACTGAGAAAAGACGATGTTGTTGACGAATATCGCCGCAATAAATATCAATATATATTCCATAACTTCTTAATTTGAAAATTGAAAAATCATCCGTTCACACCTCTCAGTTTATTGACAATCGCAACCAGGAATCCTAAAGCGATGAACGCACCGGGAGCCAATACGAACAGCAGCATACCGTAATTCTCAGGAATGAGCGAAAGATTGAACATCTTGCCTGTTCCCAACAGTTCGCGTACAGCTCCGAGAAGCGTAAGTGCCAAAGTAAAGCCCAATCCGATGCCTAAGCCGTCAAAGAATGATGGCACAGGACCGTTCTTGGATGCGAAAGCTTCCGCACGGCCTAACACGATGCAGTTCACCACAATCAGCGGAATAAACAGACCTAATGTCTTGTAAAGATCAGGTACATAAGCCTGCATCACCATCTGAAGCAGCGTCACAAATGATGCGATGATGACGATGAAGGACGGAATGCGCACCATGTTTGGAATGAAATTCTTCACTGCTGCAATCACGGTGTTTGAACAAATCAGCACAAATGCTGTGGCAAGACCCATTGACATGCCGTTGATGGCACTTGACGTAGTACCTAACGTAGGACACATACCCAACATCAGCACAAACGTAGGGTTCTCATTAACGATACCGTTTATTAAAACTTTCAGGTTACTCATAACTCTTACCCTCCTCTATTTAATTAGCGGCACCTTTTGAGGTTGCCTGGTTCATAACTTGGCTGGTAGCCTTCTGACTTGCGCCGGAATTGCCATCAGTGCTCTGCCCTGCAAATGCAGCGTATGCGGCATTCACAGCCTTCAGGAATGCACGTGAGGTAATGGTGGAAGCCGTAATGGCATCAATCTGTCCACCATCCTTGCTCACTGTCAATGCCACTTCTTTAGGATTCTTGCCCGTGATGTCACCTTTATTGCCACTCTTAAACCAAGTGTCAGCCTTGGCACCTAAGCCTGGAGTCTCAGCATGACTCAACAACGAATAGTCATTGATCTGGCCATCCTTATTGAACCCCACCAGAATAGTGAGGTCGCCACCGAATCCCATCGCGGTTGACTCAACCGCAGCACCGATAAACTCGCCGGATTTCATTGCTGGATAAATGGTGAACTCCACTCCGTCAACCACCTGGATCTTTTTCTCTTCAATAGGATTGTTGTCGAACCCAGGAACGACAGCATTCACAGCGTCGCTCAATGTCTTGGCATTGGCAGCGGCGATAGGCTCCTTTGTCAGCTCATTCATTACAGCCAGCAAGCCTACACACACGATGGTGATGCCCGTAAGCACCAGCACCATATTCTTTAATGATGACTCTAACTTCTTCATTTCTTTACTTGTACAGCCCTGCTGCTGAATCTTTGAGGTTTAACATACGTATTGATAAGAGGTACGAACGCATTCATGATAAAGATGGCGAAAGACATACCTTCCGGATATGAGCCCCACAAACGGATAACCATCGTGATTAAACCGATGCATACACCATAAATAAGTTGTCCGCGATGATTCATCGGTGAGGTAACATAATCAGTTGCCATGAAGATGGCACCCAGCATCAGACCTCCGCTGAGCAGATGATACTCAGGAGATGGATAGATTGAAGGATCAACCACATGCATAATACCAGCAAACACTGCTACCGTAACAATGATAGACACAGGTATATGCCAGGTGATGATTTTCTTCCAAAGCATATAACATCCACCGATCAGCAAAGCCAACGCACTGATTTCGCCTAAAGAACCTCCCATGTTATTTCCGAGCAACATGCTGACAGCATCAGGCAAGTCGCTCAATGCGCTTGGATTACCATTGACAGCCTGCTTCATCAGAGAAAGCGGCGTTGCTGCTGTAGTGGCATCGATATATGATGTCAATTGTCCTGCGACAGGCCATGAGGTCATCTGTACAGGGAATGAAATCAACAGGAAGATACGTCCTGCCAAAGCTGGGTTGAAAGGATTACAACCCAAACCACCGAATGAAAGTTTGCCAACGCCAATTGCGAATAAAGCGCCCAGGATGATGATCCAGATCGGCAAGTTGGAAGGAACATTGAAAGCCAGCAGAACGCCAGTAATGATGGCGGAACCATCTGTAACGGTAGTGCGCTCACGCTTCAGGATATACTTGGTAATTGCCCATTCAAAGAATACGCACGCAGCCACTGACACAGCGGTCACGACCAAAGCACCCACGCCAAAAGCCACCAAAGAAACCAGGAATGCAGGAATCAGTGCGATCAGTACCCCGTACATATTCTTCTGCACACTGTCATTGGCATGGTCATGGGGCGAAAGTGATACTAACAATTTATTTTCCATCGTCTTTATTTTTTAGCACTGCGGGCACGTATGATAGCTCCTACCCTTGCCTTTCCCAAGCTGATGTAATCCAGCAACGGACGGTTGGCAGGACAGGTGAACT
Source organism: Bacteroidaceae bacterium (assembly GCA_017471185.1). GTDB lineage: Bacteria > Bacteroidota > Bacteroidia > Bacteroidales > Bacteroidaceae > Bacteroides. The sequence goes on from JAFUVZ010000052.1 coordinate 21,608, forward strand.
GGCAGGCGCCGCAACTCAAGCAGTCCATGATGTCTTCTTTTTCCAGTCTCTCAAAATCGGCATGCTCAGCAAGCTGTGCCATCAGGTAAGGCTCCAGGCCCATAGGGCAGGCACTTACGCATTTGGCGCAACGGATACAAGGCTGAACCTCACCACGCTTGGCATCCTTCTTATTTAATATGGTGATGCCACTGGTTCCTTTGGCAGTAGGTACCTCTGTATTTACCAACGCCTTACCCATCATCGGACCACCGCTGATGACTTTACCCGTATCTTCAGGCAGACCTCCGCATGCGTCAATGAGCTGTTGGACAGGTGTTCCGATGCGAGCCAGGAAATTACCGGGCTGCTTTACAGACTTGCCCGTAACAGTTACGACACGCTCAAACAAGGGCTTGTTCTTTTGAACGGCTTCGTAAACAGCGAAAGCCGTACCGACATTCTGTACCAACGCACCTGTCGAGATTGGCAATGCACCACTTCCGACATACTTGCCGGTAATAGCCTGAATCAACTGTTTCTCACCTCCTTGCGGATATTTCATCTTCAATGGCACGACTTCGATACCTTTGAAATCCTTAGCGGCTTTATTCAGTGCCTCAATAGCGTCGGGCTTATTGTTCTCCACGCCGATATAAGCCTTGCTTACCCGCATTGACTTCATCAGAATGCTTACGCCCACCATGATTTCAGGAGCATGCTCCACCATAAGACGATGGTCTGCAGTCAGGTATGGCTCACATTCAGCACCGTTAATCACCACACATTCAGGCTTGAATGCTGGTGGCGGAGCCAGTTTCACTTGGGTCGGGAAGCAGGCACCACCCATGCCGACGATACCCATTTCGGCAACCTTCTTGTTAATCTCCTCAGGAGTGAGATCACACTCTTTAATCAGTGTGTCAGTACGGTCAATGCTCTCTTCCCATTCGTCGCCAATCACATCAATGAAGATGGCTGGATTAGGATAACCGCTGGCATCTATGATGGTATCAATCTTAGACACCTTGCCGCTGACTGACGAATGGATGGCAGCTGATACGAAACCACCGGGTTCCGCAATCTTCTGACCAACCTTCACCATGTCTCCCTTAGCCACGATAGGCTTTGCCGGTGCGCCAATATGCTGACCCAGCAAGATAGCTACCTTTGCCGGGATCTCAGCCTTGACAATGGGCTGACCTGCTGAAAGTTTATTTCCGTGTGGATGAACTCCACCGATTGAAAATGTCTTCAACATATATCTTATTCTTTTTATTTACTTGAGTTATAGAGCGTAGAAGCTATCTTGTCAACAACGGCAGCAGCCTCTTCCTTCGTAAGAGCTGCCACTTTCTGACCAGACATTCTGCCAGATGTTTTAACGGACAACAGAGGGGTGTCGTCCACCTTACCAGGCACTGGAGCGTTAGCAGGATATTTTGCTGCCATAGCCAAAGCCTGAGCCGCAATCATAGCTACTACATCCACTTTAGGATGAGCCGCGATATTAATGACCTCAAATGCTGGCTCTACAGCCTTGACAGCTGCTGGTTTCACCTCTGCCGCAGGAACTTCAGTCTTAGCAGGTGCAGTCTCAGCTATAGGAGCAGATGCCAGTAAAGCAGCAATCTTACTCATCACTTCATCTCCGCCTACGGAGCAAGACTTCTCCCCTATTCCACCGTCTTTCACGACAGCTTTGGCAAATGCCGGGCAATCGTCGAATCCACAAGCTCCACAGTTAGCTTGAGGAAGCAAAGAAACTATTGCGTCCGCACTGACTGTAAGAGGTTTTTGAGCGACATTGGCTACAGCTGGTTTTTCAACAGCAGGAGCAGGCTTGGTCTCAGCCGGAGCTGCTGGCTTAGCAGGTTTCGGCGGGAAATTCATATCTACGATGGCGTGGGTAGGACAAACCTCCACACACTTACGGCAAGACTTACATTTGTTGATATCTATATATGCCAGATTGTTCTCAACGGTGATGGCTCCGAATGGACAGGTCTTCTCGCACTTGCCACAGCCGATGCAGCCTACGGAGCAAGCCTTACGGGTAACGGCACCCTTGTCCTTATTCACGCAACGCACATAAACGCGACGGTTTTTCAAGCCTTTCTTACGAAGCTCAATGATGTTCTTAGGACAAGCCTTTACACAGGCACCGCAAGCTGTACACTTCTCGTCATCCACTTCAGGCAAGCCTGTTTCCGGATTCATGTGGATAGCGTCAAACTTACAAGCACGGGTACAGTCGCCACATCCCAAGCAGCCAAAGCTACATCCCGTCTCACCGCCATAAAGAGCCGCTGCTATAGCACAGCTCTTTACGCCGTCATACTCATTCAGGCGAGGACGGTTGGCACAGGTACCGTTACATCTTACTACCGCCACCATAGGTTCCTTGGCTTCAGCAGTAAGCCCCATCACGGCAGCCACTTTCTCCATCACGGGCTGGCCACCGACAGGACAGAACTTGCCCTCTAATGAACCTGCTTTCACGATGGCACTTGCCAGACCGCTACACCCCGGATAACCACATCCGCCACAGTTAGCCTGAGGAAGCACCTCAGCCACTTGAGCGATACGCGGATCCTCGTAAACGGCGAATTTCTTTGAAGCCAGATAGAGCACCAGTGCTGCCACCAGCGCTATCACTCCAATAGAAATCACTGCAATCAGAATTACATTCATAAATTAGTTAATTATTAAGTTGTTGATTATTATTCTGTAAAGTTGTCGTCTAATGGCATGACAGTGAAGCTGAACTTCTTCTTCATCTTGTCTTTGCCAAAATAATAGAGCAGGAAATAATAGGGAATGAAACAGATGAGTGTACAAAGCCCAATCGTCAGTTCTCCCTGGTCTTTGAGCCAGAAGGAAAGGACGAAAAGAAGCCCCACGATAATAAACAGAGGCAGCACATAGCCATACCAGACGGCTTGTCTGCCCATAGCTGTGGAACCTGTAATCCAAACTTCTTCTCCAGCATGATATCGTGATGCATTCATGTCTTCCACCTCAATGAGGTGTTCTTTGGATTCTGCGGAAGTACAATGTGCCTTGATGCTGCATGAAGAACAGCCGGAAGTCTGTAATATCCTAACAGTCAGACGAGAATCCCCCACCTGCTGTACAACTCCTTTATGTTTTACTATATTTTCTTTCATTTCCACGCCCCTAATCGGCAAAATACATTGCAAAATTAATGTATAATATTGTAACAAGCAAAAAAAAAGGAGATGATTTTGATAATCATCCCCCCTTAAAATACTTGTTTAAAGTAACAGATGTCACCAGTTGTAGCTTAAACCAAAGCTCAGCAGTTCACTCAGCTGGAAATAGCTGGAGCTACCGTTGAGAGGTGTCGCACTATCGTCATAACGGGCATGTACATAAAGCTTGGTTGACAGGAACCTGTTGACTGCCAGGTTCAACGTGTTCTCCCACTCTACACGAACCCACTTGTAGCTTGTCAGATAATCCAGGCGTGATTCAAACGTGATGTTCTTGGTAATGTTCCAAGTCAGCGTAGGCTGAATCTCAGAACCGATGTTATGCTTCACGCTCTTGCCTTCGTCAAGTCCGTATGTAGTTTCATCAATATCTTTATTGCCCACGTATCTCATGGTCCAGTTGACTGGCGCAATCAACAGGGAGAAAGCATATTTGTCAGTCTTCTTCTTAAAGTCCATACCAAGTGCTACCGTCAGGTCAGCAGGGGCAAAGAAACTGGAGATCAAAGTCGGGTCATTGGCCTTATAACCATGCATGAACTGTGTCTTGAACTCTGCGGAGAGTGTGTAGTACCAATTCTTGGCTGCCTGAATACCCAACTTGCTGAAAATACGCAACTGGTCTGTGTTGGTAAGGTATTTGTGCACTTGGTCAGACGGAGTTGAAGCCAAGCCTAATTTCGCGTCAAGCAAGTTCTCCCACTGCACTTTCTCCTTGTCGTTATAGTTGGCTGAAAGCTGCAAGGTACCTATCATAGCCACGCTGCTTTCACCGCCTTTATACCAGTTATCTGACAGATAGTGCTGTGAGAACTGAAGCGACCCGTTGCCTGCGTAAGTCCAGAACTTAGGTTTCTGTACTTCCACCTCAGCTTCCTGGGTTACTTCGGCAGGAGCGGAGTTAGTCAGCATAGTCATCATGGATCGCTGTGCATTCAGGTTGGCGGTATTTTCTTCTTTTGCTATGTTGTCAACGAATAGTGGGACAGAATCCAGTTCGTCTTCTGTAAAAATCACATATTCCGGACTATTCAAGTACAGGTTCATCAGAGCTTTGTCAACAACCTTATTCACACGCTCTTTCGTGGTGTATGAATCTTCGTCTATTGGAAGTATTTCCTTGTTTTTTACTGTCTGATTGTCAGTCAGCAAAGCTTCAGTCTTCACAGTAGAGAGTTGCCCGATGGAAGACTTATAGTAAGTGGTGGGAACAAACAGGCGGTAATAATCAGGATCAGTCTCAATATACCTTTGGGGTGTCTCAGGGTCGTTCAAATAGTCCAGCTCACCAAAGTACTTTTCGTGAAGGATTGAAACTGTGTCAACATAGAAGTTGTTATTTCTGTCTGCCGGAGTCATTTTAAGCACGAAATACTTGCCCATTTCTCCAGGAAGCGCCTGAATCTTGTCTGGCGTGGATGCTGTCCGATCATCCCCTACAGCATAGGTTTTCAGTGGATTGTCAGCTAAAGCTGTTGAAACTGACATCATTGCCCCTAAAAACAAAAGCGGAAAATATCTCTTTTTCATCTTTCTATAACATTTTAGGTTGGTAATTTCTTTATGCAAAAATAATGCAAATAAGTTTATCAAGCAAGAATATCGAAAAAAATCCGCTTTCTTTAGGCACTTCGCTCTTTTTTTAATACTTTTGCAGCTAAAATGGAAAAATAGAGTTTACATACACCAAATTTAATAAATAAAGATTAGGAAAATGGACAAAAATACCATTACTGGCATGGTGCTTATTTTTATCGTGCTTATTGTCTTCAGTTATCTGAGCCGCCCTTCACAGGAGCAGCTGGCAGCCCAGCAACATTATTATGATTCCATCGCTCAAGTGGAGAAACGTGCGGCTGAACTGCAGGCAAAAGCTGAAGCTGCACTTGCCAATGAAAGGGAAATGGCTTCAAAAGACTCGACATCCCTTTTCTTTAATGCTACACAAGGTACTGAGCAATTGGTTTCTATAGAAAACAATCTGGCGAAACTTACTCTTAGTACTAAAGGCGGAAGTTTGTATTCAGCGACTTTGAAAGATTATATGAGCCAGGATAAGGTGACGCCGGTCACCCTGTTTGAAGGCCAGGAGGTCTCTCTCAACTACTTGCTTTACAATTCGAAAGGAGTGATGGAGACCAGCGACTATTATTTTACTCCTGTCAATCAGTCTGAAAATGCTGTAACCATGCGCCTGCAGGCTGATGCATCCAGCTATGTGGACTTCACCTATGCTATGCGTCCTGACACCTACCTTGTAGATCTTACGATTCAGGCTGTGGGCATGAACGGTAAGTTGGCTTCTACAAACAACCATATCGACATTGAATGGAAACAGAAAGCACGCCAGATAGAGAAAGGATATACTTACGAGAACCGTTTGGCACAGCTTACCTATAAGACTGATGATGATGTAGAAGAGATGTCCGCTACAGGAGACGATTCAGAAGACGTGAAAGAAACAGTGACTTGGGTGGCATTCAAGAATCAGTTCTTCTCTGCCGTGATGATAAGTGACGCTGGCTTTAACGACACCAAGCTGAACTCTAAGATGGAAGAGCGCAACAGCGGTTATATCAAGGATTATGCCGCTGATATGAATACGGTGTTTGACCCGTCAGGCAACGTGCCTACAGAGATGCACTTCTATTTTGGTCCTAATCATTACAAGATACTCTCTGCTTTAGATGATGGCCGTGAGAAAGATTGGGATATGCAGCGTCTGGTATATTTGGGATGGCCTGTCATACGCTGGATTAACCAGTTCTTTACCATCAACGTGTTCGACTGGCTTTCTAAGCTCGGATTGGGCATGGGTATCGTTTTGCTCTTGATGACATTGATAGTTAAGATCGTGATTCTTCCTACCACTTGGAAAACCTATATGTCTTCAGCAAAAATGAAGGCACTGAAGCCTAAAGTGGATGAGATTAATGCCAAATATCCTAACGAAGCTGATGCTATGAAGAAGCAGCAGGAAATCATGACCATGTATAGCCAATACAGGGTAAGTCCTATGGGTGGCTGTCTGCCAATGATCATCCAGTTCCCTATCCTCATGGCTTTGTTTATGTTTGTGCCAAGCGCTATTGAATTGCGTCAGCAAAGTTTCCTGTGGGCTGATGACCTTAGCACTTATGACGCTTTCGTGACCTTCCCGTTCAACATTCCGTTCCTGGGCGACCACTTGAGTCTGTTCTGCGTACTGATGTGTATCACCAACCTGCTTTACATGATGTATAATATGAAGATGCAGGACACGGGCGCTAATCCGTCAATGGCTGCCATGAAGTATATGAACTACATCATGCCTGTGGTATTCCTTTTCATCCTGAACGATTATCCTTCAGGCTTGAACTATTATTACTTCCTCAGTACACTTATCAGTGTGGCTACGATGGCGTGGATGCGTTATTCTACGGATGACGCCAAATTACTCGCGCAGTTGGAAGCCAACAAGAAGGATCCTAAGGAAATGCGGAAGAGCGGTTTCCAGGCTCGTCTTGAGGCGATGCAGAAACAGCAGGAAGAATTACAACGTCAACGTAACAACAAGCATTGATTATGACAAAGAATATCAACCGCAGACAATTCATACGCAACTCAGCATTGCTGGGCATGGGTAGTTTCATTCCTGCTTCGGGTATTGCAGCGACCCGTATTGCTACCAGCAGTGGTGAGAAGTTTATGAATTTCAATTTTAAGCCAAACGGTAAGTTCAAGATTCTGCAACTCACCGACACTCATTATGTGGCCGGTGACCCTCGTTCAGAACGAGCTTTGAAGAATGTGTGCGAGATGCTTGATGCTGAAAAGCCTGACTTGGTGATTCATACAGGCGACATCATATTCGGAAAGCCGGCAGAGGATTCTGTACGTCAGATCCTCGCTCCTATTTCAGAACGTAAGATCCCTTTCGCTGTGGCATTGGGCAACCATGACAGTGATTTTGACCTTTCCCGCCAGGAGATTTTCGATGTCATCAAGTCATTGCCTTACAATATTAATTCCACAGTTACGGGACTTCATGGCATCAGCAATGACATTATTACACTGTCTAAGGAAAATGAAGAGTCTCCACAATGGGTGTTCTATCTGTTCGATTCCAATAACCGGGCTGAGTTACCCGGATTTGAGAAGAGCTGGGGCTATATTCATTTCCCTGAAATAAACTGGTATCGGCAGCACAGCATGGCTTTTACAAAACAGAATGGCGGTGTACCTGTGCCGTCTTTGGCTTTCTTCCATATTCCTTTACCTGAATATGGTTACGCATTCAAGCTCGACAACCATCGTATCATGAAAGGCAATTATGGAGAAGAGCCTTGCGCTCCAGACATTAATTCCGGTATGTTTGTGGCAATGAAAGAGATGGGCGATGTTAGGGCAGTGATTTGCGGACATGACCATGATGATGACTTCACCATGAAATGGAATGATATCTTCTTGATGTATGGCCGTTTCAGTGGCTGTGACATTGTGTATAATAACCTTAAGCCTAACGGTGCCCGGGTTATAGAGCTGTCAAGTGACGACCAGTCTTTCCGTTCATGGGTTCGACTCTATGGTGGCGAGATAACCCAGAACCTAAAGTATCCAGACGATTTCAAGACATTTGAGTGAGTCTGTCTTCAAATCTAATAGTTTGCGATCCGACACCTGTGTCACGCCTACTCCGCTTTTACAAAATATTCTCCTTGATTGTAGCGACGATGTATTTCACATCATCGTCGCTGACGCATGGGCCGGTAGGCAGGCACATGCCGACCTTGAAGAGAGTCTCTGAAACGCCATTGATGTAAGCAACACTTGTATCAGAAGTCTGGCAAACCACACCGGACGGCAAATGTTCAATGCTCAATGTTCCATGTTCAATCGTGCGTAAGTACACAGGCTGCTTGTGCATCGGCTTCCACACCGGACGAGCCTCGATGTCCGCCTTATTGAGAGCCACACGCATGGCTTCCACGTTGGCATTGGGCTCACAATCAGTATGGGCTGATTCAGCGGCATGAATAACACCGGCAGCACCGCCCACGGCACCCGTCACGATGGTCTTATAGGCATTCTCCTGACCCTTCACCTTCACATTCTCGCCAATAGTGATGATGCAAAGCCAGTAGTTTGAGTCATATTCACCATTATTAGGCTGAGAATGAACCTGTATGCCTGGCACATCAGGCAACAGCTCCTCATACAGCTTCTGCACATGCTTGTGATGTGCCAAGTGGTCATTCACCACCGTCATCTGGCCACGACCGATACCGGCACAGATATTACTCATGCGGTAGTTGTAGCCAATCTTCTCATGCTGATAGTAAGGATAGCTCTCACGGTACTGCGTAGCATACATCATGATCTCGCGCCACTCATCCTCATTGGTAGTAATCAGCGCACCACCGCCAGAAGTCGTAATCATTTTGTTACCGTTGAAACTCAGCACGCCATACTTACCGAACGTACCCAGCACCTGGCCTTTGTATTTCGATCCAAAGCCCTCAGCGGCATCTTCTACCACAGGAATCCCATAGCGGTCAGCAATCTCCATGATGCGGTCAGCCTTGTAAGGCATGCCATACAGAGCTACAGGTACGATGGCAGCGGGTTTCTTGCCAGTCTTCGCAATACGGTCCTTGATAGCCACTTCTAACAGTTCAGGATCCATATTCCAAGTGTCAGGCTCAGAATCCACCAAAACAGGCGTAGCCCCCAAGTAAGTCACAGGATGCGCAGAAGCGCAGAACGTGAAGCTCTGCACAATCACCTCATCACCACGGCCAACGCCGGCAGCTAACAGTCCTAAATGCACCGCAGCGGTACCTGAAGACAAAGCCACCACACGCTTCCCTTCACCCACGAACTCCTCCAGGTCCTTCTCAAACCCATCCACGTTAGGTCCCAGAGGCACCACCCAGTTCGTGTCAAACGCCTCCTGGATATACTTCTGTTCCATCCCGGCTTCACTCATGTGAGCCAGGCACAAATAAATTCTCTTTCCCATAAATTTTTGAATATTAGAAATTCAGCTTATTAATCATGCAATAATATATAGAATAAATGTTTTCAATTCCTCCCATTAAACGCCTCGACGGTAGCTTGTCCTTGGGCAGAGATGCCTTCGCGCTTGAATACCTTGATGATGGTGAGGAAGAGAATCTTCACATCAAAGAAGAAAGTGAGGTGATCCACGTAATACACATCATACTTGAAGCGTTCGGTGAAGGGCAGCTCGTTACGACCGTGAATCTGCGCCCAGCCAGTGATGCCCGGACGGACCTCATGACGGCGCATCTGCTCTGGTGTGTAAAGCTTCAGGTACTTCGGAATCAGCGGACGGGGGCCTATCAACGCCATGTCACCCTTCAGCACGTTGATCAGCTGCGGCAGCTCGTCAATGGAGGTTGAACGGACGAACCTGCCCACCTTCGTCAGTCGTTGCGCATCAGGCAGCAGGTTACCCTCAGTATCCCGCTCGTCCGTCATCGTCTTGAACTTGATTACCTTGAATATCTTCGCATCCTTGCCCGGACGCTCCTGCAGGAAGAAGGCCCCTGCCCCCTTGTTGGCGAAATGCAGCCAGATGGCCACGATGACAATCAGCCATCCTATACACAGCAATCCCGTCAGAGCCAGGATAAAGCTCAGGCAGCGTTTAAAAAAGTGTTTGTACATATACAAGTTCTTATGCATCAGGTTTATGGCCATGATTAACGATTTGATAATCATCATTTAATTCAATCCCCACGCGCAAAATTTTAGCAGGATTACCTCCTACTAAACAATGGTCTGGCACATCTTTTGTAACAACAGCCCCTGCTCCAATAAAACAATGATTGCCTATTCTCAAGCCTGGTAATATAATTGCACGCCCTCCTATAGATGTATTATGACCAATATAAGTATCGGATTGTTCCTTACCACGGAAATAGTCATGACCAAGCACCATAGCCTCTATAGAAATACGTGAATTATCACCTATATGAATGGATTTGGGATAAGCACGTTCCATGGTTGCAGACCTCGCAACAGATACATGTTTACCGATATCCATACCTTTGATAAATTTCAAATAGCCATAGGTATACAATCCCCTAACTATAATACTAATTCGTTGGCGAAGTGTTCTCTTTCTTTTTTCCATATTAATAAAGTTTTAATAATTTTCAACCAAATCGCCTTTGGGCACAAAGGCCCAAAGGCATGACAGCTGATTATTATGCCGTCATAAGAACAACGCTTTCAGATAGTGTTCAATGATAGCCAATGAAGGCTTCGCACTTGAATACCTTGCGGATAATGAGAAAGAGAATCTTGAGATGGAGAAGAATCACTTCCAGACAGGCATTACCCCTGCCTGATTGCACTTGTCCAAATCGTTTAAGACCTGCTCAACTGTATAGTTGTGATACATGGCAAGCACGGAATAGACATCCACATATACCTCGTAACTCACTTTCACATCACCTCGCTTCACTTTGCAGAAGGTTTTGTAAGATATGCCGGCTTCCTTGGCCAGGACTTTTGTGCTGACATAATAATCAATCAGCAAAACATTGATGATACCCGACATACGGAGGATGACGGAAGCATGGTAGTAACCACCGAATACTTGGTTATTCAATTAGGTCTTAACTTAAAAAGTGTTGAGAAAGTGGAAATATTTTTCCACTCATGATTGTTTATCGTTAAAACCTAAAGGATAATCGTAAGTTTTCAGACATAGTGTCGAAAATATCTTCTATTTTCGCACTGTCAAAAAGCCGGCAAGTATGATTTAAATTAAAATTTTAAACAAACTAAAAATTTTTTATTACTATATGATTATGAACAACGAACTAAAAGTGTCCATTTTCGCCAACTTGCAAAGTGTAAAAAGCAAGGAGGTCAGTCTTGACGAGGTGATACGCATGACCAGGCATGACGAGATCATCCGCCAGAAGACGGAAGGCTACAGGCAGATGGCCCAGGTCATCAGCCGTGAGGAAGCCAACAGACGCGTCAAGGTAGAGCGTATGGAGGCGTTCTCCGTAGGCGTGGTCTTCAACGGTTCAGGCAAGCAGCCGGAACATGTCGTCAGGTTCACTGGCCTTGCCATGTTTGATATTGACCATGTTTCTACATTGAACATTAAACATGGAACATTGAACATGGCCAATGCGGATGAACGGATGAAATATGTCCGAAACCTGATCATCAATGACCCTCATACCATGGTATGCTATAAAACCATCAGTAATGATGGTTACAGGGGCATTTACCGCTACAATCGCCTTTCTGACACTGTTGACGGCATTCAGCCTTCAACGGTCAACGGGACCTCCTGGAAAGCGGCGTTCCTCTGTGGCAACGAGTACTACAAAAAGCTAACCGGTTGCGACTACGATCCGGCTTGCAGCGACTACGGCAGGCTGTCAGGCATGGCGCATGACGAGGATGTGTATTACAATCCCGATGCGGAGCCGTTCGTCATCACCGACGACATGATCTTGGCGGCCAACTTCGCTGAAAGCTGTGAGTCTGGCAAGCCCCGTAAGGTGTTCGATGCCGGAACCCAGCAGGCCACCATCGAAGAAGCCTGGTCCAAAGTCAGTAAGATATTAGCCAGACGGAACATGGAGTACCAGCCCCATCACCGGCATGACTACATCCTGCACGCCTGCTACCTCTTCAACCGCTTCGGTGTGCCGGAAGACGACCTGCGCACCTGGGCGGAAGGACAGTGGAGCGATTTCGATTCCCGTGAGCGGGAAGCCATCATCACCCACTGCTACAACAAAGGCCAGGACGAACACGGAACCTGGCGCGTCAGTCGCGACAGCAGGAAGAAGCCGCAAGAGAACTCTATGATTACCATAGCGGAAATCCGCCAGTGGCTCACAGACCACGTCGAGCTAATCTATAATGTCGTCACTGACCAGACAATGGTCAGGAACATTGAACATTACCATGCGGACAATGCTGCAGCCCCCTCAGCTCTCCCCCTTAGAAAGGGGGAGTACGGCAAAGCCGGGAGGGGGTATGATACCGGTCAATGCTCAATGGTCAATGTTCAATGGTCAGTCGTTGACGACCGCATTCTCGCCTCATTGCGTTCCCAGATGGCGGTGGATACCGGCAAAAGGGTGCTGAAAAGCGACGTATATGATGTCATCAAGAGCGACTTCGCTCCGTTAGTGCATCCCGTCAGAGACTATATCAATGCCTTGCCACCCTGGGATGGCAAAGATCGGGTTTCAGAGTTGATATCACACATCCGCGCCGAAGCGTCAGTGCCGGGGCAGACGGATGAGGAAGCGCAGGAAGACCTGCGGTGGGCGTTCCACAAGTGGCACTGCGCCACGGTAGGCTGCTGGCTTGACGACCATGTGACCAACCACCAGGTGTTCACCGTCATCGGCAAGCAGGGCATCTACAAGACCACCTTCTTCCGTTTCCTCCTGCCCCCTGAGCTGCGGGCCTACTTCTGGGAGAACGCCCACAACACCTTCACCACGAAGGATGACAGGCTGGCCTTGGCTGAGAACTGCCTCGTGGATATCGAGGAAGTGGAAGCCACCGGGCAAAAGGAACTGTCAGAGCTTAAGTCTTTGATTACCACCGACACCATCAAGGAGCGAAGGCCCTACGCCCGCTTCCGGGAAGCCAAGCGTCGCCTGGCATCCCTCTGCGCCACTGGCAACCAGCAGCGTTTCCTGACCGACGAGACAGGTAACCGCAGGTGGCTCTGCTTCAAGGTGAGCCACATTGACGATCCCCGCACGTGGAATATTGATTATCAGCAGCTGTACGCACAGCTCCGTGACGAGTTCCGCAGCGGATTCCGCTACTGGTTCAACACAGAAGACGAGCAGCGTGTGGAGCGGCTCAACCAGCCCTTCCGTGTGGAGAGCGACGAGGAGCAGCTCATCAGCATGAGGCTCCGTAAGCCCCAGGAGGGGGAGACTGCCAGACTCATGAACGCGGCCATGGTCTGCCAGCTGCTCAACGGAGGACATGTGGGCTATCCCCTGTCCTCACGCAAGGTTAGCGTGGCGATGGTCAGGCTCGGCTTTGAGGTCACGCACACCCGTAAAGGCAATTTCTTCAAGGTCATCGAGATACCGTTTGACCAGGTGCAGTCGCATCTCTCGGCAGAGGCTTACGATTACGCCCATGAGGATACACACGGTTCCAGTGAGCCGGAGCAGCCTGCAGAGCCGAAACTGCCGTTTTAACATCAAGCGTGAAGCGGTGAAGCTCGTGTACGCGACTTTACCTATATATTTACATTTACTATTTCTTTCTTTTCTCTAAATGTAAATGTCATATATGAAAGTTAATATAAGTAACTTCACCGCTTCACATCCCAAGGCCCGGGTATATGACATCCCGCGGAAAAGTCATAGACTTACGGATGGAAAGTCATAGGCTTACGGTCTGGAAACATAGTGTTTAACAACCCAAAACATAGCGTTTATGAAAGCAATGTCTAAGCAGCGTCTCGCAGGATATGCGGGTGTGAGCGTCAAGACGCTCATGAGCTGGTGCAAGCCCTATATGGCGGAGCTACGGAAGATGGGACTCAAGCCCAACGCCAAGGTCATTCCGCCGCACATCGTCAAGTACATCGCCGACAAGTTCACCATCATTTTCGACTGAGAAAAGCAACTTATCAGGCGGAAAGTGAATAATACGGCGGAAACGGAAGCAAGCCGAAAGTGCCCCATCGCCCGTGTCGTATCTTTGCATCGTCATTGAGACACAATGGCGGGATTCTGGTCAAGCGCGCGGCAAGGGTCCGGAGTTATTAACTTTTTAAACTTTCAGTATTATGATCCGTTACATTCTCAAGAAGTGCAACAACATCAAGCAGGCCATCTTCGGCAAGGTGTTCGCCTACCCGGTCATCGAGGAGACCGTTGACGAGGACGCTCTGGCAGAGCACATGGCAAGTCACAACACCCCGTTCTCCAAGGGAGCCATTAAGGGTATGCTCACCGATATGGTGCAGTGCATCCATGAGCTGCTGCTCGAGGGCAAGAACGTCAAGCTGAACAACCTCGCCATCTTCTCCATCGGCATCAAGAACGCCAAGGGAGGCGCTGACTCAGAGGACGACTTCTCCGTTCAGAAGAACATCCAGGGTGTCAAGCTCCGTGCACGTGCCACAGGCATCATGCTGGCCAAGGGCCTCGGTCTGACCGCCTCGCTGAAGAAGGCCGTTGCCCTGACCGGACTGACTGGCACATCAGCCTCTGGCAGTGGCAGCCCAACCGGCACAGGCACTGGTTCTAACACCGGCTCAAACACCGGCTCAGGCTCTAACACAGGCTCAGGCTCCGACACTGGTGGCTCAACACCAGGCGGTAACACCGGCGGCGATGACCTGAATGTCTAATTGACAATTGACTTCGTCCTATTTCGTAACGACTCGGCAAAGTTCAAGCATGCTTGACTTTGCGCTCGATGCTCCGAAATGTGACGATTGCCATCCGGAGGTGAAGTAGAGACGGGGCTTGCCCCGTCTCCCTCAAAAACCAATCATAATTAACCTTGATGCGGAGCTTGCTCCGCATCACAAATCAAATCAATATGTTTAAGAAAATCAAAGTAAACTGGGGCGTTGTCGTCAACGCCGTATTAACATGCGTAACCACGGTGATCAGTGCGATAACCCTCCACTCCTGCGTGATTCATTGAACATTGAACGTTGAACATTGAACGTTGAACATTAACTGAGTTCATTATTCATTACTCATTATTCATTATTCATTAAACAAATGCGAAGCATAGCATTCATCATATTGCACTGCAGTGCCACCCGTTGCGACCAGAGCTACAGCTTTGAAGCCTGCAAGCGTGATCATCTGAAGCGAGGTTTTACAGACATCGGCTACCACTGGTACATTGAATGCGACGGCACCGTCCATGAAGGTCGCAAGGAAGAGCTTGTAGGAGCTCACTGCAAGGAGCGCAACAAGCACTCCATCGGAGTATGCTACGAGGGAGGCTTAAACGAGAACGGCCAGTTCGCCGACACCCGCACGGAAGCCCAGAAGGACTCCCTGCTCGACCTCCTTATCCAGCTGCATCAGCGATATCCCGAAGCAGTGATCACGGGGCACAATGAGTTCAATCCTCACAAAGCCTGCCCATGCTTCGATGCCGAGGAATACCGGGCTATATTCTCAATTTGAGAACATTATCCATTATTAATTATTAATTATTAA
>JAFUVZ010000026.1 GCA_017471185.1 Bacteroidaceae bacterium
CGCAGAAGCCCAAAACGATAGAGCTTTCTGCCAGTTTAAATCACTTGAGTATGGTTGGCGTGCAGCATTCTACCTGCTCACACGTACTTACTATCACAAGTACCGTCTCTATACCATCCGTACTATCATCCGCCGATGGGCTCCGCCAGGCGAGAACAATACCGAGACTTATATCGCCAACGTAAGTCGTCTCACAGGTATCGACCCCGACGAGCCCATCGGAATCCCGTTAGAAAAACCTAGTCGTTGGATGATGGTAGGCATAGCAATGGCGATTCAAGAAAACGGCACAGAATCTCTCAATTACTTCGCCATGCTGCGAGGCTGGGAGATGTGTCGCAATGACGCTCTCAAATAAAATTCGCCCCCTTCTTCGGAGCAATCCGAGGGAGGGGGCGATTTTTATAGCAGTTTTTTACGATATCAATATTAATATCCTGGGTTCTGCCACATGCCTTCAGCAGTAGATGAATACTGCAGCACACCGTTGGCATCCTGAGAGGCAGGAGTAGCAATCACATTTGTACAAGCGTCCATCATGTTGAGTGGAATAGGACGATAGTAGTGAATAGCCTGAATGTTGCCAGAAGCCTCTGCATTGCGAGCCTTAACGTATTCAATGAGTTTGTGAGTACGCTTCAGGTCAAACCAGCGCTGATACTCTCCGCAGAGCTCGATAGCGCGCTCCTGAAGGATAACGTCGATGTTTACACTGCTGGTACCGAATACAGCATTCAGTGAGTTGTCCTGGCCGCTGATGGCACGAGCTGCACGGAGTGTGTTAATAGTGCCAAGTGCATCTCCGCCATTCTGGAGCTGGCATTCTGCAAGAATCAGGTACATCTCTGCAAGACGGAATACAATACCATCGCGATATGAGAGGTCAAGACAGAGGTAGGTTGCATCGTATGGTGAGTCGAGGAACTTCTTGATACCTGGATAAGAGTTCTTTCCACCAATCTTCTTGTTGTTGTAACGATTATCGCCATATACATCTGAAGTGGTCTTTGCTGTAGATGTTGGCAGTGCTGTTGCATAGTCGCCAGAGGTGTAAACAGGAATGTCACCACCATAGGCGAACTGGATACGATAGCGGTCCTTTGCCCATGCCTGGAGAGCCTTTCCTGCAGCAGAGTTACCGTCGAGCTCGCTGTAATAGATAGCAGTGTCACCGGCATTGAAATAGTTTCCGTCACGTGCAAGAGCGGTTGCAGGGCTATTGGCATCGTCATAGATGAACTCACCCATCTTTGGATACATGTCATGCTTGTTCTCCTCCAGTCCGGCTACAATATTGTAGTGGGTAACAAGTGTTCCGTCGAAACGCTGGTCGGTGTTGCGTCCCTTGGCCAGAGTCTCCCAAAGATAGAGGGATGGCAGGTAACGGGTGAAACCACGGCTGTATGGTGAGTAATAAGGTGCGATGAAGATATTCTCACCGGTCTTCTTACTTGTTATATAAGACGAGCTGGAGTTTGTGGGACGATTGAACAGACAGGTGTTACCGGAACCATTACCCAGGTCGGCTGTGTTACCGTTGTTCCATGTGGGAACAAACATCAGGTGATGAGCAGAACCGCCACGTGTGTATCCGGTACGTGTGATAAGGGAGTTGAATGTAAGGTTGCTACCATTTGCATCTGTCTTGTAACGATAAGGTATGCAGTTGCCTACACCCTCGTCGTAAGAATAGTATACACCCCAGATAGCCTCTTTGTTATCTCCAATTCCTTCGTTGTCCATTGTCCAGGTGTCATTGTAGCGGCTGTAGAACGAAGCACCGGAACTGTTGATGACATCCTGTGCGCAACTCTGTGCTACACTGTAGAGCTCGCTCTTTCCAAGCCATGATGCTGCAAAGAGGGCTACACGGGCCTTAAGAGCCTCTGCTGCATATTTGGTAGGAAGCCAGTGAGTGCTGCTAAGCTTCTTGGCATTGTTTGTAGGAAGGTTTGCAATGGCCTTGTCGAGGTCTGCGAGAATATTTGTAAACACCTCAGACTCAGGAACACGAACCGGTGTGGTCTTTGTTGCGGTGATACGCTCTTCATTATATGGGATAGGACCCCATAATGACACCATATTGAAATAGTAGAGTGCTCGGCAGAAGTAAGCTTCTCCCAAATACTGGTTGGCAGTAGACTCTGAAATGACACCTTTCTCAAGACCGCTGTTGATATAATATAGAGCATTGTTGCAGACGTCTATGGCATCGTAGTACATCTCCCAGTACTGGTCGAAACATGGGTTGTTGTTCACTTCATTATCGAGGGCAGCAGATGTGAATGTGTATGTATTAAGCAGCATCTGCTTGTTGTCAGTACCGGTATACCAAAGGTCAGAGCCGCAGTCTGAAAGACCCAGTGAAGGCTCCTTTCCCCACCATGCGCGGGTGTAGGCATAACATGAATTGACGAGTCCTGCCAAACCTGATTCTGAGCCATAGATCAAGTCGGCTGTGTTGCCGGTCTTGTTCTCTTCATCCAGGAAGTCAGAGCAGGATGTAGCACCAACGAGCATCGTTGCTGCCATTAAAAATCCATATATCTTTTTCATATTATTCATTATTAATTATAAGTTATAGACTTAGAATCCAAGATTAAGACCAATTACAACCTGCTTCTGAAGTGGGAATGTGATGGCACCGCCACGCTCTGGGTCATAATTGTCGTTCAGACGGTTGAATGTAATAAAGTTCTTCAGAGAGAAATATATCTTGGCATTGCTGATGTAAGCTTTGTTGAGCAGGTTCTTCGGCAAGTTGTAAGACAGTGTGATGTCCTTGATCTTGAAGAAGTCAGCCTTCTCGTAAAGTAATGACGTTGCATAGCCACTGTAAATAGCCTTCAGGTTGGCGTGTGCAAATGTAGGTGCAGGGATACGGGCACTCTGATTGTTGAGGGTCCAGTATTCTACGTCTGCCCAGTTTGCATAGTTGTCGTTCAAGCCAAGTGCATTGTTTGCATCATAGGCGATATAGCCACCGAGACGTGCCATTGCCTGAATGCTAAGAGAGAAATCCTTATATGTGAATGTGTTGTTGAAACCGATGATGTGCTTAGGTGAACGGTTGTAAACGCGACGGTCGTTGTCGGGATCAATCTTTCCGTCACCATTCTGGTCAACGATCTTCATCGTTCCTGGTGTACCGTATCCTGTGATAGGAGCTTCTACAGTAATGCCCTTCGCTGCCATTTCCTTGACATAAGCATCATATTCACCTTCTTTCCAGCACTCGTTACTCTCGTAGTCATAGAATATTGATACAGGCTGGCCAACAATAAGTGCATTGCTGTAAGAAAGGATGTTCTGGTCGAGTCCGTCAGCCAGATACTTCACCTCGTCGGTACTGTGAGTGTAGGAAATGTTCATATCCCAGTTAAAGTCCTTGGTCTTGACGGGGATTGCATTCAGGGCTATCTCAATACCGTTACCCTTTGACTCACCAATGTTTGACAGTACAGATGTGAATACTTCTGAAGATGGAGAGCTCTTATAGTAGAGCAAATCCTTTGTCTTTGTCCAGTAGTAGTCGATGCTACCGTTGATACGTCCACCGATGATACCGAAGTCGAGACCAAGGTTGACCGCTGATGTCTTCTCCCATGAGAGCTCTGGATTTGCCATATTCATTGGTATGAAGTCTGTGGCACTGCTTGGAGTGGTTTTACTAACGAGAGCGGCTGTCTGGTAGGCACTGACAGCAGCATTGCCGGAGATACCCCAGCCAAGGCGCAGCTTCAGGTTGTCGAGCCATGATTTTGTACCTTCCATGAAACTCTCCTCAGTGATGCGCCATCCTAATGATGCTGATGGGAATGCAGCCCATTTCTTGCCTTCTGCAAGCTGTGAAGCACCATCGTAGCGGACTGTTGCCTGAAGGAGGTAACGATCCTTATAAGAATAGTTCAGACGACCGAAGAATGACATAAGTGTTGTCTTGGTGTAAGATGAACCGGGACTAAGATTTGCCTGAATCTTAGTAACATCATAGAAGGAGTTGTTATAGTAGTGCTCCTGTCCAGCTGTACCGGCATAGCTGAGACCTTCGGCTACAGACTTCTGCATCTCATGTCCGAGAAGGACGCCCAGGTCGTGAACAGAGTTGAGCGTTATGTTGTAGTTGATGGTATTTTGCCAGTCAATCTTTGTGGTCATAGCCTGTGCGTTGGAGATATAAGTGTTGGTAGGTGATTGGTATCTTCCAACAGACATATAGTCCTGATAAGTACCTGTACGGCTGTTTGTGCGATCTACTGCGAACTGAGATTTTGCAACAAGACCGGTAATAGGAGTCAGTTGAATATATCCACTTCCAAGGAAACGGGTGGTCTGTACGTTGTGCTTGTAGTTGTCGCCCTCATCCTGCAGTGGGTTTACGTGAGAGTCATACCATGGGTTTGGTTTAATGTTAACAGTACCATCATTCAGGTAAGCGTGAGTGATTGTAGTCATCTTACGTGCGGCATTGAATACGCCTGTACGTGAATTGTGATCTTTGTAGGTAAATGCCATACTTGCACCAACCTTTACCACTTTGTTGATGATATGGTCGATGTTGATACGTCCGTTGTAGCGGTCCATGTTATCGCCTTTCTGGAGACCCTTGTCATACATGGCTGCCAATGAGAGTGACATGTTGGTTTTCTCATTACCGCCACTTACGCTTATCTCATAGTTCTGAGTTGTTGAGTTCTGGAGAATAAGGTCGTACCAGTCGGTAAAGCTACCGTTCTTGATAATGTCTGTCTGAAGTGTACCGTCGGCAATGGTTGTGTTTCCGAATACGTTTTCGTAGGTGTTGGAACCCCATGTGCCGTTAGTGATGTATTCATCGTAGTTCGCACGGTCTACGTACAGGTTAACCTCGTCCATGCCAGTCTTGTTGCGAACATCACTTGTGGTACTGTTGAATGACAGGTAACCATTGAAATTAACGCGTGTCTTACCAGCCTTACCACGTTTGGTGGTAATGATGATGACACCGTTGGCACCCTTCGTACCATAAATAGCTGTAGAAGAAGCATCCTTCAATACGTCCATTGACTCGATGTCGTTAGCAGGGATGTCAAGGGTAGAGCCATATTCTACACCATCAACGATGATAAGAGGATTGTTGCTGGCAGAGATTGAACGGTTACCACGAAGAGTGATATTAACACCAGCACCAGCCTGTCCACTGCTCTGTGTCAGGTCAAGTCCAGGCACCTTAGCCTGCATGGCCTGCATGGCATTAGGAGCGGCAACCTGAGCAATGTCATCGGCCTTGATAGAAGAAACAGCACCAGTCAGGTCCTTCTTCTTCATTGTACCGTAACCAACAACAACAACCTCGTCGAGGCCCATTGCATCTTCCTGCATGGTTACATTGAAACTTTCCTTACCTGCTACAGCAATTTTCTGCTCCTTGTAGCCGATGTAAGAGATTTTTAAGACACCTTTTTCAGGCACGTCCTTGATGGAGAAGTTACCGTCGAAGTCGGTTACGCCACCGATAGTGGTACCGTCAACGATGATGCTTACACCAATCATCGGCTCACCTGTAGCATCCTTCACTGTACCTGTGATAGTCTTCTGGGCATAAGCCGCAAAGCAAATCACAGAC
>JAFUVZ010000027.1 GCA_017471185.1 Bacteroidaceae bacterium
GATTTGTCAATCAAAGGTAAAGACTTTACACGACACACCTTAGCCCGTTTAAATGGCAAGCTATATGAGTCGCATATCCCCTTATTTTTCGACACTCACGTTTACGCCAATATCAAGAATCCCAAGTTCAAGGCAAATGTTGACCGGGAAGGGAAGGTCTTGTATCGAAAATGCCTCTGACCGTTAGCTATTCTCACGGTACTTTTCCAACTTTATTATAATACTGGCGGTAACGAAAATCCAAACATGTCTATAGTTTCTTCTTTCTGAGAAGGCTGTTGTTCTGTGTATGCCTCTACTTCCAAAGACGGTAGGTTTTCAAATGCATCTTCTGTGTGAAGCATGTTTACTGCTTGCGTTCCTCTATTGCTTATCAAGTCATCGTATCGTTGCTTCAAATCTGGAAGTGACTTGACACAGCGTAGTGGGAAGTTTGTGTGGATGGAGACAATGCTGATTTTCTGAGTTTCAGGAGCCTCGGGGTCGATTATAACATTCGTGAAGCCGCAATTAGCCTTGAACAGTGCTGCCAACCTTTCAGAAGTGAGTATCTCCCTTTCATTGGTCGCATGGGGTATACGGACTAGGATAGTTTCATGCGGTCTTTGCCAAGGGTCATTTGGCAGTGGGTTATTGCGAACGGCCTTCATCTTCTCGCAGTCGTTGAAACTGATGTGTTCATTGGCTTTCTCTATGGCCTGCCTCGTGGCTTGAATCAGATGCTCTTTCGTGGGGTACTGATCCTCTATGATACTTAGGATATTCTTGTCGAGTTTATCGCCAAAAGACAACATGGCATCATACGCCTTTACGAGTTTCAAACATACAGGGAGGACATCCCTAACTGCGTGATAATATCTGAATTGGTCAATCAGTCGCGATAATGCACCTTGACTTACCTCAGCATAACGCATTCTGATGACATTGACCATCTGCTGTATCTCAGCTCGATTACCGCAGAGGGAATCCTCATACCACCGAACCCATTTCCAGTCAACGACATAAAACGTATCGGCGGGTGATTCTTTCTCTTTCTGGGCCAAGTCATGTATTCGGCTTATCTTTTCTTTCATACAGTGTGCCAGATGCTCCAAATCAGACTGCATGCTACGCAGCCTTATTACCAATACTTCTGACAGCCGACGCTCAAAATCCAAAGCACGTAAACGCGTCTTATGATAATAGTATTGTACAAGGCACTCTTTCTGCTGGCAGATGTATTTCTTCTTCTGAAGAAGTTTGGCTAATAAATTATTTTGATACGTGGTTCGAATTTGATTGAGAGTGTCTTGGTACTCTTGGATCTCCCTTGAGCAAAGATCAATCTCCTCTGGAAACCTATCTATGCGTCGTTGTATAGTTTCTATTAGCATTTCCAACTGTTCTGCTAGATGGCATATACCCTTTTCGCCTGCCCTCCATGACTGAAACTGCAGGGTCTCGTAGTCTGATGCGATTATCCCTACATAGTCGTTGATACTATTTGCCTCATGTTGGAAATATTCCTCAACACCATTCTGCCGGAACCGTTTGCCAAAGTAATCCATAAACAGTTCTTCCATAAACTCGAGCGGATTATCATGATGCAAGGATTCCTCTAATGCCCTATCTCCTACTATTTCCCATTCATCGCGGAAGGTTCTATATCTTTGTCGTTGGGGCAATATGTCGCGATCCAATCGCAAATAAGCCGGAGCCATTCTCCACTCCTCCTGTTCTTTATCTGTAATAGTACAGCCAATGTGTGCTGGCTTGTCCACATATCCCGAACCTTCCACGTAATTGTTGAAGAGCATCTGACTATATGACTGGGCTAACACTTGATAGGCTACATGGCGCAAAATCGGCTTTCGGGGATAAATGATGCGGTACAGCCCAAGAGCGCCTACAGCCCTTGTACGAGCCTCTATGTATTCACCTTCTTCAGTAGAGGCATTAAACTCTGGTGCAGGTATGGTGGCATACATTCCCAGATCCCTCTTATAAGTTTCGACAGCATCATTTCCAGTCCCTAACCACATATTGTGATAGAGAATGTTGGCTATTTTATCGTATTCGTTGTGAAAACTGTCGAATAGGAACAATCTGAAAAGCTTGTTTTCCTGAAGTCTGTGACAGAAGTCAAGTGAACGGTCGTATGGTAGCTCTGGCTGGAACTTCTCCCCTGTCACTAGGTCTGTAAGTTTTAGTTTTCCGATATTCAAGGCATTCAATTCCCTCAGAGCCGCGTATGCATTGGCGAGATATCTGCCCGTGTCATGCATTGGTGGCGGCGGGATAGTAGGCAATGTTGCCATTACTGTAATAATAGCATCGGGAAACAATCGTAATATATGTGCTATGACGCTTATTACACAACCAGACCCTGTGCCACCGGAAAGTCCCGTCACTACTGTTATATTTAAATCACTGCTACGCGTTTGTTGTTGTAGATTGAGGACTCTATCTTTAAGCAGACGATCAAATTCTGTTGCATGAAGACCTAATAGTACACGCCCTAAACGGCGGTCCTGCATTGCACCTGCTTCTGGTCGGTAATTCTTCAGTCTTTCACAATTCTCAATAATTCCCTTTAAATTGGGGAAATGCGTAGGCAGTGCTGCAAGAGGGCCTGTTTGATATTTCAGGCTAATATCCAAAAACTCATTTCCAAAGAACTGTGCGTTTTTTCCGTCGGGAGTCTGCCATGTAGGATCATCGTGCTGCATCAACTCACAGGAAGAGTCGACATACATGAATTCGATACCATCAGGAATCTCGTCTAACTCATCGTATATTCGTTTACGCAATTCCTTCAACACCTGGCCACCTGTGCCACCGAGGCCAATTATGAGATTGTTATGATAAGTTAGTTCTAGCATAATTCTGCATTTTATTTTTTATGAAGAGTGAGTTTCAGTTCTGTATCGCCGCTTTGAGCTGTACCAGTGATATTTTCTACATCGCCAGTGAGGTTGAAAGACCAGTCAGTATCTCCATCCTTACCAAAGAAAGAAATGTTACCGCCATCAGCAGGAAGGGATTCGCCTACAAGATTCATGGTCGTACCATATTTTACATTCTTGTAGATGCCCTTAATGTCACTGGCCTCTTCCTTAATGATAGTGAATTCAATGGGGTATCCCTCCATGTCGCCTTCATATTCAATCGTGCCATTGGGAAGGCTGCCTAAAAGTCCTTCTTCTCCATAGCCCTCAAATTGATCATCCTCTTCTTCATCGACAATATCACCTGATTCATCTGAAGATGTCTGCTCTTCATTATCCTGAACAACACCCACATTCTCAGACGATGTCTGGGTATCGGCAAGCATTTGAATCGTACTACCGGGAGCAGAATTATAGATGGCAGTGCCACCCCAGGTGAAAGCCACTATAAAAAGCAGACCTGCCACTACAAGCAGTGCAGAGCGATACCGGAACTGGAGATTCTTTGTCAATAGCCAAGCGGCTGCAATGATGCCCAGTACAATGAGTGTCAGTACATAAGGGAAAATCGAACCCACAAGGGCAATGATGCACTGAATTGGGTAATATATGATGCAACCATACATAATAGGCTCAATGACGAAATGTCCCAGCAAGGGCATGATAATCTTGGCAAACCCCTGTTCCATAATATCATAGTCCTCCTTGCGTTCAATGACTTTCCCCGTATACCTATCACGAGTTTCTATGACTGGCGTGGCAGACCAGTGGGTGAACTTGCCCCACCACAGCATGGCCCAGAAGAAACCAATGAAGATACACACAGAGCCAAGAGGCGATTTAAAGATGTTCCACTGGGCAGAGAAAGTAAGATCACCCTTGAAGAGTACTGCATAGATAAAGAACAGGCCGCTAAGTGTTATTAGCGTTCCAACGGCGTAACGTGCAATGTCGAAGTTCTTCTGTGAGAACTCAGGCAGTTGCGGAAGATTCAGTTGTTTCATATCGATTGTAATTAAGAATTGTCGAGATTCATCAGTTCAGAATTAACCAAACGCTTCCAGTAAGTATGTATATCGTAATTAACGATGGTGCAAAGTTAATCTTTTTCTTTAAAGAACAGCATATAATTCATGTTTTTTAAGAAAAACGGCTTCCGCATAGAAGGGCTTGAAATGGTTCAGTGTCATTAAGATGGATTGTCGAGATTCATCAGTATGAACCTGCCGGTCTGTGCTTCAGCCGTTGTCTTTATGTCTTCACGAGTTCTTCAGGGTCAATGTAGCCTGCTGCGATGGCCTTGACGATGAGGCTGGCCATGTTGGGGGTGTCGAGTTTGCGGAAGAGGTTTTGGCGATGGCTTTCCACCGTATTCTCGGAAATGAAGAAACTGGCTGCGATCTCCTTGGTTGAGAGGCCGTTTGCAATAGCCTTCAGCACGTCGATCTCCCGTTTTGTAAGTATCTCATTGTGATGTTGCAGACGACTCTGAGACTGCCGGAATTTCTTACAGAAATATTGCTGTCCAGTGGATACTGCGAGCACGGCCTCTATCATCTGTTCCAGGTGGGCACTCTTGTAGAGCACGCCGTCAACGTGTTTCTCCATCATCTTGCTGACCACCCACATCTCCTCATGGATGGTGTTGACAATGATCTTGGCATCGGGTTGGAGTGAGTGGATAGTGTCAATCAGTTCCTCTGCCGTGGTGTCTGGCATCTCTATATCAATGATATAGATGTCGAATCTCCTGAGGCGCATTCTGCTGAACAGGGCATCAGCCCTGGCAAAGGCCTCTACATCGCCTATGCCACTCTTTGACAGATAGCTTTTCAGACCTTCGAGCACCACCTCGTGATCGTCGACGACAGCCACCGTCGTTTCCCTGAGCTTGTATTTGTCTGTATCGTTCATCTTCCTTTTTGAAGTTTCGGGTGCAAAATTAATGGAAAAATCGGATTTCCATATCATGGTTTTCCGCTATTTTTTACCTTTGCAGCCATTTTTTTCTTATGTTTCTAGTAAAAAATGGTGGTAAACCGTGAGTTGGACCACATTGCCGTATGGATGATGATGGGTCTTGATCGTTCCGCCAATGGATGAGGCTCGCTGATAGATGGTACGATTGCCGATGCCTGTTGTTGAAATTGGCTGAATGTCTGAAGTGCTGTTGTCGCTGATGATGACGGAGAGGCTGCTCTCATCCTCCAGATGCATGCCTATTGACAGAACCGTGGCTTCAGAGTGTTTCAGCACGTTACTTACAACTTCCTGGACAATACGGTATATTTCCAGTGCCGTTTTGTCAGGAATGACAGACCAGTCTGCATTCTCTGGGCTGGAACCATAACTTACCTCGCAATGTCTTGCACCATTCATCTGAGATGCATAGCAGGACAGGTTTTGGTCTAATGTGCTGTGGGAAAAATCTGGCGGTATCAGTTCATGTGACACGCGGCGAACCTGTTCACGGCTCTCGTTCAGCAATTGCATCGTCTGTGGGGTGAGTCCGTCAGAGTTCAGTTTCATCTCCACGGCCAGCAACTGGTTGCTCACCCCATCGTGGAGTTCCCTTGCCAGACGGCTGCGTTCGTCCTCCTGGCCTTCTATATAGCGTTCCTCCATCAGTTGCTCGGCTTCATATTCCCGTCTCTTCCGCTGTCTTCGCTGCCATATTACGTAGATGATGAAGCCAAATGTCACGAAAACTAACAAGCCCATGAAGATTCCAATACGCTCGCTGCGTTGATGGACATATTCGATGCGCGTCTGGATGGAGTCACTTGCCAGAGAATCAGCTTCTGCAGTCGTTGGAGCCAATGTAATATCTGAAGAGTCTGGCATCATCTGTTGCCCATTACCATCAGCCGTCTTGTCCTCGTGGGCAATGAGCAGGCGTGTGGCATTCTGGAAAGTGGTCTTGGCCTGATAAGTCTTGGCATGGCTCATCAGTTGTTCTCCAACGGTAATCCATGGTATGTCTTTTGGATCCATACCGAATTTCTGATATTCGATCATTGTCAGATAGGCGGCAACTATAAGGGCATAGTCGGGCTTGTTCATTTTCAAAAGAATAGGCATGGCTTCCTTCATAGGTTCATATATCATGGAATATTCTTTGTACTTCATCAGGATGATGGCATATCCAGGTATGACCTGCGCTCTGACGTTACGGTCTTCGCAAAGGGCAAGCCATTCCATGCCACATTTGGCGAACAGCAGGGTCTCTTTCTTCATGTCAAGGTCATCAAAATAGATGGTCAATTGATAGTAGACATTAAGCATCGTGGTAAAAAGGTAGGTATCCTGGCTTTTTTCTGCTTTAGCCATCATGCCGTGGCCTTCTGCAATGGCCACGCACTCCATGTATTCCTCTGAGGCAGCTTTTTTGTCTTTATCGCTAAGACAAATAGCAATGGTACTATGTAGGATTAGCTGGGCTACATAACTTTTCTGGACATCGGGTGTTAACAACAACTCTCGGGATCTTACGATTGCGGAGTCTTTTTTCCCATCCATATATAGGTTTTTAAGTTGTTTGATTTCAGACAACAGAATACTATCACCCCTAGCAGCTTCCATGTTAACAGGGAAGTAAAATGACATTAATTGTGTCAGTAATAGAATTATCAGATACTGGTTCATCCAGTTTGCAAAACTACACAATTCTTTCGATACCACCAAGCGTTTTCGATTATTTTTCATATTTATTATTTTTGATGACAGAAAGGTTATTGATCTACATTGCAAACCACAAAAAATATGGGTATTTTTGTATCGTGGTGATTGGATGGACTCGCCTGAATAATATTACTTTTTTAATAATTTTACTACCATACTACCATAACTTGTAATTATACACTCATTATGAGGTAATTACAAATTGTGGTAGCATTCGTTTTAATGGTAGCAAATAGGAATTTAGCGGATTTTTCGAACCAAATAGAACGTATTAATGCTGGTTACGCGCTTTTGCATGCCAGGAATGGCAGACAGTTTTCGACCAAATGCAGGTACGCTGGGCGATTTCAGCAGACTTACTCCTACCTCATTCTTCAAGTAGGCCAGTATAGCCGAGGCACTCAGCCACTCTCCCTCCTGTTCGTTCCTGGCAGGCTCGAAATAGTCCAGGAAGAACTGC